>CAZVZZ010000001.1:0-63591 GCA_964631505.1 uncultured Cytophagia bacterium
TCGCCAGCGTGACAAAGATCGACACATTGAGCCATTTTTTATTCGTTAGCCGAACGTTCGCGGCTTCGGCAATTTCGGAAATGGCGTAGCCCATCATCGAATGGGCAATCGGAAGCGGCATACTCCTCTCACACTTAAAATCAAAATAAAATCTTAAAAGCTTTGTTGAACGCGGATGCCGCGGATTTGATGGATTGTCACGGATTAAAAACCATGATAAGAATCCGTGACAATCCGCGTTATCCGCGTCATCCGTGTTCAAAGTTTTTTATTCACGAACTACTGCCAAATCTCAATTTGCGATACTGCGCCAGCAGTTTATTCAGCGTCTTGCTCTGCGAGGCGCGTTCGTACATTCCCTCCGCCAATGACGCCAGCGCCATGCCGGTGCGGTTGTGAAAAATTTTGAGATGATAATTGCGCTTGGCTTGGCCGTTCCAGCGAAATTTATAGGGTTCATCGCCGCGCGTCAAATCCAATTCCGTCCATTGATTTTTGATGCAATCTTCAATGGCCATGCCGAGCAGCACGTTGCCGACACTGTATTTGTGAAACGCCGGCGCATGCGCGTAAGCATCGGCGTAATATTTGTTGTTGCGCACGTAACCGGAGAGACCGGCGACCGGCTCCCGGTTCGCATACAATAAATAGAGCCGATACCAGCCGGCATGTGAAAACAAATCGCAAATTTCGCGCTCGAATTTGGCGACGGCGTCTTCTTCAAAACGTGTGGCGCCTTTTTCTTCCTGCCAGCGCGTGCGATAAACGGTGATCAAATCTTTCAAACCCTCAAAAACCGCGGAAGAGTTGGTGAAAATTTTAAACTCCGCGGCAACGTTTTTTTCAAAGAAACGGCGATCATAACCAACGTCTTTGCGTGTACGCTTGCCGAGCGTATTGAGAAAACTCTCCCAATCATTCGTGAGCGGCACGGTCACACACAAACGTTGCGCCTCCCAACCGAGCACGGGAAAAATTTTGCCGACTTCCTGATAAAAGAACGGTAAATTCGTCGAGGTGTCGGGAACGTCTTTCAGCTCGACAAATCGCCATTCGTTTTTATTCTCTTGCAGATATTTGAAAAGCTGCTGAAAGAAATTCGCTTCGCTGCCGGCGCGCACGACGAAATCGAGATAATCCGTGCGCTTTTGGCCGATGAAGCCGAGATGCGGCAACGGCCAGCCGTAAAATCGTTTGCGCAAATAAAACGGCGCGATGCCGATGAGCTGGTTTTCCTCTTCGACAACAAATAACCGCAAGCGTTCCGGCGCGCCAAAGTATTTCCACCACGTGAAATTCCATTCCCACGATTGATATGGCGTGTGGTTGGGATTTGATTGGAAAAGATCTTCCCAAACCGGCTTCAGCTCGTTAAATTCTTGCTCGGATTTTATGACGTGAATGGCCATATCAATTTGATTTTCACTACAAAACACTGTCATTGCGAGTCCCGCGTTTTTTGCGGGACGAAGCAATCTTTTAAAATTAACAGATCGCTTCGTCGCTAAAAGCGCTCCTCGCGATGACGATTTTATAAACTCAACTCTCGATCAACTGCGTCGCGCGGCGAGTCGCTTCGACGACAGCTTTGATCAGCGTCACGCGCAGGCCGCCTTCTTCCAATTGTAGAATACCGTCAATCGTGCAGCCGGCCGGAGTGGTAACGGCGTCTTTGAGCAACGCCGGATGGGCGCCGGTTTCTAAAACCATTTTCGAAGCGCCCAAACACATTTGCGAGGCCAGCTCGGTGGCGACGTGGCGCGGCAAGCCGACTTTGACGCCACCTTCGGCGAGCGCTTCGAGAATGATATAAATGTAAGCCGGGCCGCTGGCGCTGAGCGCGGTGACGGCGTCCATGTATTTCTCGTCGATGATCAACGAACGGCCCACGGCCTCGAAAATTTTGCAGGCGCGTTTGAGATGCTCGTCGGTGGCCTGCGTGCCGCGACAGAGCGCGGTCATGCCGCTGCGCACGAGTGACGGCGTGTTCGGCATGGCGCGAACCACCGGCACGGATTTGTCCAAATGCCGCTCGATGAACGAGGTGGTTGCCGAAGCGGCAATCGAAATCACCAGTTGATCGTTGCCGATCACCGGCTTGATCTCCGCAAGCACGTCGCGCAGGGCTTGCGGTTTGACACAGAGCAGAATCACGTCGGCAGCATGAATCGCGGCGCGATTATCCAGCGTGGTTGGCACGCCGAGGCGTTTGGCAATGTCTTCGACGCGCGGCGCGTGCTTGGCCGTCGCGACGATCTGATCAGCGGCCAGCATTTTGGCATCGAGCAGGGCTTTGATGAGCGTCTCGCCCATCTTGCCCGCGCCGATGACGGCTAATTTTGTGAGGTTTTGCATACGGTCTCCATCATCCCTGTTTCCTGTGAAAGTTATTGCTTTTTTCTAAAGCATATTTTTATTTTTTTGATATAGTTCTTGCACCATTAATATTGTTTCTCTGAATGCAGATTGTACTCCATCTGAGTCACTGAATTTTAATCCATGAACAATGGCGCTCAGACGTTCATAATATAGTTTTTCAATTCTTGTTGTTAGTTCTAAGTCTTCATTTGAAACGAACTGAATCAGCTTCTTCGGAGGATATTTTTTATAAAATGTATTTGTATCTTCTATTTTCTGAATCTTTCCAGCACGCAAACAAATATCTCTCATTGATGTTTCCAAAATCGTTCTACAAAGGGAATAAACTGCTATGTATTGCTGAAATGCGTAGCATCGACGAGCCTCATCAACGATAGATTCTAATTCTTTTGGTATAGCAATGCCTAAAACTAAAGCTCCGATTTTGATTAATCTTTCAATATATCCAGTCGGTCCGAACCATGAAAAAAGTTCATTGGAAGCAATTTCGTAAAGTTCGTTCCAATCCTGTGCTTCTAAATCAAGTTTTGTTTTTGTGATCTGCTCGAGAGATTGAATTACTGAATCGGCAAGAAGCAATTGTTTCGAACTAATTTTTTGAAGCATTGATTCCGCATCTTTATCATCTAAAATGAATATTCCTGACTTAGAAAATTCATTTTCAATTTCTTTTTTGAGCCGAACTATATCAACTGCTTGACTCAAAAATGAATTCCATTCATCATTAATCTTATCAGTTGATAAACTTCTAAGAACACTTTCCAGTGCCTCATCTAAATTTTTTAATAATAGTAATTTTTCTTTTAGTAGCTCCATTGATCTTACTCCGACAATTTTGTTTTGACCACTATTCTGTTGTTGAAAACGCTTCCTTTTCAATGTCCAAGCCAATTGTCTGCACTTTGCTTTTATCCAACAAATACCAAATCCCACCCATCGCCGCCATGAGCAACGACTGCGAGAACAGCAACAAGGACAACGACAACGCCGTGGCTTTCGGCACGCCGGCTTGGGTGAAAAAGAACACGAACGCGCCTTCGCGGATGCCGATGCCGAGCACCGAAACCGGCAGCACGGCAATCGCGGTGATGAGCGGCACGTAGATGCAATAATAGCCAAAAGCAAGCTGAATCTCCAGCGCGCGGCCAACGATGTAAATGATCACGACGCCGAGGAGCTGAAAGAACACCGACAGCAGCAGCATTTTGAGCATCGCGCTTTTGGCAACAGCAACTTCTAAAATCGATTCGCGCACGTGCAGCAGTTTATCCGCGATTTTCGCGAGCTTGAAGCGGCGTAAAATACTGCTGAACAATTGCAATGCCCAGCGATGTAAGACAATCCAAATCGCCGCGAAGAAAGCCACGGTAAAAATTGCCACGGTCCACAAAAGCTGAAAATCGTTGTTGGCGCGGCACACGGGAATCGCGACGAGAAGCGCCAGCAAAAAATTGATGCCAAAACCGGCCACGCGGGTGACGAACATCGAGCTGGCGGCATCAACGCCACGGCGCAAATGGCGCGACAAATGATAAGCGCGGATGACATCCATGCTGATGCTCGACGGCAGAAACGTGCCGAAGAAACTGCCGATGAAATGCACTTTGAGCGTTTGCCAAAAGGGCACGGCGTTTTTCTGCGCCACGAGCAACAGTTGCCAGCAGTAGGTGACGACAACTTGCTGAAAGAGAAAGAGCGCAAAAGCTGCGGCGTACAAGCGCAAGTCGGCGCTCGCCATCACGTTGAGGAGATCGCCGAGGTTCGATTTCCAAATCAGCAGCGCGAGCAACGCAACGCTGAAAATTGCTTTTAGCCAAAACTTCATGAGTTTTTTTTGAACGCGGATTATTGCGGATTTTTATTTTCACAGAATTTTTAAAACACTAAGACACGAAGGCACCAAGAAAAAGCTTTACTTTGTGTCTTTGTGCCTTGGTGGTATCTTTAGTTTTTGATTCTTCCGCGTGTAGCCTCAAAATCCGCGTTATCCGCGTTCAAAGTTTTTAATTCTGATTCACCAATCAATTTCCGAGATGCGATCTGCACCACAATTCAAACACCAGCAGCGACCACAGGCGATGCGAGTGATTGTGCGTTTTGCGCTGGTGTTCATCAAGCATGCGCGAGATGACGGTTGGATCAAAGAAGCCGCGGCGGCGGACGATTTCGCTGGACAGGTATTCTTTGAACAGCGTTTGAATCGCCACGGATTCGCGCATCCAATTTTTCATCGGCACGCTGTGGCCGAGCTTGTCTTTGCGAAAGACGATTTCATCGGGCAGCTCGCCGGTCATCACTTTGTGCAAGATCACTTTGGTCTCGCCTTTTTTGCCGATTTTCAACGCGCTCGGAATGCGCGCGGTGTATTCGACGAGGCGATGATCGAGCAGCGGCATGCGGCCTTCGACGCCGAAGTGGCGGATCAATTCCATGCGGCGCATGTAAAAATTCACCACGGAATAATAATCGCCGTAGAGCGTGATGCTGAGATGATCTTTGCCGTCGGCCTCCGAATAAATCTCCAGCAGCTCGCGATACGGATTGAAGCCATTGACGCGCTGGCGCAAATCCGGCACACACAATCTTTGCAGTTCTTCTGGCGTGTAATAAATGCGCCAGCGATTGCTGTACAGGGACGCGGGAAATTTGCAACTGTATGAAAAGCGTTTCGCTTTCACCGGTAAACTTTTTTTCGCATCGGTGTCCGGCAACCATTGCAGCGCGTGGGTGAGCGGCTGCCGAATGAAGCCGGGAATTTTTGCAAACATTTCCGCGGCGCGGTCGGCGAGATAAACCGGATGGCCGCCGAACAATTCGTCGCCGCCGTCGCCGGTGAGTACGTAATCCGCCTGCTCGCGCACGCGCGAACCGAGCAGGAACGACGCGACTTCGATGCCGATATCCGAAAACGGCTCTTGCGATTGCTGCGCGATGCTCGCGATCAGCTTCGTCTCTTCAGCGGGAAACGGCACTTCGGTATGGCGCGTTTGATAGCGCTCGGACATGACGCGGGCGTAATGCGATTCGTCATAAGTTTTGCCGAAGCAGCGAAACGAATAGGTGGCGATGGGCGCTTTGAGCTGGCTATGCATAAAGTGCACGACGGAGCTTGAATCCATGCCGCCGCTGAGAAAAGCGCCGGGGCGAAATTTTCCATCGGCCAAACGCAGGCGCACGGCGTCTTGCATCAATTCGAGCAATTCAGCTTTGTAAGCGGCCTCGTCTTTTTCAAACGGTTGCGCAAACGAAATGCGCCAATACGGCTCGACGGAGAATTTGCCGTTTTCAATTTTCACGTAGCAGCCGGGGCGCAGGCTATGAACGTTTTCAAAGAGCGTGTCGTAACCGGGGTTGTAATTGAACAGCAGATAGCGCTGCACAACGCCATAATTGAGCTGGCGGCCAACTTGCGGCACGCGCGTCAAGCGCTGCAAACGGCTGGAAAAATAAAGCACGCCGTCTTTGCGGCAATAATAAACCGGCTCGATGCCGAGATGGTCGCGCACGAGATAAAAACTTTTTTTGCGGCCATCCCAAATCGCCAAAACAAAATTGCCGTTTAGCTCGCGAAAGCCGTTGACGCCGCGTTGCTCATAAACTTGCCACACGACTTCGGCGTCATTGCCTTTTTTCATCGCGTATTGTTTTTTCAATTCGGCGCGATTGAAAATACTGCCGAGCAACGCCACAAAACTGCCGCTGGGTTTGTGCTCGTAGCTGCCGGCATTCGCATCCAGCGTTGGCACGCCAATGGGGCGCAGGCCAACGGCGATATCTTTCGCAAAAAGAACCTGCGAGCGCGATTCGGTTTCTTTCTCATCGAGAAAGTATTTACTCGCGGCTTTGGCGTTGGCCGCGGATTCATCTGAAAGAGGTTTTCCAATCGTTCCGAAAAGCATGTTCTGGTTGCTGGTTGCTCGTTGCTGGTTTTAAAATCACAGTCTTATCAATTTGCGACGCGCTGCATGAACCGCGGCAAATTCGTTTGCACTTTGGCTTGCAAAATTTCTTTCAAGCTTTTGCGACCGGCGCCGGGCAAACGATAAATGTAATGATCTTCAATGCGCGACACGTAAAACAAATCTTGACCGGGGCGATTGGTTTTGTATTGCGGCACGAAGCCCCAATAATTGACGCGATAGCCGGCGCGACGCGATTGCGCGACGGCAACGTCGCTGCCCATGAACCACGGATAACAAAGCTGGTCAACTTTTTTTCCAGGCAGGCGCGTTTCGATCATTTGCTTGGCGAGGTGCAAATCCTGCCAGATCGTTTGCGCTTGTGCTTCCGGCGTTTCAAATTCATTGGGCCGGCTTTTGGACAGCGCTTCGCGATAAACCGCGATCAAAGATTTGCGCCAACCTTCGTGGCGGAAAAATTTTTCGCCGCCGTTTTTGCCGGCGTGTTCGACGCAAGCCTGGCGCGCGGCTTCGTCGTCAAAGTATTGCGGCTGGCCGGCCATGCGCGGCTCGGCGCGATAAACCGGTGTGCCCCACGGCATTTGGCGGCCATAATTCAATTTGCCGTTCTCGCGATAAACCGGCACATTGATGTTCGCAAAAAAATAAAAATCATAGCGCGGATGAATGAAATCGACCAATTGCGGCGACACGTTGATCATGTGATGATGCATCGTGTGCGACTGAAAATCAATGACGCCGCTGTGGTGCATTTCCTGAATTTCCTGCCACGAGCACAACGGCGAATGGTTGCGCTCACGCGCGGTCAGCGCGGCAACAGTAGCGCGCTTTGCAGCAAAATCCCAATAGGTCGGTGTTTCCGGCGCGCGCTCCGGAATGCAGCCGGGGATGATGAAACTCACGGCGCGAAAGCCGTATTTTTGCAGCAGTGGATAGGCAACCGACCACAGCGTTGCGGTGCCGTCGTCAAACGTCAACAAAACGCTTTTTTCGGGAATGTCTCTTTCACCGGCGATGGCAGCGCGAAACTCTTCGCTGTTCAGTGTGCGGTAGCCGTTTTGTTGGAGAAATTTCAGCTTGGCTTCAAATGAAACCGGCTCGACGGAATGAAACGTAAAGACCGGAATTTCATTGTGCAGCGACTTTGGATTTTTATTGAACATGAAGTCCGGATAATGCCGGCGCAACAGCGCGAGAAGATCCGGCACGTTTTTGCGATAACTCCAGCGAAGCTTGTTAAGTAAAGTCGTAAACATCCCTGTAAATACCTTTTTGAACACGGATAACGCGGATTTGACGGATTTGCGCGGATTTTTCAAACGTTGGCAAATCTTTTTATCTGTTTTATCCGTTTATCATTTTTTCAACATGACCATTTTTTCTTGAAAGTAATTCCGAATAAATCGTTTCCAGCGCGGCAACATTGCGCTCGACACTAAATTCCTGGCTGCGATGTCGAGCGGCGGCGCCGAGGTTTCGGCAGAGCGTCGGGTTTTTGAGCAAACGCACAAGCGCGGCGGCGAGTGCGGCGGCATTTGCGGGCGGCACGAGCAAGCCGTTTTCTTCGTGCTGCACCATTTCTTTCATGCCGCCGACGTTCGAGACCGCCACGGTTTTACCGGCGGCCATGGCTTCGGCGAGTGCGAACGGAAAGCCCTCGGTGAGCGAAGGCATCACGTAAACATCCATCGCCGCGAGCGCGACAGCCACTTCTGAAACAAAGCCGGCGAAATGAAATTTACCTTCGAGATTCAACTTTTTCGCCAGTGTTTCCAACTCTTCGCGCAACGGGCCGTCACCGACGATGATGAAACGCGCGTCGGGACATTCGCGCCACACGGACGGTGCAGCTTCGATGAAATAGCGATTGCCTTTTTCCTCGCGCAAGCGCGTGACGGCGCCGATAATCTTTTGTTGCGGCGTAATACCGAATTTCTCTTTGAACGCCTGAACTTTTTCCGGCGCGGCGGTTTTAAAATTATTAAGATTGACGCCGTTCCAAACCACGCGCGTTTTATCGGGCGGCACGGAACGGCCTTCGACTAAAAACTCGCGCACGCTTTGACTGACGCCGACGGCGATATCGGTTTTGCCGCGCAACCAACGATCCATGACGAATTGATGCGGCAACGTTTTGAGCACGGCCCACTCGTGCATCACGTTGGGAATGCCGCATTGGCGCGCGGCGAGGCGGCCGAAATTGGCGGCGCTGTAACCGTGCAAATGCAGCAGGTCGATATTTTCCTGACGCACGATTTCCGCGAGCGCGCCGACGTTAGCAAACGAATATTTGCCTTTATCAATATAAAACATTTTCACGCCATTCGCTTCGAGTTTTTGGCTGGCGACGTCGCGTGACCGTAAGGAAGCGACCATCACGTCGTAGCGTTGGGCGTCGCGGTGTTTGATCCATTCGATGAAGCACAACGCGACGCTGCTCGGATTGACGCCGTCCATGCTGAGCTTGTCGATAACGTGAAGAATTTTGTATTTGCGACTCATATCAGGTGTTCAAACTCAAGCGCCCAAACTGGAAGTTTGGGTAACGCCTTGCACGTCGCGGCGATCTTGCACAACTTTCGCAGGAACGCCGACGGCGATTTTCCAATCCGGCACGTCTTTGTTGACCACGGCGCCGGCGCCGATGATGCAATCTTTGCCGATTTTCACGCCGTCAAAAACCACCGCATGGGCGCCGATCCACGCATTGTCATCGACCTCGATGCCCTGGCTCGAGCGCTCTTGAAAGAGAATCGGAACGTCGGTGCGGTCAAAACGGTGCGTGCCGCCAACGAGATACGCATACGCGGCGAGCAAGACATTTTTGCCGATGCGAATGCGGCTCGCAGAAAACGCCTCGCAATTAAAACCAATATTGGCGTTGTCGTCGATGATGATGTCGCCGTTTTTGCAGCTTAAAATCGTATTGCGGCCAACAAAAACGCCGCTGCCGATGGTGATGCCGCGGTTGTTCTCGCCCTTGGCGTCGAGCACGACGTTGTCGTCGATCACGACATTGTCGCCGATGTGAATTTTGCGCGGATGACGCAGCACCACATTCGCGCCGAAGGTGACGTTGCGCCCAATTTTTCCGATCAGCAATGGATACAATTTGCTGCGGAGTAACAGACCGAGCGCACCGGGCAGCCAACTGACAAACGTGGTGATCAATTCGTATTTGATCAAAAACGCGGTGCTGCTTTCGCCAAGAATAAGCTCTTTATATTTTGCCAGTTTGGATTTACTGGCGTCGAAAAGCTCTTTTTGGATTTCGTTTGTAGCGACGCCTTTAGGCGTAAAGGTGTTTGACATAAAACGAATTTTTGAACATCACGAGGTGATCTAAATTTAACACGTGGCGCCTAAAGGCGCTACTACGAACGATGACGAAACTACAATAAATTCTGCGTGCGATACCAGTCGGCGGTTTGGCGCAGGCCGCGGTCGAGATCGACTTGCGGTTGATAGCCGAGCAGGCGCTGGGCTTTCGAAATGTCGAAAGCGCGGTCTTTAATAAAAAATTCGACGCGCCGGCGATACAGCGGAGGCTCGAGGCTGAACGGGCGGCACAAAATTTCGCAAAGCAACCCGGCAAACCACACGGGCCAGACGGGAAAACTTTTGCGCGGCACGGGAACGTTCAAGGCTTTGGCGACGCGCTCGACTAGTTCGGCCAGCGTCAAATAACCTTTGCCGCCGATGGTGAAAACCTCGCCGAGTGCTTCTTTTTTTTCACCGGCGAGCAAAATGCCGCGCGCCAGATCATCGACGTGGGTCAAATGATAAAGCACTTTGCCGCTGCCCAACATGCGAAATTTGCCGTTGTGAATAAATTTAAACAGCTTGAGAAAACGCGTGTCGCCGGGGCCATAAATACCGACCGGCCGCACGACGACGCCGGGCAATTTTTGCTCTTGAAAAAATTTCCGGGCGAGTTTTTCGCCGTCGACTTTACTTTCCTGATAAAGATCGCCGGGGGCATACGGCACGTCTTCGGTGGCCGGCGGATTTTTGATTTCACCTTGCACGCCGACGGTGCTGCAATGCACGAAGCGCGCCACATTGGCGCGCTTAGCGGCTTCGAGCAAATGGCGCGTGCCTTCGACATGCACGTCCCAAAAATATTTTTTCGGCACGCCTTCGGTGCGATACACCGCGGCGAGGTGATAAACCACGTCAACGCCTTTGAGACTTTTAGCTAACGTCTCGGTAATCGCACCGTTGGCCAAATCGCCGTGCACCAATTCAACGTCAACGCCTTTCAGCAAATCAAGATTGCTGGTTTGACGCACCAGCGCGCGGACGTGGTCGCCGCGTTGAATGAGGTGTTTACAAACATAGCTACCGGTGAAGCCATTGGCCCCGGTAACGAAGGCAGTTTTTGCCATCTTTTGATCAATCTAAAAAAATTTTAAATTGAAAATTTTCAATTCAAAATTTCAAATGTAGTTTTATGTTTACTTCCGGCAAAACGCCATGATGTGCCAACCAAGCGGGCGCACGATGAAGCGCGGAATGAGATTAAAGGCCGGAACGAAAACTTTGTTGAACGCCGCGGCTTTCCAGCCTTTTTGCAAACGGCTGGCGACGGGGAAACGCTCCGGCACAATGCGCACGGCAGAAAACGGCGCAAGCATTTTTTTAAATTCGCCGATCGAGTATTTTTTTAAAACCGGAGCGTCTTCGTGCTCCAATTCGACTTTCATCACTTTGGAAAGCGCATTGAGCCACGAGATGCGATTATAAACCATCGCGATGGCTTCGCCGCCGGGCTTGAGCACGCGGTGCATTTCTCTTGCCATTTTATTGGCGTCGGCGGTGTATTGCAAAACGCCGTGCGCATAAACCACGTCGAAACTATGGTCGGAAAATTCCAGCGCTTCACCGTTCATGACGCGCAAATCGGCTTTGAGGCCGTTGTGCTCAAAATTTTTCTTCGCCAGCGCAATGGATTGTTGCGCCAAATCGACGCCGGTGACGTGCGCGCCGCCGGTGGCGAAGCGAATCAAGTCAATGCCGACGCCGCAGCCGATCTCGAGAATTTTCTTGCCGCGATAGGCGTTGAAATCAACCACGTTCGGCAAATAGCGCAGTTTATCGAAACGATACTCGTCGAGATCGACAAAGAATCCTTTGGATCCCACCGGATGCTTGGCAATGGCGAGATCGTGAATATGCTCGTTCCAATATTGGCGAATCGCTTCAAGCTGAGGATTGGGCAACGCCAACGCGGACGCTGCCGCGGCGCCGTTGCGGCGAGACTTTAAATCTTGGGATATGGCGATTTCAGACATGCGGATTTCTTGGTATTCAAATTTAGCAAATAATCCTGATGATTGGAATAATGAATTAGACCGGCCGGCAGCCTATTCCACATTAAAAATGCTGCGCCCCATTGAAAATGGGTTTCAGGATGTGATGCAAGCTTGAGGCGGCAGCATGCTCAACGGCAAAATTCAGTGACACAAAACTATCGAACAAACTGACCGGATATTCGTGGCGCGCAACACGCTGCCGCACCGAGCTGGCTTGTTCGCCAAACCAAATTTCTTTGAAGGATTGCCGCCGAATATTTCCCATGCTGAACGTCCGCAGCGGGTCGGGATAAACGTCGCCCCACGGATTGATCACCACGGTGGCAAAGCCGACGGTATTGAGATGTTCGTCCAGTTTTTGCGGTTGCTCGATGTAATCCGCAAAATGGCGGTAATATTCACGGTTCATCGGCAAATAATGGCTGTATTGCTCGACGACGCGATCGATGACGGCCTGTAGCGTTGCGCCGTCGCCGGGCCGAAAAGCCAAATCGCCTTCGACGCGATAATTGATTTGGGGCGCATGCATCGCGAGTTGCAAAGACAGGCCGTCGAGACCGTTGGTTTTCACCAAGCGCGCTAAGTTCTCGACGTCATCAAGATTTTTTCGCGTGAGCGTGGCCGCAATGAAAATTTGGGGATGGCCGTTGCTCCGCAACGACTTCAGGCTTTCGATGGCCTTCATCGTCAAATCATAATAACCGGTGATACCGCGCAGATTATCGTTCAACTCCGGCACACTGCCGTCCAACGAAAGATAAATTAAATCGAGGCCGGAATCAATCAATTCTTTCGCCCGCCGGACATTGAGCAGCAGACTGTTGGTGTAGAGCGAAGTGGAAAGATGCCGGGCCTTGGCCGCGGCAATCAACTCATAAATATCTTTACGCAACAGCGGCTCGCCGCCGGCAAAGGTCAGATTCAACGCGCCCAGATCGGCGAGTTGCTGAATCAGGCTGTTGCCTTCCGCCGTGGAAAGAATCGTCGGGTCGCTTTTCACTTTCCAACGATCACAGGTGCGACATCTGGCATTGCACGTATTCACCACTTCCCAAACCGCTTTGACCGGCCCAATAATCGGCTCCTGCTTTCCTTTGGCGAAGCGGAGTAAATTGTGCAGATGCTTGACTTTTTTAAACATGTTGTCCTCACGTAGAGTCCGCCTTCCCAACGGACCACACAGCGCCAAAAAATGATTAAGCCGCGACCAAATATTGGTCACGCCAAATATTGAAAACCATCAGTGCCCACAAACGATGGCTGTGGTTTTCCACTCCCTGCAAATGTTCATTCACCAACTGTTGCACAAAGTCGGCATTGAAAAAACCGTCGCGCCGCGTTCGTGCCGGCGCGAGCAAATCCAACATCATCGGCCGCAGCTCCGCTCGCAGCCAATTTTTTATCGGTATGCTGAAACCTTCTTTGCCGCGGTTAATAATCTCCGGCGGCAGCAAAGGCGCCAGCGCCTTTTTGAGAATGTACTTCGTTTGCGTGCCGCGAATTTTCAGCGCGCTCGGAATGGTCGCGGCATATTCCACCACGCGATAATCCAGAAACGGCGCGCGCGCTTCCAAAGAGGTGGCCATGCTCATGCGGTCGACTTTGACCATGATGTCGTCGCAGAGATAGGTTTTGATATCGACGTAAAGCTGGCGATTGAGATAATCCTGCGAGTCGGCGCGGTCAAAATAGCTTCGCATGTATTCATGCGGCAGATGCTGCGCGCGCAGAGGCGACATGGCCTCGCCATAAAGCTGCGCCTTTTCCTCCTCGGCAAGAAACATCATCCAGCGGACGTGCTGCAAATCTTCGGGATGGCGCGTCCCTTCGACAAATCGCTTCAGGCGATTGCGCAGACCTTTCTTCTTTTCTCCTGGCGGTAAACAAGTAGTTACCGGCATAATGACTTGATTGCGGATGAAAGCCGGCACCTTCCGATACTGCCGGTACATCGCATCGGCGAGATACGTATCGTAACCGCCGAACAACTCGTCGCCGCCGTCACCGGAGAGAACCACTGTGACATGCTCGCGCGCCATTTTCGAAACCAGATAGGTCGGGAAAATCGAAAAATCTCCCAGCGGCTCGTCGAGGTGTTTGACCAAATGCTCGGTCAACTCCAGCGCGCTCGGGTCCACAATAAACTCTTTGTGGTCGGTTTTAAAATGTTTCGCAATGGTGCGCGCGAAATTCAGCTCGTTATAACTGCCTTCTTTGAAACCGATGGAAAAAGTTTTCACCGGCTCTTTCATCACTTGCGCCATCAGCGCCACGATGCAGCTTGAGTCAATGCCGCCGGAAAGAAACGCGCCGAGCGGCACGTCGCTCATCAACCGGATTTTGACGGCATCCTGCAACAATTCCAGCAGGCCTTTTTCCAACTCTTGCTCGTGGTAGCCGTTCTCGTGAAAATGGAGATCCCAATATTGCCGAATCTCCAATTTGCCGCTGCCGTCAATGCTGAGGGAGTGGCCGGCCGGCAGCTTGAAAATATCCGCGAAAATGCTGTGCGGCGCCGGAACGTATTCAAAGGTTAAAAACAAATCGAGCGCCGGCTTGGAAACTTGCCGTGGAACCTCTTGCGCTTGCAACAGACATTTTAATTCCGAACCGAAAACGAGGCGCTCATGATTCTTGTAATAATACAGCGGTTTTTTGCCGAGGCGATCACGCGCAATAAACAGCCGTTCACGCCGCGCATCCCAAATGGCGAACGCAAACATGCCGTTGAGTTTGTTCGGACAATCGGCGCCGTATTCTTCGTAAGCGTGCACGATCGCTTCGGTATCCGAGCGGGTTTTGAAACGATGGCCGCGGCTTTCCAAATCTTTTTTAAGCTCGGGGAAGTTGTAAATCTCGCCGTTGAAAACGATCCAGATCGTGCCGTCTTCATTGGAGATCGGTTGCTGGCCGCTGGACAGATCAACAACGCTCAAACGACGCATCGCCAGGCCGATTTGCCCTTTGATATAAAACCCGTCTTCATCAGGACCGCGATGAATGATTTGCTCGTTCATGCGCCGCACTTCCGCCGCATTAACTTGCGCTTCGCGCGAGAAGAAAAATGTTCCGCAAATTCCGCACATAAAATTTGATAATACTCAACCCGTGAGCACCAAGGCGCTCCTACAAAACGCTACTTTTTCAATAAACTTTCTAAATACGAATAAATCTCTTTCGTCTTTTGCAAATACGCTTCGTAGCTGTATTCTTGCTCGGCCAATTTTTGCGCGTTGCGGCTGAGCGTTTCGCCATAATTGCGATCTTCCAGCACGCGCAAAATACCGCCGGCAAAGGCGGTGGGCGTGCAGTCGGTCAACACCGCAACCTCGGAATTCAACACCTGGGTGTGCGTGAGGTGATCCGTGGCGATAATGGGAATGCCGGAACGCAAATATGAATAAATTTTCAGCGGCGTGTTGTTACCGGCGATGCGCGGCGAGACCAGCATGTCCGCCAGTTTCATAAACTCCGGAATTTCCTCCGGCGGACGCTGGCCGGTGAAAATAAATTTTTCGCTGACGCCGAGCTTATCGGTTTTTTGTTTATACTGCGCCACCTGTTCCGGCTTGCCGCCAACGACGAGAAAACGCACATTGTGCTGATGTTTGGAAATGACCGGCTGACTCGACTCGATCAGCAAGTCCAAACCTTGATACGGTTCGAACGTTCCGGCGTACAAAACCGTGGTTGTGCCGTTTTTACCGTTGGCTGCCAATCCATAACGCTGCGCCAATTCGGCGGCGCTCATTTTCCCGTTTTTCGCTTCGCCAAAAACGATGGCGTTATCGGCGACGTTTTCAATGAGCTTGTTATATTTTTCCGGAAAACGCGCTTTGACGTAGTTAAACAACTCCGGACAAATCGTGATCACGGCTTGCGCGCTGTTGATGGTGGCGGCTTCGAGCTTTTCAAAAACCCGAAGCAGAATTTTCGCGCTGCTGTACTTGAAATTCGACAACTGCTGCGGCAAGCTCGAGTGCATGTCATAAAGATGCAACGTGCCGAACTTCTTGCTGAGTCGAATCCCGAAAAAGCCGGCTTCTTCATGCGTGTGAATCAAATCGTACCGCTGGCGATGGAGCAATTCCACGGCGCGGCGATAAACATACGCATCCAAAATCAATTTCGTTTTCGACGGGCCGATGGCAATTTCTTTGATCCACGCAATTCTTTGGGCGCGATGGATATTGACGTTTTCGATCTCGACGTTTTGGCCGAGATGATACGTCACCAGGTCGATTTTATAGCCGAGTTTCGATAACGCCTTCAGCCGGTGTAAAACGCTGAACGGGGTACCGCGCGGTTGAAAAAACGGCTGTGGCGCGATCATTAAAACTTTCATTGCTCGTTGCTGTTGTTCGTTGCTGGTTGCTCGTTGCTTGTCGCTGGTTGCTTATTGCTTTTCAACCTTTACTAACCAGCTACCAGTAACCAGCTACCAGCAACCAGTTACCAGCTACCAACCCCAAGCTACAAGCAACCTAAGTGCCACACCTGATTTTTATGTCAATCTTGTAGCAACGCAACTGTTTTCAATCTTTTAGCTGTCGCAAATTTTTTCAAAACAAGAATTAAGCGCAAGCCGGTTGTGTCAGGGTGAAACGATGTATTTGTGTGACACATCCAAAATTTGAACGTGATCGCGAGGTGAAAACGCTGTTGCACAGAAAACCAAAGGAGGCTTTGCTCAAAAATGGCCACGAAAACAAGGGTACAATTTTATATAGACAAATGAACACCCAGGTGGAGGAGAAATCGATTTCTTCACTGAAATCGATGGGCGGGAAAACAGCGTGTCAGTAGCGCCGCCATCGCCGGCGGCGCTACCACACCGGAAAAAATTATAGCCGGCCAACTGAAACGTAGGTAAAGCCGTGTTCACGCATCTTCAGCGGCTCGTAAATATTCCGCAGATCGATCACGATCGGGGTTTTGAGCAAGCGCTTGACTTTGTCCAAATCCAAGCTGCGGAATTGATTCCACTCGGTGATCAGCACGAGCGCATCGGCGCCGGTGACGGTGCTATACGTGTCGTCAACAAATTCGACGTTTTGGATGAATTTTTTCGCTTCATGCATGGCGATCGGATCGTAAGCTTTGATATGTGCGCCTTCTTTTTGCATGCCGGCGATAATGTCGATGGACGGCGCCTCACGCATATCGTCGGTGTTCGGTTTAAACGCGAGGCCGAGCACCGCCACGGTTTTGCCTTTCATGTTGCCGAGCGTTTGCTTGATTTTTTCCAACATGCGCTGGCGCTGCTCATCATTGACTTTGACGGCGGCGTCCACGATTTTAAATTCATACTCGCATTTCTTGGCGATGCTGACAAGCGCCCGCGTGTCTTTGGGGAAACACGAGCCTCCATAACCCGGACCGGCATGGAGAAATTTGGTGCCGATGCGTTGATCGAGACCCATGCCTTTCGCGACGTCGTGCACATCCGCGCCGACGCGCTCGCAAATGGTGGCCACTTCATTGATGAAGCTGATTTTGGTGGCGAGAAACGCATTGGACGCATATTTCGTCAGCTCGGCGCTGGCGAGATTGGTCATGACGATCGGCGTTTCAATCAAGAACAACGGCTTGTAGAGATCGCGCATGATCGCCGCCGCTTCGGGATCTTCCGTGCCGATGACGACGCGATTGGGCCGCATGAAGTCTTCGATGGCCGACCCTTCGCGAAGGAATTCCGGATTGGAGGCGACGGAAAAATGCAACGGCCGGGCCTGATTTTCCTGGATCAGCTTTTTAATCCATTTGCCGGCGCCGACCGGAACCGTGCTTTTGTTGACGACGACTTTATATTCATTCATGTATTTAGCAATGTCCTTGGTCACCGCTTCGACATAGCGCATATCCGCCGAGCCGTCTTCGGCCTGCGGCGTGCCGACAGCGATGAAAATCACCAGGGCATCTTCCACGGCTTGTTTCAAGTCCGTGGTGAACGTCAAACGATTTTCTTTGACGTTGGTCGCGACCATCACATCCAAACCCGGCTCATAAATCGGCAGCTCACCGCGATTGAGACGGTCGATTTTTTCTTTGACATTATCCACACAGGTGACGTCGTTGCCCAACTCGGCAAAACAAGTTCCAGTCACCAGACCAACATAACCGGTGCCAATCATGCAAATTCGCATGGAAATCTCCCGAAAATTTCAAACAATTTAGGTGACCAACAGAGAGTTTAAAACCAGCGGATGAGTCGTCGGTCTGCTGCTATCCGTTGGTGAAGCTTTGATGATTGAGAATGGATGATCGATTATTGCCGATCATCTATCTTCGATCTTCCATCATCAATGTACGATCATCAACGCAACTAACTGGCGCCATAACCAAACATCACCACAAAGACGGTTTTCACCATAATTTTAAAATCGAGCCACAGTGACCAGTTGTCGATGTATTCCAAATCCATTTCCATCCATTTTTCGAAGCCGATTTTATTGCGGCCGCTGACCTGCCAGATGCAAGTGAGGCCGGGCTTAAGCGACAGGCGCCGGCGCTGCCAAAGCTTGTAAAGATCCACTTCGATGGCAAGCGGCGGCCGTGGCCCGACAAAGCTCATGTCGCCCTTGATGACGTTGAAAAGTTGCGGCAATTCATCCAGCGAAAGCTTGCGAATAACACGGCCCAAGGGGGTGATGCGCGGATCGCGCTTGATCTTAAAAACCGGGCCGTCCATTTCATTGCTTTTCTCCAGCTCGCGGCGCTTGATTTCGGCGCCGACGTACATCGAACGGAATTTATATAAGGTAAACGTGCGCCCATTTAAACCGCAGCGCGGCTGCTTAAAAAAGACCGGCCCGCGCGAGGTTAATTTGATCGCCAGCGCCAGCAACAGGATCAGCGGCGCGAATAAAACCGCCAGACCAAGCGCCAGCACGATATCCAACACCCGTTTGACAAACAGTTGCCATTCTTTGGCGTTAAAGGTTTCAAACTCCAACAGCGGAAAACCGCTGAAATCGGTTTGCCGCACTTTGGCAATGCGCAAATCGTAGAGGTCCATCGAAATGCTGGTGGGAATGCCTTCGCGCTCACAGGCGAGAATCGCGTCATCGATACGATTGAGCCAGAGCCTGGGCACCACGAAGATGACGCGGTCAATCACTTTACGATGCAGAATGAACGGAATATCCTGCAAGCGTCCTAACACGCGGTAGCCTTCAATCTCTTTGCCGAACATACCGTGCTCATCGTCAATCAAGCCGACGATGCGCAAGCCCCAATTGGCGTGGCTTTTCACCACGTGAATGAAATCGCGCGCGCGGCGGCCGGTGCCGACGATCAACAGATTGACCTGGTTATAACCGCGTTCGTGAATGTAATCCAGCAACACATTGACCAGTTGCCGTCCGGCGATCAAAAATAAAATCGTCAATCCCCACATGACGCCGATAAACAAACGGCTGGTCAAAATCATTTTAAACAAAAAAATCGGCGTGCCGAGCGCAAAAGCCGTCAATCCGCCAGCCACCAAAATATTGAACGAAATATTGAAGAACGTCTTGGTGCGAAAATCTTTATAGGCGCCCTGCGAGGCCAGCGCGATGATCCACATCGGCAAGTAAAACACCACCAACGCAAAATTCATGCGCGTAAAATAAGCAAAGCCTTTCAAATTTGGCGCGATGGCAAAAGCCATTTCACCGAGACCGTAGGCTTGGCGCAAATGATAGCTGATGAAATAGGCCAGCAGAAAAGCCAAAACGATGACCAGGGCATCGAAAATAACGACCAAATTGCGTAGAAACGCCTGCTTTTCACGGACCATTTTAAGCCTCGTCCTGCATGCTGGTCCGGCCCGGGCCGGTATCCAACTTCATAGAAACTTCGATAACAACATCTACCTGAGGTGATTCACCTCTTTAAACCATTCGACAAACCGCCGGACGCCTTCTTCAACTTGCACGCGCGGCCGGTAACCCAATTCGCGTTGCGCCCGGGTAATGTCGGCGTAAGTAATCGGCACATCGCCGGGCTGGATCGGCAGGCGTTCGATCCGCGCTTCCTGGCCGAGGTTCGCCGCGATTAAATCGATCAACCGGCGCAGTTCAATCGTTTGCGATTCACCGAGATTATACAAATGATAACTCGTGCAACGCTCCAACGCCAAGCAGACGCCGTCGATAATATCCGAGATATACGTATAATCGCGCCGCGTCGTGCCGTCCCCAAACATCGGCACTTTTTGGCCGGCGGCGAGCAGTTGGGTAAATTTGTGAATTGCCATATCCGGACGCTGGCGCGGACCGTAAACGGTGAAAAACCGCAAACACGTTGTTTTCAGTTGATAGAGATGATGATACGTGAAACACATCAGCTCACAGGCTTTTTTCGTCGCAGCATACGGACTGATCGGATAATCAACCGGATCGTCTTCCGAAAACGGCACTTTGGGATTTTCGCCATACACCGAGGAGGTCGAGCCAAAAATAAAACGATCCAGTTTATTCTCGCGCGCCATTTCAAGCAGGTTCATCGTGCCGTGAATATTCACCTGTTCATAAAGCAGCGGCTGGGCGATTGACGGGCGCACGCCGGCACGCGCCGCCAAATGCAAAACCGCGTCAAACTTTTGTGCGCCAAACAATTCTTGCAAACGTGGCCGGTCGAGAATGTCCGCCTGGACCAGCGTAAATCCCTGGTATTGCCGCAGCAGCTCGATGTTGCGCCATTTCAAATTGGGGTTGTAATAATCGTTGAAATTATCCAACGCCACGACCGTATGGCCTTGTTGCAACAAGCGTTCACAAAGATGCGAGCCGATAAACCCTGCGCCGCCCGTGACCAGACAATGCATAAATTGACCCAAGATGAAATTGTTAGCCAGTTGGCCGGCTCGCCAGTTAGCCGATTGTTGAACAACGGGCGAACCGGCGAATCGGCTAACGCTTAATAATGATAATAACTATAACCTTCGTGCGCGAGGTCAACGGAAGTGCCGTTGAGAATCACGCCGATGATTTTGGCTTCAAGATTGTGAAAGAGTTCCAACTTTTGCCGCGCCACTTCCCGATGGGTTTTACCGGCGCGCACGACGATCGCCACGCCGTCCACTTGCGTGCCGATCACCACCGCGTCGGTCGCGGCGTTCAACGGCGGCGTATCAAAAATGATCACGTCAAATTTGCGGCGCATTTCGTCGAGAAAACGGCGCATTTGCAAAGAACCGAGCAACTCGGAAGGATTCGGCACCAGCGAACCGCAACTGATCATCGAAAGATTGGGAATATGCGTCTCGTTGATAATGTCCGCGCCGATCACCTGCCCGCAGAGATAGTTGCTAAAACCCGGCTCTTTCGGTACGCCAAAGGTGTTGTGTTGCACGCCGCGCCGGAGATCGGTATCGACCAGCAAGGTTTTGCTCTTTTGCTGTGCCAGCGCAATGCCGAGATTGGCCGCGGTAAACGACTTGCCGTCACCCGGCGCCGTCGAGGTTAAAACCAGTGTTTGCAACCGGCCGGTTTTTTTGTTGTAAATAATGCTCGTGCGCAGCGAACGATACGCTTCCCCGATCGGCGTCGGCGCGAAATCATGCGTGACCAACTGCTGATCCATCATCTTGGCTTTTTCATGATCCTGAAAATCATTCACATTCTCGAAGCCGACCTGGGGAATCGCGCCGAGCACGTTGAGCCGCAAATGGCCTTTGATGTCGTCAACGGATTTGATCGTGCGATCCATCATCTCCCAAATGATCACGACCATCAGGCCGAGCACAAAACCGAAAACGCCGCCCGCCGCTGCTTTCGTTTTCTTGTTGCTGTTGATCGGCAACTCCGGCTCGATCGCGGGATCAAGAATTTCGATGAACTCGGTTTTGGTGGCGCTGGCAAGCTGCATTTTCCGTAAATCCGCAAGTGCCGTGCTGTAGGCGCTGGCGGCAAGTTGATTTTCGCGCTCCAGATTGGACAACTCAATGCCTTCGCTGGGAAGTTGATTCAGCACGGCGTTCAATCGCGAAAGCTCGGCTTGCTTTTCCTGAATCTCACTATCGAGCGTAACCATGCGCCGGCGAGCGGTCTCCGCCATTTGGTTGTGCAAATTTTCGATTTCGCGTTGCAGTTTCAGCGCTTCGGGATGGTTCAATGAGGTTTCTTTGACCACGCTGGACCATTCACGATCCAACTCTTCCAGATGTTCGCGGTCCAGCGACATGGCGGTCTCGTTTTCAAAAGCGCGATTTTTCGCCATGGCATTAAAAATGCGCCGCCGTTCATTCAACGTTTCCGCGGTGCCATCATTGGTTGTCGAAGCCGGCAACGTGTTTAATTTATTTAAAAGCCCCCGCAGCGATTCGCGATAGCCGCGCAGTTCGTTGACTTCGCGGTCGGCGGCATCCCGCCGGCTGAGCCGGTCCCGGAGCGCCAGATCAGACCCGCTGGTGGAGCGCTGTTTGGCAAATTTGAGTTTTTCGTTGGAAGCGTCCAGCTCTTCTTTGGCTTTCTCCATTTGCGCTTGCAAAATTTTCATCTGCTCGTCGCTGGTGCCGCTGGCGGTGGATTCGCTTTGCTGCACGACGATGCGCGCCAGGCTGTTGACGGTTTGCGTTACGATGAACGGGTCGGTGTCCTGCAGGGTCACTTCCACCATTGAGCCGTCACGCGCCATGTTCAAGCTGATTCGATCTTGCAGCGATTTGACTTTATAACGAAAATTGTCGATGTTGAAAAAAACTTCCGCCGGCAGGCTTTTGAGATCGCTTGCCAATTGAAAGCTAAAACCGTTGACGGTGATCGTATCTGCCGCTGCCGTGGCCAGATTGCCGCGGCGCAATTCCATTTCCTGCTCGCTTTCATCCATCACGCGGTAGAGCGCAAAAGTTCCATTGCCGGGAAAGCGCAACACATAACGTCCGCCGACGGGCGCTCGCGTGCTGGTAAATTGTGCAAAAATTTGCTTACGAAAGATCGGCGTTTCACGATCTTCCGGCTGCTCAATCGTCAGCACCAAACCCAACTCGGAGACCACGCGTTCATAAAAACTCCGGCTATTGAGTTGCTGAAAACGCGCGCTGATGATATTGTCTGAAACACCGGCGTAATTGGTGAAGCTGATTTTTGCCGTGGCTTCGTAAACCGGCGCTTCTTGTTTGACATACATAACCCAGGGTACGGTCACCAAAATGGTGACGATCAGCACCACCCACCAGTGTTTCTTCAGCGCCTTCCAATAGCGCGAGAGATCGACTTTGGTCGTCGCCTCCGGCACGCCATTATCTTCCAGTAAATAGGGATCTACGCCCATAATTTCATACCAGGTTGCTATCGGTTAGTGCAGTCAATAAAAAAAATTAGCGATTATTGGCGTTGCGATCTTTGATTTGCAAATAGAGCAGGATAAATGAGGCGCTCAATGTGACATAATCGACGACCGCGCGAAAATTGAATCGCGAGATACCCGGCACATAAATCTGATCGCCGGAGTGCACGCCGAGCTGCTCCAGCGACTGCGCCTGCTCAAAAGCGTCGCGCAGGTTGTTGTTCACAATTTCGCCGCTGCGCTCGATATAAATTTTTTTCAGATCGACATTGTTGCCCGGTCCGCCGGCTTTGTCGATGAGACCCCAAAGCGATTCGCGCGGCTCGATCAAATAAGAGCCGGGCTTGTTCACTGCGCCCAACAGCGTGACGCGAATGAGCGGCAAACACATCACTCTCGCCGCACGAATACTCAAACTGTCTTCGATCGCGCGCGCCAGGCTTCGGCGCGTGTGGCCGGTAACGCGCATCTCGCCGATAATCGGCAGCAACACATTACCGCGATTGTCAATGAGAAAATCGTCATTCAAACCCAGCCCGCCGAAATCACCCTGCCCCGACACGCTGACATCGCGCCACACTTTGATGCGCACCCCGTCGCCTGGCGCAAAGTCACTGGCAGATTTGGAAGTGGAACGCGTTTGCGCCGGTGCGAATGGGGCAAACGCCGAAAGCGCGAGACCCAAAATCAATACCATCACCACAACTTGACGCCAGATTGAAATTTGCATACGACAATCTTCCTGTTTTTTTTAAACTCGGCCTTGAGCTCATCTTTTCGCACCGCGGTTACTCGAACACGACTGCCGAGGCGCAGCGCATAAGCGCACGGACCACCGATTGATTAAAACGTTAATTGTTCAGTATCATTCAAAATACCACAAACGTCACAATTTTGCGCAAAGTTGAAGGCAAGTTTTTGCCGCGGCCTCAACGCGAACGGTAGAAACGAAAACGCTGCTCTTCGGTGGCTAAATTCAGCGTGCGCAGCGTTTGATAAACTTTCCACCAACTGACTTTCACGTGGCCAAAGCGTTCGGTGTTGAGTTCCTGCCGGATTTTCCAGGAATTCAATGCGGGGTTGCCGATGATGATGGCTTTGATTTTTTCGGCAAAGGGCAGCGCATGTTCGGGCGCGCGCGGCTTGGAGAAGGCCGGGCGCGGTTTAGTGCGCGGCCCCTCGCCGTCGCGCCCCACCGGCGGCCGATTGACAGGCGGGGGATTTACAGCGACTTGCGGAAAACCTTGCTCACGGGCCGAGAACGTCTGAAACACGCTCTTGGTCACGTCGAGGCCGATCGACAAATCGAAATCGTCAATCGCCTCTTCGATGCTGTCGTAACATTCGAGGATGCGATGAAATTCGAGCATCTCGAAAACATCATAAACTTCCGGCATCATCTGCACGAGTTTCAGATCGCCGCCGTTTTCGCGAATGCCTTTTATTTCACCGACAAAAACACCCCAACCGGCGGAGCTGACGTAATTGACCTGTCCCATGTCGATGATAATGTGGAACATTCCCTGTTTGATCACGTTCGTCATTTCCCGCAACATCTCGGAACAAGTTTGCGTGTCAATGTAGCCTTTGACGCGAAACAGGGCAATGTCGCGCCGGGCGCCGACTTTGCTTAGTGATATTTGAATGCCTTCCATACCCTTAGCTTGGTAAATATCTAACGCGGGAACGCCGCAGACTGGGCCACAGCACCGGCCTCTGTGCTTTGTAACCAAATCTTATGCCAGTCGCGCGACGGCCTCGTCCTTAAAACTGTCGCATAATTAATTCATAAAAAAGCGCCATAATGGCAAAACTTCGTCCACCTTCTAGGCATGGTCCGTTTCTTCTGTACAGCCGAGAAACAATTTGTTCGGAGCTGAGACAGGCGATTTTCATCCCATTAAAGCGGAGCATTGTCCATCCAGCGAGATGGATACAGTCCATTTCCGGTTTTGAGCAGGCCAAGATCGGGCGCGAGTCAGTTGCAGCGGACGATGCTATTTCTTTCCACGTCCCACCAAACGGCTAAACAGCTTTGTATATTGCTCTGCGGTTGCTTGCAAAGAAAAATCCTGTTTCATCGCACTTTTCATGAGTTTAATCCAGCGTTTTTTATCTTGAAAAACTTTCAGCGCGCGCTCGAGGGTTTTAACCAGCTCGTCAGCGGCATATTTTTTAAACACGAAACCCGTTCCGCTTTCGGTTTTGCTGTCGTAATTTTGTACCGTCTCCGCCAAAGTGCCGGCGCTGTAAACCAGCGGCACCGTGCCGTAACGCAGCGCCTGCAACTGCGTGACGCTACCCGGCTCGTCGCGCGCGGGCAGCAACAGCATATCGGCGCCGGCAATCAGCAAATGCGCCAGCGTTTGATCATAGCGCAAGTGCACGGCAAGTTGGCGCGCATATTTTTTAGCCAGCCGGCCCAACAGCTTCTGATACTTCTCCTCGCCGGTGCCGAGAATGACAACTTGCACGCCGAGCGCCATGATGGCCTCAAACGCTTGCTCCAACAGATCAAAACCCTTGTCACTCTGCAAACGCGTGATCATGCCCAGTAGCGGCGTTTCAGCGGCAAAATCGAGGCCGGCGTGTTTGAGCAATTCCTGCTTGTTCGCCAACTTGGGGCCGAGGTCGGCCGCGGCATACTTTTGCGCGATAAAACGATCATGCTCGGGATTCCATTCCGCGTAATTCACGCCGGGGAGAATGCCGGTCAAAATTTGTTTGCGCGCCTTTAACACCCCTTCCAAGCCCTTGCCATATTCCGCACTTTGAATTTCTTCGGCATAGGTTCGGCTCAACGTGCCGATGCAATCCGCCGCCAGCAACCCGGCTTTGAGAAAATTCATCTGCCCGTAAAATTCCAAATCGCCGCCAGGGGAAAGCAACCCTGCCGGCAGCCCGGTTTTCGCCATAGCCGTCGGCGCAAAAAGACCTTGATACGAAACATTGTGCACGGTGAGCAGAACAGCGGTGTTTTTAAAAAACGGATCGTCTTTATAAAACGTTTTTAAATACACCGGAATCAACGCCGCCTGCCAATCATTGCAATGAATAATATCCGGCTGCCATTGCAACAGCTTCAGGGTTTCCAAACAACCGCGGCAAAAAAAAATAAAGCGGTCGGCGTTATCGGAATAATCGCTGCCGGCGGAATTTTGATACAAGCCGTCGCGGTCGAAAAACGGCTTGTAAGTCAACAAATAAACCTGCGTCTTCGAATCCGGCAGAAAAGCGGATTTGACGTTGGCATGCAGCACTTGCTGGCCGAGCGGCACCACGAACTCTTTCAGCCGAATAACGTCGCGGAGCGTGTATTTGCGCTCGTTGACCATGCGATAATTCGGCATCATCACGCGTACCTCGTGGCCGAGATTTTTTAGCGCCCCGGGCAAGGCTGCCGAAAATTCCGCCAAGTCCCCGGTTTTGGCAAACGGCGCGACTTCCGACGAGACGAAAAAAATCTTGAGTGGGTGTTTCATATTTAAATTTG
The DNA here is from genome assembly GCA_964631505.1 of uncultured Cytophagia bacterium. Classification (GTDB taxonomy): domain Bacteria; phylum Zhuqueibacterota; class Zhuqueibacteria; order Zhuqueibacterales; family Zhuqueibacteraceae; genus Zhuqueibacter. The sequence goes on from CAZVZZ010000001.1 coordinate 26,382, forward strand.
CGCTTCACGCAGATGCTGCGCCGCGATTTCCGGCGGAGTCGGATTGATGTAAAATCCGGAGCCCCATTCAAACCCGGCCACTTTGGTGAGCTTCGGGATGATTTCCAGGTGCCAGTGATATTCCAGCAACGGCGCTTCCTGCACCGGCGAGGTGTGCAACATAAAATTGTAGTGCGGATTTTCCAGCGTGCGATTGAGACGCGACAGGGTTTCTTTTAACACCACCGCCAGGCTGTAATATTCACGCAGCTCCATCGCTTCAAAATGCGAGCAATGTTTAACCGGCAGCAGCCACGTTTCAAACGGAAAGCGCGGGGCAAACGGCTCCAGCGACACGTATTCGTCGGTGCGAACGACCATGCGCTTGCTCATTTGGATTTCCTGGTGAAGAATGTCGCAATAAATGCAGCGCTCTTTGAATTCATAGTGTTTTTTTGCGCCCAACAATTCTTCGAGCACGCGCTTGGGGATGATCGGCGTGGCAATCAGTTGCGAATGCGAATGCTCGAGCGAAGCGCCCGCCGAGGCCCCGTGATTTTTGAAAATCAAAATGTATTTGAAGCGCGTGTCGTTTTTCAAATCGAGAATGCGCTCGCGAAAAATGAGCAGCGTTTCATAAATATGATCGGCTTCGAGATCGGAAAGCTCGGCCAGATGGTTCGGAGTTTCGATAATCACTTCGTGCGCGCCGACGCCGTTCATCAAATCATAGAGGCCTTCGCCGCGGCGATTGATCTCGCCTTCAATTTGCAGTGCCGGAAATTTATTGGGCACCACGCGAATCTTCCAGCCCGGCGCGTTTTTTTGCTCGGAGCCGGGCCGCACCGCGCGCACCTCCGGCGGCGTTTTATCTTCGTTCCCCGGGCAAAACGGGCAAAACCCGCCGTTGCTGGGCTTCTGTTCAATCGTCCAATCCGTGGGCCGTTTGCCGCGTTCACTGGAAATAATGACCCAGCGCTCAGTAATCGGATCTTTGCGTAATTCCGGCATGGTGATCGTTTGTAATATTCTGCGATGCAAGCAGCCTCGCCATGAAAAAACGCCCCCTGAGGCAGCGTTCAAAGGGGCGAGGGCTACGAACCGTTCAAAAATTCAGCTACAAGCGCGCCAAATATTTGCGCGCTTTGGCGACATATTGGCTGCTGGGGTAGGTCGCAATCAATTGTTCAAGCTGGCTGCGCGCTTGTTGGCGTTCGCCAATTTGCAGGTAACACAGGCCGATTTTAAGCAGCGCCGCGTCGGTTTTGTTGGAGCGCGGAAAAGTAAACACTTTTTCAAATTCGGCGATGGCTTGGGCAAATTTTCCCATTCCGTAATAGGCTTCGCCGATCCAATACTGGCAGTTATCGGCGTAACTGGTTTTATCGTTTTCCGCCAGAATGGCTTGGAACGCCGAGGCCGCTTCCGCGTAACGCCGCTGCTCGTAAAGATTGCGCGCGTCGGCATAGCGCTGCATCACGCCGTTGCCTCCGGCAGGCGCGCGCGGGCTCGCTGTCCGCGTTGCCGCCGCTTGCGAGGTGCGCTCCAATTCTTGCAACCGCGCGTCGCGCTCCATCAGGCTGTTGCGCAAATCGGTGACCTGCTGCGTCTTGACGTTCAACTCACCTTGCAAACGATCAATTTCTTTTTGCAAATCAGCAGCGCCCGGCATGGCCGGCTCCGGTTTGGCCTCCGTCACTTTCGGCTCCACTTTGGGCGCGTCGGCATTGGCGTTCTCGGGCGTAATGCCCAGCAGTTTCAACACCTCGGCGTCTTCGGCATTTTCTTTTTCCGTATCTGCCGGCGTGTTCAAAAGCTTATCGATGTCCACTTCGCCGTCGGTGGTTTCCGGCGCTTTCGTTTGCTTGCTGCCGCCGCAGGCCAGCAGCGACACGCCGAGACCCAGAATGAGTAACCACCGGAAAACATGCAATCGTGTCGAAAAAATTGGCGGCGCTTGCTTAGAATTGGTCTGATCCATTTTCATCTCTCCGTTGCCACTTCTTTCCAAAAAACTAATGCCCATTGGGGCGAGGGTTTATCGTGTATATCACGAATTGTAAAACGTAAAGCGTAAAACGTGATTTATGACGCATTATGTTTTACGCATTTGACCCTATTTCCGAAACACCAAATAACTCGCCGCGCCCCAGCCCGCTGCGGCTGCAAACCCGGTGACGAGACGCCAGGCCGTGTCTTTGCCGTGCACGCGTACAAAGTTGGGACGATCCGGCACGCCGGAATACCCGACGCCGCTGATCGCTTCATCCACCGCCACCACGCAATACTCCAAACCATTTTTTTGCACGACCGCACCGGGAATAACGCCGGTGTAATAATTTCCCTTCATCGCTTGCATCGGTTCCACCAGCCACCGCGGCGAATTGGCCGGACGATACAGAATCGCGGCTTTGCGTAATTTTTGATTTTCAAAAATTTCCGCGGATAATCGCAGCTTGCTGCCGGTCGTAGCGCGCAAAACCGGCTCGTGAATAATGATCGGCGGCACTTTGTCGGCGTTGTTGTTTTGGCCTTCCGTATTCACATAATCCGCGATATTGCCGCCCATGCGTTTTTCCGGCAGGCCGTCGTGATCGAGATAACCGTCGCGGTCTTCGGATTTTTTCGAATTCAAATCATACCGGTTGATCACGCCGTCGCCATCAGCGTCATCGGCAATTTTGCCGAGATGAAACACCAAACCGGTGCTGGCCGCAAGCACCGCGTCATTTTGTTTGCCCGCCACGAGCGCTTCTAAATGATCCGTCAAGTAGTAACGATACGTCGCGCCTACAAACCAGCTCGCACGCGGCGACAGCGCAAACTCCAAACCGCCGGCGGTTTGCAGAAAGTAATCAAAATTGCGCTCTTCCAAACCGGTGCGGCGAATGGTTTCATGCGTGCGTTTGTCGAGATGCTTCCAGAAGGCGCCTCCTCCACCCAACGTGACAAAGGGCGTCACTTCGCTGTACGGCGCAAAGCGCAAGGTAAGATTTAAAGCGATGGGGATCGTGCGCAACACCGAAGTGTCGGGCAGGGCGCCGAGCGCGAGGTCGGCCCAACCGATTTCGCCGCTCAAACGCAAACGCGGGTTCAGAGTCAAAAAAAGAGCGCCACTGGCTTCGGGACGCAACGATTTGATATTGATGTCGCCATCCAATCGCGATATACCGGCGCGCGCTCCCACGCCGTACCTGGGAACTTGCGCGCCAACCGGCAGAATGAGGACGGCAAGCACGAACAACGCCAGCCAACCCAACCACTTCCTGCCTCGACTGCTTCGCCTCCTACTCACAAGACCGACCTTTAGTATGTTTATCGCCTGCAATTGTATTAAAAGGTATGAAAGTTCACCAAGAAAGTCAAGGTTTTTACAGATACTGAAATCGTCGCACCCCGGCATTCAGAATCAGGCCTACGATCACCATGTTGGTCCACAGCGCCGAGCCGCCGTAACTCAAAAACGGCAAAGGGATGCCGGTCACCGGCATCACGCCGACGCACATACCCATATTAACGATGGTATGCACGGAAATAACGGTCGCGCAGCCGACCACGACCAGGCTGGAGAATTTACTTTTGGCCGCCGCGGCAATCATGAGCGCGCGCAGCAGCAACGTTAAAAAAATCAGGATGACGAAACTAACACCGAAAAAACCAAATTCCTCGCCGATTACCGTAAAAATAAAATCGGTGTGTTGCTCCGGCAAAAACCGCAATTGGGTTTGCGTGCCGCGTTGCCAGCCTTTGCCCCAAAAGCCGCCGGCGCCAATGGCTACTTTGGCTTGGTTGACTTGATAGCCCGTGCCTCGCGGATCCTCCGAAATTCCAACAAAGGTCAAAATGCGATTGCGTTGATAACCGTGCATGCCTTCCCACACCTTGGGCGTCACCACCCCGACGCCGATATTGACCACAAAAACCGCGATGATGATCCACAAGCGCGTGCGCAGCCAAATCAGCGCGCCGATAATAATGGCCATCACGAGAAAGAAAGCGTAGGCATGAAAAGAAGCAAGCAACGCCAGGAGCGGGGTGAGCAGAATAAAAATAATAAAAGGTGACAAGCCGGCCCAAAATAACATGGGGATGGCGAGCGACAAAAACACGATGGCGGTACCGAGATCAGGTTGTTTGATGATAAGCAATGCCGGGCCAAACACTATCGCGAACATCGCTGCCACATCTTTGAGGCGCCGCAAATCAATCGCCTCGCCGGCCGCAAAGCGGGACAGCGCGAGAATAGTCCCAATCTTGGCGATTTCCGAGGGCTGCAGGCGCAACGGCCCCAGTTCCAGCCAGCGGTGCGAGCCTTTGCCGGTGCCGATGAACAACACCAACACCAGCAACAGCACGCCAATGCCATAAAACCAATAGGCATATTTATAAAAAACTTTCATTGGCGTGATCACAATGGCCGAGGCGATCATCACGCCGATTGTAAACCAGATCACCTGTTTGGCAAAGTTATCTTTCAGTATCGCCGGCGTGTTGATGGCCGTGGTGGCGCTGTAAATCGCCATCAGGCCGATGGCGACTAAAATAAAGATGGACGCGACAATCATCTTGTCCAAATCGCGCACTTTTTCCGGAGGGGGCCGCAGCAACATGTTCGATGAAATTTAGGGATCCAATGCCGCGCCGGCAAAACGCGCCGGGCCGGGCACTAATTTATTCTCACGCAACAACAACGAAATGATTTCGCGCGCAATCGGCGCGGCATTGGCGCCGCCGCCGCCGCCATTTTCAAGAAAAACGCACCAGGCAATTTGCGGATCTTCAAACGGCGCAAAGCCGATAAACCAGGCATGATCCTCGCCGTGCGGATTTTGCGACGTGCCGGTTTTGCCGGCGGCCGTAATCCCCGGCACTTGCGCCGCACGGCCAGTGGCAGCCGCACCGTGCACGACCATGTACATACCGCGTTTGACCAGCGCATAAGTTTCCGGACGAATATCGGGAATCCGTACGGAATCCGGTTGATCGAAAGTTTCTTCGCTCGTCACCGGGTCTTGTGTACCGCGCTTAATATGCGGCTTGAAACTATTGCCTTCGTTGGCAATGTTCATCGCGAAACATGCCATTTGCAGCGGCGTCGTCAGCAAGTCGCCCTGGCCAATCGCGAAATTCAGCATCAGCCCTTTACTCCACTTATTTTTGCCGTACGTGCGATCCAAATATTTTTCATCCGGCACCAGCCCCGAGGTTTCGCCGATCAAATCAATACCGGTCGGTTTGCCAAAACCGAATTTGCGCGAATAATCCACCCAGCGCTCCAGGCCGATTTTAAGGCCCATGCGGTAAAAATAAACGTCGCAAGATTGCTCCAGGGCGTGCAACATGTCCACCGTGCCGTGGCCGCCTTTTTTCCAGCAGCCAAACGCGCGCGTGCCGTAGCGATAATAACCCGGACAAAAAACGCGCTCATCCGGATCGATCAATCCGCTTTCCAAACCGGCGAAGAGCGTGATCATTTTATACGTTGAGCCCGGCGGATAAAGACTTTGCAACATGCGATCATAAAACGGCTTGCTGGGGTCGTTCATCAACTGACTCAACAGGCTGTTGCTGAACGGGCGGGAAAAAAGCTCGATGTCAAAATCCGGCTTGCTCACCATCGCGATCACCTCGCCGTTTTTGCAATTCAACACCACGGCGCCGCCGCGTTTGCCGGTCAGCAGCGTCTCTAAATGAAATTGCAGCGAGGCATCAATCGAAACCAGCAAATTTCTTCCCGGCTCCGGGGCGAGATTTTGAAAGAACGGGTTGTTCGATTCTTTATACTCGCCGACGATCCGGCCCAACGCATCCGCTTGAACGTGCCGTTTACCTTTTTTGCCGTGCAGAATCTCTTGATATTGCCGCTCCAAACCTTTCTTGCCGATCAAATCACCGGCTTCATAGCCTTTCTCGCGCCATTGCTTCAGCTCATTTTCCGAAATCTCGCTGAGATAGCCGAACAAATGCGGCGCTTTCACGCCGGAAGGATAGGAACGCCTGGACTCGGCGCGAAACTCGATGCCCGGCAAATCGAGACGGCGCTCCTGCAGCAAGCTCAACGTGCTGAAATCAACCTGGCGTTCAATTTTAATGGGTATAAAGCTGCCGCGATTGTTGCGGCGGACGCGCTCGCGCAAATCCTGCTTGGTGGTGAGCAGCGCCGAGGCCAAAATGCCGTAAGCGCTGTCGCTTTTGTTGATCGCCGCCGGCGTGGTGTAGAGTGCAAAAGCCGGACGATTATCCACGAGAATGATGTTGTTGCGGTCGACGATCAACCCGCGCGGCGGCTCGATATCAAACGTCCGAATGCGATTATCATCCGAGGCCTGCGCAAATTCTTCGCCTTTGTACAGTTGAATATAGGCGAAACGAATCAGCAGAATAAAAAAACTCAGCAACAGCACGGCGGAGAAAATGAGACGTTTGTTGGTTTCGTTGAGTTCCATAGAGTTACCAATCGCAAACCAATACGCGACCTAACGGCATGAAGCGCCGTGTTTACGATTTGCCCCACAAGCCGCCGGGCCAGATCGCATTGACGATGATCCCGACGACCAGCGTGTAAAAAAAATGCGGCAGAATGTAGCGCACCAGCGTCCAGCCGAAGCTGAGATTGGCGCTAAAATAATAAATGGACTGATACAAAATGCTGTTGGTCAGAGCCGTGGCCGCAACAACGCCGACCGTGACCATAAAATTATATTTGACTTTCTCGCGCGAAAAATACCCGGCGACAAAACCAGCCACGGATTTAGCCAGCGCCGATAGCCCATAAAGCTGCGTCACCGCCGCATCCTGCAAAAAACCGACAAGGCAGCCGGCCAGAATCGCCGGCGTTGAGCCGTGCCGAATGCCCGTGATAATCACGCCGACCAACAGCAGATCCGGGTAAATATCCTGAATGGAGAGCAACGGAATCAGCGTTGTTTGCAGCAACGTCAGGAAGCCAAACATCAATATATATTTGAAAACGCGCATGAAGGCTCACGAGGTTCAGTATTCAGTAATCAGTGATCAGTGTCCAGTCGATTACTGAATACTGGTTGCTGATCATCGGACACCGGCTCACGGCGCGCGAGGCGCCGTCGAGGTAATCACAAAAACTTCTTCGAGCCGGGAGAAATCGACGTCCGGCTGCAAGATAATCGTTTTGAACAACGAGGTTTTGTCTTGCGAAAGTTCTTTCACCAGCCCAATGCGCAGACCCGGCGGAAACAACGCGCTGGAGTCCGAGGTGACCACGGCATCGCGTAATTGCACGACGGCGGTGCGCGGCACCGAAGTTAGTTCCAATCCGCTTTGTGCATTCCAACTCACAATGCCGTAAACACGATTGCCTTGAATACGCGCACTGACGTTGAAATTCTGATCTAACATCAACTGCACAATACTCGTCTGCGCAAAAATTTTATAAATTTTTCCGACCAGCCCTTCCGGCGTGACCACCGGCATGTTCGGTCGTATGCCGTGTTGGCTGCCAACGTCGATCGTCACCGATACCGGCGTTTGATCGCGTTCCTTCGTGATCACCCGCGCTGCGCGAAAATTCCACGGGGTACTGGCACGATAGTCCAGCATTTGCCGCAGGCGGTAGTTTTCCAGCAAGGCTTCGCGCAAGCGGCTGTTCTCCAGCATCATTTGCGTCGCGCGCCGGCGCAGCGCCGTGTTCTCGCGCTGCACGTCAAAAATGCGGCGCACCGCGCTGAATTGCTTTTGTAACCCCGCATACGAACCCAAACAAAACGCACGGATCGCGTCGATTTGCGGCCGGTCATTGTTGAACAACGCATACAGCGACACCAGAATGGCCACAATCAAAATAAAATATTCGCGGATCGAAACGAATAATAAATTCGGCCGCTCCAGCAAATCCTTGTTGAGCATGTTTTAATACCGCCGCACTTTCGAAAGCACTTTTTGATAATGATCGAGATCTTCCAACACCTTGCCGCTGCCGCGTACCACGCAAGTGAGCGGATCCTCGGCGACAATGATCGGCAAGTTCGTTTCGCGGCGTAGGCGCTCATCGAGGCCTTTCAGCAACGCGCCGCCGCCGGAAAGCACGATGCCGCGATCCAAAATATCCGCGGAAAGCTCGGGCGGGGTGCGCTCCAAACAAAGCTTGGTCGCCTCCACAATCGCGTTGACCGCGTCAGCCAAGGCTTCTTGCACTTCAATGGCGCTGATCTCAACGGTTTTCGGGATGCCGCCCACGATGTCGCGGCCGCGCACGCTCATCGTCGCTTTATCATTGAACGGCGCCGCCGAGCCAATCGAGCATTTGATTTGCTCGGCGGTATTTTCACCCACCAACAAATTGTAGTTGCGTTTAAAATGCTGCACAATCGCTTCGTTCATTTCGTCGCCGGCGATGCGGATCGACATGTGATTGACGATGCCCGACAGCGAAATCACCGCGATTTCCGTGGTGCCGCCGCCGATGTCGATCACCATGCTGCCCACCGGCTGCTCGATGGGCAGGCCGACGCCAATCGCGGCGGCCATCGGCTCATCGATCAAATAAACCTCGCGCGCGCCGGCATGCTCGGCGGAATCGCGCACCGCGCGTTTTTCCACCTCGGTGATGCCGCTGGGAATGCTGATCGCCATGCGCGGCCGCATCAAGCGCGTGGTTTGCACGCGGCGGATAAAATGCCGGATCATCGCCTCGGCCAATTCGAAATCCGAAATTACGCCGTCTTTCATCGGGCGCACGGTGATGATTTCGTTGGGCGTGCGGCCTTGCATTTCTTTCGCCGCCCCGCCGTACGCGACGATCTCTTGATCGAGCTTGCGCACCGCCACGATGCTCGGTTCGTTAACCAGAATGCCCCTGCCGCGAACATAGACGAGCGTATTCGCCGTGCCGAGGTCCATTGCAATATCATTGCTCAGAAAACTTTGCAGACTAAAAGCCATGCGGAGGTTACCTTGATTGTTGTTAGCCGGTTGGCCGGTTCGCCAGTTGGCCGAATTTCATCGGCCAACTTTTTAAAAAATGTTAGAGATCTTTAAACCACAAAAATTATTATTGGCAGCATAACTTTTTGGCAAGATCATTATTCTGCCGAAAAATCATTCCGCCATTTGATCGCTGCAATGCCGCAACATGAATCTAATGCCGAAAATGCCGGACGCCGGTAAAAACCATCGCGAGGTTCAGCCGATTTGCAGCCGCAATCACATCGGCATCGCGCACGGAGCCGCCGGGTTGAATCACCGCGGTCGCGCCGGCGGCGGCTGCCGCTTCAACGCCGTCGGGAAACGGAAAAAACGCGTCACTGGCGACCACAGAATTTTGAATCGACAGACCCGCGCGCCCGGCTTTGGCAATCGCGAGAAGCGACGCATCGACGCGACTCATTTGTCCGGCGCCGATGCCGATTGTACGATCGGCGGCGCAATAAACGATCGCGTTGGATTTCACGTAGCGCACCACTTTCCAGCCGAAATGCAGCGCGGCCCACTCTTCAGCGGCGGGCTGCCGCTTCGTAACAACTCTAAAAAGTTTGTCGTCTTCCTCACGCAAATCTTGATCTTGCACAAGCACGCCGCCGGCAACTTTTTTAAATTCGAGATTCGTATCGCGCGCAGACAAAGTGTTTGCGCTACGCGTTTGCGACTGGGATATTGCCAACAACCGCAAATTTTTCTTGCTCGCCAAAATCCGTTGCGCCTCGACGCTAAAGGCGGGCGCGAGAATCACTTCCGCAAAAAGCTCGGCGACTTGCATCGCGGTTTCGCCATCCACCTCGCGATTGAAACCAATAATGCCACCAAATGCTGAAACCGGATCAGTGGCTTTCGCTTTTTGATACGCCTCAACGAGCGTCGCGCCAATTGCCACGCCGCAGGGATTCGCATGCTTGACGATCACCGCGCACGGCTCGTGGAAACTACGCGCGAGCATCAACGCGGCGTCAGCATCCGCGATGTTGTTGTATGAAAGTTCTTTGCCCTGCAACTGTGCCGCGCCGGCAATGCCTTTTTCTCCAGTCAAATTATCGCGATAAAACGCCGCGCGCTGCTGCGGATTTTCGCCGTAGCGCAGATCTTGAATTTTTTCGAGCGTCAACGCGAGTGTTGACGGCAATTTCGCGGCTGCACTTTCGCCCTGCAAATACGCATTGATCGCGGCGTCATATTGCGCCGTGTGCGCAAACGCGGCAACGGCCAACTCCCGGCGCGTTGTCTCCGTTAGCTCACCGCTGCTTTCTAACTCTGCGATGATACCGGCATATTGCGCCGGACTGGTGACCACGCCGACATGGGCAAAATTTTTCGCCGCTGCGCGAATGAGCGACACGCCGCCGATGTCGATATTTTCAATGGCTTCTGCGAGTGTGACTGCCGGCTTCGCGACAACTTCGCGGAAGGGATACAAATTCGCGACCACGAGATCGATGAGCGGCACTTCGTGCTGCTGGCTCTGTTCGAGATGCGCCGGCAAATCGCGCCGCGCCAGTAAGCCACCGAAAATCTTTGGATGCAGCGTTTTCACGCGGCCATCGAGAATTTCCGGAAAGCCGGTGATCTGCTCAATCGGGGTGACGGCGATCTTTTGCTCTTTCAGAAATCGCGCCGTGCCGCCGGTGGAAATAATTTCGATTTTCCGCGCCGCTAAAAACTTTGCCAGCTCGAGCAGGCCGGCTTTGTCATGTACGCTGATGAGGGCGCGTTGAACTTTGGACATGCTATCTATTGTAAAAAATATTCACTTTTCGTTCATCAATCCGAACCCGCCCCTCGGCAAAAAGCTGCAAAGCTTCGGGATAAATTTGATGCTCGATTTCCAACACGCGCGCCGCGAGCGTTTCCGGCGTATCGTTTTCCAAAACCGGCACGCAGCGCTGCAAAATTGGCGGCCCGGTGTCATATTCTTCATCCACAAAGTGTACGGTGGCGCCGGAAACTTTGCAGCCGTAGGCCAACACCGCTTCATGCACGCGATGGCCGTACAAACCTTTGCCGCCAAAACTCGGCAACAGCGCCGGATGAATATTGACGATCCGATGCCGAAACTGCCGCACCACTTCCGCCGGAATTTTTCGCATAAACCCCGCCAATGCGATGAAATTGACCTCATGCTGCGTCAGTGCCCTCAGCAAAGCGCGCGCATATTCCGCTGAATCGGCAAATTGTTTTTCATCGATCACCGCCACCGGAATTTTAACTGCGCGGGCCAATTGCAACGCACCCGCTTCGCTGCGATTGGAGACGCACAGCACCACCTGCGCGCGCAACCGCTGCGCAGCAATCGCCTCTAAAATCGCCTGAAAATTCGAGCCGCGGCCGCTGGCAAAAATGGCGAGACGGAGGCTGGTTGCTGGTTGCTCGTTGCTTGTTGTTTGTTGCTTGTTACGCATTGCTTTGTTGCTTGTTGTATTTCAAGTTACCAGTTACCAGCAACCAGCAACAAGAAACCAGCTACCAGCTTTCAACTCACCGCCGATTCGACAATTTTTAACTTCGATTGCGTGCCGCGCGCGCTCAACTCGGCGCGGACGCCGAAGGGCAGTGTGTGTTTGACGTCCACGTGACCGTAATCCAAACCGGCAATAGCGGGGATTTTCAGCGGCTTGATGAAGTCGCGCATCAAATCATCGAGCGTTTGCGACGGCTCATTGTCGGTTGGCACGCAATCATTCATTTGTCCCAATACAAAGCCCGCGATATTTTTCAGAATGCCGGCCTCGCGCAGTTGCGCCAACATGCGATCAATGCGATACGGCGCTTCGCCGATTTCTTCGACGCAAAAAATACTGCCCGGCGTCTCGGGAAAATACGGCGAGCCGACGAGGCTCACCACCAGCGAGAGGCAGCCGCCGATAATCGGGCCGGCGGCGCTGCCGCGCGCGATGAGATCGTAACGGCCCGCCGCCGGTCGCGCCATTTCGCCGAACGGTTCGGGATGCGTGACCATTCGCCAAAAATTTTCTTCGGTAAACGGATCGATGCCCTTCCCCATTTCCGAAGCCACCATCGGCCCCGAAAAAGTTACGAGGCCGGTGCGCTGCAGCATCGCGAGCTGAATCGCGGTGATGTCGCTGTAGCCGACAAAAATTTTCGGGTGGGCGCGAATGGCGTCATAATCCAACAGCGGCAGCAGCCGCGGCGTGCCGTAGCCGCCGCGAATGCAAAAAATCGCGTTCACCCGCGGGTCGCGAAACATGCGGTTGAGGTCTTCGGCGCGGTCGCGATCGCGGCCGGCGAGATAACCATGTTCGCGGTAAACCGCTTTGCCAACTTTGGTTTTATAACCGAGACGTTCCAAATAACGAATGCCATTTTCCAACCGATCATGCTTCATCGGGCTGGCCGGCGCCACGACGCCAATCACATCACCGGGGCGCAACCGGGGCGGCTTTAACAACGTGGGCATAATTTCCTTATCGCAAATATTCTTCAATCGTCAGCGGATAGACCATGCGAAAATCGCCGTAGCCGGTTTCATCAAAAAACAAAAATTGCCGGTTCAATTCGTAATACGTCCAGACTTCGGAGGCTTTGACGGTGCGGCCTTCAAAAAACGACGCATAACGATTGTACGGATTACGCTCGATTTCATTGGGCGCGCCGAAAACGATGTACACCATGCCCATGTCGGTTTTCCAGCCCTCGCGGAAACCGCGGAAACTGCTGTTGGCATAATTGACCCGGCGATAATATTCCTCCATCAATTCGTTGGCCTCGGTGCCGGGCGTCGGATCGTTTTCCTGCCAGAATTTTAAAAAGGCTTCGCGGCGTTTCTCCGGCGGCGCATTCAGAATTTTCTTCACGCCGTCCTTCTTCGCGATGTAGCGCATTTGCTCGATGGCCTGATCGAGATCGACGATGTTGGACGGAATGCCGACCCAATGCAGCATGATTTCACGTTCCGTCGTCGCCATCAGCTCACGGCCTTTCACTTCGACGCGAATGACATACAAGCCATGCGCCAGAGTCGATCCCGGCAACTCCAAAATGACCGGCGTGATCTGGCCGGTGTGACGCACCGCCACTTCTTTTTGAAAAACTTTTTTGCCTTCGGGGTTTTTCAAAACATAGTTCGTTTTATACTCTTGGTCTTTGCCGGCGTCATAAATCTCGAAGTAAGCGAAAAGCTGCGATTGTTCACGCCGCGGCGCCGTCACTTGCGGCTGCGGAATGAAATTGCCGCTGCTGTCCTGCCCGACGGCGTCCGCGATCAACACGTCGCTGAGCGTGAGTTTCGCGTCGCTGAAATCACGCAACACCAGGCTGGTTTTGCGAAAACTCGTGCGCCGCGTGTCCATATCCATCACGCCGACGTTGATGCGATATTTTCCGGGCGCGAGATTGAAACTGCTTTTGGTGGCGTCGAACAACTGCCGCGAGTTGGTCGTGGCAAAATCCTTGACGGTCACCGTGTCCCGCCAGATTTTACCGTTGACCTGGAAATCATCCTGATCTAAAATGATGGCAGAGATTTCATACACCGCGCGGTAAGAATCCGCCGTCACTTTAACGAATTGCAGCTCGTCGTACATGATTTTGAGATAAACGTCGAGACGCGTCTCTTTCGGTTTTTCAGCGCGAAAATTGGCGAGATCAAGGTTAAAAAACGGCACGCCTTCTTCACGCGGGCCGGAGAGCTCTGCCTGCGCCAACAAAAACCGGCTGCTCAGCAACAGGAACAGCACGACGCTCCACCGCATGCATGCTTGGGCAAATCCGTTCTGCGTTTTCATCTGACAACCTCGCTTGGCTCAAGGTGAAATTTCCTTTTCATCCACGCCGGTCAAACCAACGGGCTATCCAACCGGCTGGCCCTGATAAAGGAGATATTTAATGCCGCCGACTTCGGCGAGCGGAGCCGGCGTGGAACGTGAATTGGGGCGGCGTGTAGCGGTCGCAATTAAATCATAATCCTGCGCGGCAACGATGTTGACTTCACAAAATTCTCCGGCCGACAAATTATTTTCGGCCGCGCGCAAAAGCACGGCGTGATCGATCTCCGGACAATCCCACGCCGTGCGGGCACGGAAACGATTTTCCCGGCGATCAAATTCATCAATTAAAACCCGCAGCCGGCGCCCGACTTGTTGGGCGCTCCATGCGGCGGCAACTTCCTGCTGCGTTTGCATCAACAAATCAAAACGTTCGCGTTTCACTTCATCCGCGATTTGTTCCGGCAAGCGAAAAGCCGGGGTATTTTCCTCCGGTGAGTACGTGAAAACGCCGAGCCGCTCAAAATGGCCTGCCGCGACAAAGTCGAGCAACTCTTGAAAATCGGCCTCGGTTTCACCGGGAAAACCGGCAATCACCGAGGTGCGGAGCACCAAGTCGGGAATGGCCGCGCGCATTTGGCGGAGCAGCCTCTCGGTGAACGCGCGATCGACGCGGCGGGCCATGCGTTTCAACATCCGGCTGGAAATATGCTGAATCGGCATGTCGATGTATTTGACGATCTTCGGCTCTGCGGCGATGGTTTCGAGAATCTGGTCGCGCATATAAAAAGGATACGCGTACATCAACCGAATCCATTCAATGCCTTCGACGCGGCAAAGCGCACGCAACAGCTCGGGGAGTTGCTGGTCGCCATTGAGATCGAGGCCGTATTGCGTGGTGTCTTGCGCAACGAGGATCAGCTCTTTGACCCCTTGCTCAGCCAGACGGGACGCCTGGGCCACAAGCGCGGGAATCGGCGTGCTGCGAAAATTGCCGCGAATGCCGGGAATGGCGCAAAAGGTGCAGGGATGCTCACAGCCTTCGGAGATTTTCAAATACGCGTAATGCTTCGGGGTGAGGAGCGCGCGCTCGCCGATCAATTCGTATTTTAAACGCAATTGTTGCGCGAGGCTCTGCACGATTTTCTGCATGTCGCGGTTGCCGTAAAACCCGTCCACTTCGGGAATTTCCTGGCGCAAATCCGCGCCATACCGCTCGGAGAGGCAGCCGGTCACATAAACGTTTTTGATTTTGCCGCGTTTTTTTAATTCCACCACCTGCAAGATGGTGTCGATCGATTCTTCTTTGGCCGATTCGATAAACCCGCAGGTGTTGATGATCACGGCTTCCGCACCTTTCGCCACGTCGACGAATTCCACGCCGCAGGATTGCAGCCCGCCTTTGATAAACTCGGAATCAACGACATTTTTCGGACAGCCGAGGGTGATGAGATTGATTTTCAATTTGGGTTATTTTTATTTTCGAATTGATTTGGTGCGCTTTTGCCACGCAATTCTTCGATTTCTTCAGCTATGTGTTTTCCATCGCCGTCGGGTTAATAGACTTCTTGCGTCTGCCGATTCACTCGGGCCATACTTGTTCGTCAATCCATTCTTTTACTTCATGTTCCCATGTTTCACGGGCGCGAGGATCACTATAAGCGCGCTCATATTATTTGTCAATTCCGCGTTCAACGCGCCGTTTTAAGAATGATTTCACTTTGGTGCGGCAAAACTTCGAAATCCCTGTTGTCTGCATTTCTTCACCCTTGCTGATAACAGCAGGCAATGCGTCGTTAACTTCAATCTTATTGGCATCCCGTTGAAATTGATAAGGCGCGGCAGACTTGTTCCATCAGTTCATCGTTAATACTGCCGACATATTGAACCAATTTTGATTTTTCGACAGATTGTACCCCGGTTAAATTAATTGCCGAGGTATTCTTCAAGCCTTGATCAATTCCGATAACAACTTCGGTTGGTGAGCCGTGAATGGTAGACGTGATCGGGGCGACAATCACATAATTCAACATGCTGATCACCATTTGGCTGCTTAGAATTAAAACCGGCCGACGTTTATCGGGTGGTTTGAATTCATACATCCAAATTTCACTCCGCTGGATTAGTCGATCCATACTTGTTCATCAACCCACTCTTTCATTTCACGATCGAACTCGTCACGAGCGCGTGGATCACTGTAGGCCCGCTCGAATTGTTTCTTGATTTCATACTCCGTTCTCCATTTCACAAAAAATTTCGCTGCTTTGTTAAAAAATGCCGAAATCTCCATCGCATGAAATTCTTTGTCATTCGTGATATACCTTAACAAATCGTCATCAACTTCAATTTGAATCGCTTTCATGGCAAACCTCTATAATTGATTGAAAAAAAACGTCCAAACTACTCAAACAGCGCCTTGACAAATTCCTCCGGCTCGAACGGCTGCAAGTCGTCGATGCCCTCACCGACGCCGATGAAACGCACGGGAATTTTCAATTTTTCCTGAATCGAAAAAACGATACCACCCTTCGCGGTGCCGTCGAGCTTGGTGATGACGAGGCCGGTGACGCCGACGGCGGCCGAGAATACTTCCGCTTGCCGCAACCCGTTTTGTCCCGTCGTCGCATCGATCACCAACAACACTTCGTGCGGCGCCGCGGGAATGACGCGGCTCATCACCCGGGAAATTTTTTTCATCTCTTCCATCAAATTATTTTTCGTGTGCAATCGGCCGGCGGTGTCAACGATGACGATTTCGGTGTTTTTCGCTTGCGCCGATTGCACGGCGTCAAATGCCACCGCGGCGGGATCGGCGCCGTGCTGGGTTTTGATGATTTCGACGTCGGCGCGCTTGGCCCAAACATCGAGCTGCTCCGAAGCCGCAGCGCGAAAGGTATCCGCCGCCGCGACGAGCACGGAGCGGCCGTGCTCGCGAAAACGGTTCGCCAGCTTCGCAATCGTCGTGGTTTTGCCGACGCCGTTGACGCCGACGATCATAATAATATGCGGCCGGTTCGGCGGCGCAAAAAAATCGCGGCGCCCGTTGCTCGCCACCTTCGCGAGGCGCTCCTGCAAAAATTCCTTCATGCACGCCACCACCGCCTGCTCCGAGCCGGCTTCACGCAAACCGACGCGCTCGCGGAGGCGGGTGATCAAATCCGCCGTCAAGTCGAATCCCAAATCCGCGCCGATCAGCGTGGTTTCCAGTTCTTCCAGCGTCGCTTCATCCAAACGCGCCTTGCCGGTGACGGCATAAACAACGTTGTCAACGAGGCTTTGTTTGGTTTTCTTTAAACCGGATTTTAATTTTTCAAAAAAAGAGGGCATTGATAAAAGAATAAAACGTAAAAATAAAACGTCACGACCCTATCATACTCATTTCGACGCAGTTTGAAAAATCTGCTTCACGCGCGGCAGATAGGACGCAACGGAAACGAGAAAAGAGACGAACATGATCCAAAAGAACGGCCACTTCACCAACTCAATATTCAGCGCAAAAGCCAACAGCACGACGGCCAATTGCGTGACCGCGACTTTGCCGGGCCAGTTGGATTCCGGCACTTTGACGCGCACCGTCATCAACAGGCCAATAATTAAGATAGTAAAATCGCGCGCCAGAATCAATATTAAAAACCACACTGGAAAGTCGCGATACCACGCCAGATAAATCGCGACGCCGGCAACGCAAATTTTGTCGCTCAACGGATCGACGATCCTGCCAAAGTCCGATTGTTGATGCAATCGGCGCGCGAGATAACCGTCGAGCCAATCCGTGGCGCCTGCCAGGAAAATGATCGCGACGGCCAGCGCGTTGCCGGCCGTTGTGTTTTGATGCAGAAAAAATAAAATCGGCAGGAGCAGCAACGCACGGGAGATGCTCAGCAAATTGGAAATCGTCCACCACCCGGCGTTCGGGCGCGAAAGATTTGGCGAGGGGGCCAGCGTGGATGCAGTCGGCATTAGCTCATGAACACTTTCAAAACGTCAAAGATCAGACTGGGATGCCGAATCAACGCGGCCTTGAAAACATTGACGAGCGTGCGCTCTTCCGGCTTGCGGGCGAGCACCGCTTCGGCGGTCCGGTTCAATTCGTCATCCGTGAATTTATAAACCGCTTGTTTAATTTTATACATGCGTTCGTGATTTTTGCCTTGCGCTTCATGCCATTCTTTGGGATAAGGCTCGAGATTTTTGCTCGACACGTCGTCGCGAGCAATCGCCTGGGCGGCAACGCGGCCGGCAATTTTTCCCGCCAGCATCGCGGTGACAATGCCGCCGCCGGTCATCGGATTAATTTGATGCGCCGCATCGCCGACGAGCATCAAACCGTCGGCAACGATTTTCGGCAACGTCGGCGCGCAGGTGACGCCGCCGACCACCGTGTACACCGCCGCAGCTTTCGGATAACGGCGTTCAATGAATTCCTGCAAATAACGCTGCGCCGATTTGTGACGCGCAAAATCGCCGGAGATGCCGATGCCGACATTGGCGACGGTTTCACTTTTCGGGAAAACCCACAAATAACCTCCCGGTGCGATCTCCTGCCCAAAATAAAGATAAATGTAACGCGGATCGACTTTGATATTCGCGAGCGTGACTTGCATGCAGCTTTCCATGTCCTTCAACTTGGTGAAGGTGCGGAGTCCGCCAAAACGCCCGACGCGCGATTCAATACCGTCGGCGCCGATGACAATTTTTGCGGTCACGTCGTAAGTTTTGCCGAGTTGCTGCACGCGCACGCCGGTGACCGCGCCGTTGCGAATGAGATCGGCCACATAAGCTTTCGTGCGAATTTCGACGCCTTTGGCCGCGGCCATCAACGACAGCTCGAAATCAAAAATCTTGCGGTCAAGAATATAACCCGACCCCGGTGGAAAATCCAACGCGACTTCGCAGCCGTTGGGCGCAACCAGCACCGCGCCGGAAATTTCATTGGCGATGCCGCGCGGCAGCGGCTCCGGCTCGCAAACCACGCGCAACCCCGCGGCGCCAATCGCTTCGCCGCAGCGCACCGGTGAACCGACCTCGCGGTCTTTCTCGAGCATCAAAACTTTCGCGCCGTTTTCCGCCGCCGCTTTCGCAGCCCACGAGCCGCCCGGCCCGGCGCCGACGACGATGACGTCGTAATCAGGTTTCATGCGCTGATTCAGTTCGTTTGATGAACTCGAGCGCGAGCATTAACCGATGCGCCGTTTTGCGTTTTGAACCGACAGAGATAATCTTCCAACTCTGAATATTTGATAAAAGACAAGGTTTGGAGAAATGGAGGCAGGTCATCAACAGTAACTCCAACAAGAACAGGGGTCACTTTCTTTTTTAAAGCATAGGCGGCGCCAAGCTCGGACATCATTCTAGGGTTGGCAAGCGCATGATCGGTTAAGAGCACAATCACTTCATCACTCAGCCGCAAATGGCGCTCAATCGGCGTCACCCAATTGTCGCCGGGGCGTTTTGCATCTTCTTCAGTAAAAATTTGCATTCCCTTTTGTTGAAGACGGCGAGCAAGATCCTTCGCGAGATCCAGATCTTTCTGCGTTGAGCTAATAAAAACTTTCATTTTGATACCCGAATAAAATTATTTATATCTGTTTCATTCGTTTTTTCAATTGTGCCAGAAAATGCTTCAAATTCTTTAAATCTATCGCGGCGACATCTTTCATTGGCGCCATGTCATTCGGAGTAGCATTATACAAAAGCGGCGTTACACGCTTATTCATCGTACGCACAACCCCAATTTCAAAAGAAACCCACTGTGATTTAACGCTATCCGGAGTGACGAGCACAATTGCCTCGTTGCAGGCGTCAATTGCCCGAATAAGCTCTTGAATTGTGCTGTCGCCGCCCTGCAAATGTTTCGTATCAATCCACGTCTTTGCGCCAAGCGCTTCTATCGTTTCGGCTATCGTTTCAGCAAGGAATTGATCTTGTGATGAGTGGCTAATAAAAACAAGATATTTCGCTTTCTTAGATTTCATTAGTCTTTTTACTTTAAGAATATAGGAAGTTTCTCTCGCATTGGCAAGCGCAGTATCAAAAAAGTGTCAATTTATCCAATAGCGTCGGCAGTTCCCCGATATTCTGTATCGTCACATATTGCCTCGTCGCCAAATCTTCTTCCGCCACGCGCTCATGCACCCATGTCGTATGATATGGAATGTAAACCGCCTGCCCGCCCATCGCGATGACCGGCAGAATATCCGATTTCAACGAGTTGCCAACCATGAGAAAATGCGCCGGCGCGATGTTGTGCTTCGCGGCAAGGCGCTGATAAGTCTCAACATTTTTTTCACTCACCACTTCGATGTGGCGGAAATAATCGCCGAGGCCGGAACGGGCGATTTTGGATTCCTGGTCAAGCAAATCGCCTTTGGTAATGAGCATCAGCTTGTACGAAGCGGCGAGTTGCGCAAGGGTTGACGCCACACCGTCCAACAACTCGACGGGCGCGCGCAACATCTCTTTGCCCAATTCGATGATCGTTTGAATTTCGTTGGCGCTAACGCGGCCTTCGGAAAGCTCGATCGCGGTTTCGATCATCGACAGCGTGAACCCTTTGATGCCGTAGCCGAAATGCTGCAGGTTGCGAATCTCGGTTTCATGCAAGCGCTGCTGAATCCATTCTTCGGAATGATACTGGCGCAGCAGTTGTTGAAACTTTTCGTGGGTGTCGAGATAAATACTTTCGTTGTGCCACAGCGTGTCATCGGCGTCGAAGGCGATGATCTCGAATGGAAATGTCGCTGTTATTGGCTTCATACCAACATAACCCAAAATTTAAAATTTTCAATTGAAAATTTTAAACTGAAAACTCTTTCATATCGTCAACTCGCCGCTTGCACGGGGAATAATCACTCCCTGCCCGTCAATCGGCGCGAGCGTTTCAACCGGGCAAATCCACACGCAGAGCATGCAATCGGTGCAGCGCTGGTTGATTGCGATGCGCGCTTCGTACAGATCGATTGCGTCAAATGGGCAAACCGCGACACAGGTGCCGCAAAAATCACATTTATCGTTGATGATGCCGATCATAAAATTAGCCGGTTGAACGGTTGACCTGTTCGCCTGTTAACCGTTCAACCGGTTAACAGGCAAACCGGCTAACGCTTGAAATCATTTTGCCGCGAGATTCGGATACGTCAGCCCGAACCGCCGCCGATAATACCAGCGCGAGAAATAAAACACAAATACGAGGAGAAAAAAATACGGCCAGATTTTCAGGCAAATCGCCAGCGCCAAAAAAACAATCGGCAGCTTGATCGCGCGCGACACCTCGGGAAGGCGCTGTTTGATGGCGGCCAACACAAAAAACGGCACGGCGATCAACGCCGGATAAAAAATCACGAAATCCTGCAGCCACCACGCGGCAATGAGCGCGCCCAATTCCAATCCGCAGCCGGCAATCGCTGTCGCCGCAAAGCCGTAATGCACGCCGAAGGTTTTTTTCTCGGTGCCGGCATCGCCCTCGAGATCGAGCAGCGTGGTATAAAGATAAACGGCGGCCACGGCGAACATGTACGGCAGCGCGTGTTGCCACGGCAAGCGCCATTCAATATTTTGCGACCACCAACCGGCCATGAAGATCAACTGCGCGCCCAGCGCATTGGCAAAGAGGCCGAGCAACGGCCGGCCTTTCCAAGCAAACGGCGCGACGTTGTAAAAAATTCCGGTGAGCAGAAAAATTGTCACCAGCAGCGCGCTGATCAACTTCCCGTAAAAAAAACTCGCCACCACGGCAAAAGCGCCCAATGCAATCGTTTCCGTCCACGCCGCGAACGGCGAAATGTGCCGGTCGGCAATGAGAAAAAGCTTGCGGTTGCGCCGATCGGTTTCGATGTCACAGAGCTGATTCAAAATGTAGCCGCTGCCCATCAGCAACGTTAGAATGCCGAGCAGGCTCAACGCCGTGACTTCGAGCGTTGGCGCGGCGCGGTCCAAAGCAGCAGCGGAAAATTTATAATACGCCAGATAACCCGCGGCATAAACCGTCCACACCGGAAAAAAAAGCGTCGGCCGTAAAATAAAAAAATAGTCGAAGAGTTTAACGATCCTGTTCATAATGCGTCCGTCATCTCGCCTCCTGCGAGATCAGTAAACCTCGGCGTCGCTGCGCGAGGAGAATGAGTCAAGTATGTTGACGTTTTAAAAATGGCGTCATGATCAAAAATAAATGCTTAACACATTGGGGATCAAGCGGAAGCTTGATACGCCGGTTTTCTATTTCATCACCACCTCTTCCGGCGGCAGCGGATAGCGGCCGGTGAAACACGCGGTGCAATAACCGCCCTTTTCATGCGGCACGGATTTGAGCAAACCTTCGATAGAAAGATACTCCAGACTATCAACGTCGAGATAAGTTTTAATTTCGTCGACGGTTTTATTGTTGGCAATCAATTCCTGCCTGGTCGGGAAATCCATGCCGTAATAACACGGCGCCGTGATCGGCGGCGAACTGACGCGCACGTGAACTTCTTTGGCGCCGGCTTTGCGCAACATGCGGACGAGATGTTTCAGCGTGGTGCCGCGCACGATCGAATCTTCCACCAAAACAATGCGCCGGCCTTCAAGCACGCCTTTGACCGGATTGAATTTGATGCGTACATTGGCATCGCGCCCGGCTTGATCGGGATGAATGAAGGTGCGGCCGATATAATGATTGCGAATCAAGCCGATCTCAAATTTGAGGCCGGAGACGCGCGCATAGCCCAGCGCCGCGGTGTTGGAAGAATCGGGTACGGAAATCACCATATCGGCTTGCGCCGGATGTTCGTTCGCCAAATTTTTACCGAGCCGGCGGCGGGCGCGGTCGACATTCTCGTCAAAAATTTTGCTGTCGGGCCGGGAGAAATAAACAAATTCAAAAATGCAGGCGGCGCGCTCGGCTTTCTCGCCGAGAAAATCCGTGTGCATTCCCGTTTTGTCGATGACGATGATTTCGCCGGGATCGACTTCGCGCACGTATTCGGCTTCGAGCAAATCGAACGCGCAGGTTTCGGAAGCAATCAGCCACGAGTCGCCTTTGCGGCCCAGATTCAACGGCCGCCAGCCGCGCGGATCGCGCAACGCGATCAATTTGGTGCGCGTCATGAGCACTAGCGAATACGCGCCTTGCAGTTGGCTGAACGTGTCTTTGAGGCGGCCAACAATATCCGGCGCCGTTGATTTCGCCATCAGGTGCAAAATCACTTCCGTATCGCTGGTGGTTTGGAAAATCGAACCTTCGTCTTCCAGTTTTTTGCGCAACGTGCGCGAGTTGGTAAAATTACCGTTGTGCGAAACTGCAATAAGCCCGTGTTTCGCGCTCACAACAAACGGCTGCGCATTGTTCAAAATCGTCGAGCCGGTGGTGGAGTAGCGATTGTGGCCGATGGCAAGATTGCCGGGGAGCTTGGCAAAAATCGCGGCGTCGGCAAAAGCATTCGTCACCAACCCCATGCCGACATGGCGGTGCAAGTGCTGGCCGTCGCTGGTGACGATGCCGGAGCTTTCCTGGCCGCGATGCTGCAGCGCATATAAAGATGAATAAACCAGCTTTGCGGCTTCCGGATGGTTGTAAACGCCAACAATGGCGCAATTGCTGCGCGGCTTGTCAAACGGCTCCGGCAGGGAAATGGCAGACAATTCCGTCGTCGAATCAAAAGTTGATGAAGAAAAGATTTGTCCTTCTAACGGCGAAGATTCCTCGGACGGCAAAAACGAAGCACTCATATTCAATAAAAATTCTCATGACTACTTGGTAACCAGCATCACGGCGACGCCAATGCCGATGACGTCGGCCAGCAAATCCTTCCAACCCGGTGTGCCGCGGCGGCTTACTTGATCGTAAACTTCTTTAGCGAGGCCGATGACGAGCGTGCTGCCCGCGGCGATTTGCCGGCTCCGGGCTGTACCGACATCCAACTCTTGGTGCAAAAAATAAAACTGCCCCGCCAGCAATCCCGCACTCATCATCGCATGATCGAATTTATCTTTGCCCAGCCAGGCATCCGGCGGCAATTTTTTTTGCGTGCGCCAACTTGAATCAGGCGTTGTCAATTGGCTAATTTGACTGGCGGCGCGATCTGCTTGCAAAAACAATCCGGCAAGGACGAACAACGCAAACGGTTTGATCAAAGTAAAAAATCTTTCTGCAAATTCAAAGGCCGATTTTGACGGTCAGCTTCACGCTCGTGGCCCCGGCGCCGTCCGGGGCAAATGACAGATCCGGGCTTTCATCGAAATCCGCCAAACTCGCGTCGACATACGCATCCAACATGCTCAGCAAAACCGTTCCCAGCAAAAACCAATTGGCGGTGTTGCGATTATTTTGGTAAAAAAGTTTATCGTCACGGCTGCTTGCGCCATTGGCTTTGCCGTTCCAATAGATCGCCGTAGCTACCAAACCGACTTCCGCGCCGCAAACCAGCGCCGCTTTCAGATATTGGCGATTGTAATATTGCCCCCAACCCGGCACGACAACGGAACGCAACATCACGCTGCGCGGACTGCTTCTCTTTTTCGGCGCGAGACGAATCGCGCTGGAATCCCGCGGCGTTGACGCTGTCACGGTTTGCGCCCCGCACCAAGTTGACGCGAAAACGCCGAGCACAAAAATGGCAGCACTCCAATACGACCCGCGCATTTTTTTTATTCCAACACCGCAATGGTTTCGATTTCGACGCGGGCGCCGCGCGGCAGGGCTTTCACTTCGACGGTGCTGCGCGCCGGCGGGTTAGCCGGAAAATATTCGCCGTACACTTCATTCATGGCCGCAAACTCGCTGAGATCGGCCATGAACACGGTGGTTTTGGCGACGTTCTCCAGTGTCGCACCGGAGGCGGTGAGAATGGCTTTGATGTTCTCCATCACGCGGCGGGTTTGCGCCGAGATGTCGCCTTCGATCAAACGGCCCGTCGCCGGATCAAGCGGAATTTGACCCGCGGTAAAAATCAGTTTGCCGGCAGTAATTTTGACGGCCTGGCTGTACGGCCCAATCGCCGACGGAGCGTTGGAGGTTTTGATAATTTCGCGCATGGGTTGTTTTTCCTTAGTATGATGCATTACGTTTTACGAATTTAACCTTATTCCATCATACCAAAAATTCAAAGTAAAATCAAGAGAAAACTCGTCGTTGAACAGGAAACGAGGAAAAGCCGCAGCCACAAAGACGGTCAGGCCAAAACATTGCGTGTCAAAAATTTCTTGACACCGCGATATTTTCATTGACAAAGATCGTACCATTTCTTATATTCAAGACTGCGCTTATGAAAGAAGTCAAAGCAAAACAGATTCGCCAGCGGGCTCGCAAAGAATCCGTCGCCAAACAGGGATTGCCCTTTAACGCGATCAACTATTGGTTGTTTGCGGCCGGTTTAGCCGTGATCATCATCGGTTATATCGCACTGGCGCAGCCGCCGGCGGAAAGTTTTATGTCGTTGACGGTCGCACCGATTCTGCTAGTGCTCGGTTATTGCGTTATCATCCCGGCCGCGATTCTTTACAAAAAGAAAGCGACGCTGGAGCCGACCAACGGCAAAGAGACTTAATTCAAGCGCTGCCCCTTTTTAGGGGCGATTAGCTCAGTTGGTTAGAGCACGTGCCTTACAAGCACGGGGTCAGTGGTTCAAATCCACTATCGCCCACGGTTTGAAAAACAAAAAGCGACCTGCAAAAGGCAAAAAAACAATTTAAGTTGCTTTTTGATTTTTGCTCTTTTCTTTTTGCTTCTCCCCGGGGTCGTGGTGTAGCTTGGTTAACACGTTGGCCTGTCAAGCCGAAGATCGCGGGTTCAAGTCCCGTCGGCCCCGCCACCCAAAAAGCCTTCCCGCAAAGAAGGCTTTTTTATTTTCGAACTATTCGCGCCAAGATAAAACATAGCACCGCCGCTGCCAATCCAACATAAATCGGTTGCAGCCCCAACCAATACTCCCCGTTTGTTCCCGTCCCCATCCATAACCCGGATAGCGCGGCGCTGAGAAGCATTGCTGGCAAAACCGCTGGCGACGGCATTTTCCATTTCTCAGAAAAACTGGAAGCAAGTGGGACGAGCAATGCCGGCGTGGCGAGCGAGCCGAGTTGATACCAAATGTCAACGACGGATTTCGACCACAGCGCGATGCCGACGGCAAGCCCGAACGTGACGAGAAGCCCGAGGCGCGAAAAGAAGGCGACGCGCGGCTCATTTTCGCGCCCATAAATTTTCCAGAGCACGTCTTTGCCGAGTGAAATAGCGGAGAGAAAAGCATAGCCGTCAATCGTGGACATGATGGTCGCGAGCAGCGCTAAAAAGAAAAGGCCCCGCGCCAACGGCGGGAGCAAGGTCACCGCAAGCTGTGGATAAGATTCGGCGGGGTTGGCGAGATCAGGAAGAATCGCGGCCGCGTACAATCCGGTCGCCGTCGTCATGAAATCAAAAACCATCCAGCATCCCACCGAAACAAGAATGCCGCGGCGCGCGACGTTTTCGCTTTTCGCCGCGTAGCAGCGCTGGTAAAATGTCGGATCGACCAGCGTGCTCATCGCAATGAAATACCAAACCAGAATGTATTGGGGCGAATTTTCGCCGTGCCAGGTGAGATGCGACGGTGGGAGATTGGTTGTGAGAAATTGCCATCCGCCGAAACGGCTCACGGCGAAAACGAGAATCACGATGAAACCGGCATACATCAACAGGAATTGCAAAATCTCGGTGCGCACGATCGCGGCGAGGCCGCCGCGAAACGCGTAGATCATCGACAGCAGCGCGCCGAGAATCACGCCGAGCCACAGCGGCCAGCCGAACAACATGCGGCAGAGCACACCGATCATCAGCACGTACGGCGCCGGCGTGGAAAGAATAAAAATAAAAAAGGCGCCGGCGAGGCTCGCGCGCCGGCCATAAGCCTTTTCCAGTTGATCGGGAATCGTGTAAAATTTCGTCCGCCACGCGCGCCCGGCGATGAACAAGGCAAAGATGATCGCGTAAAGATAATACGGTGCGCCAAAAACGAGCCAGTTCGAAATGCCGTATTTATAGCTGAACTCGCCGACCCCGAGAATCCCACCGTACCACGTCGACACCAGCGTCGCCACAAACGCCGGCAACGAGAGCCGGCGTCCGGCGACGAGATATTCCTCCATTGAGTCGCTGCCTGCCCGCGAACGCATGAAACCGAGCCCGAAGAGACCAACCAGGTAAAGCGCTAACAAAAAATATTCGGTTGTGCTCAGAAGCATTGAAAATCTTGGTGATAGTTTATTTCATCATTCCGTGAGCTGCACACTGTTAAAATAAAAAAATGCCAAAACCAAGCAAGCAGGTTTTGGCATTTTTGCAGAAATTCGATTTTGGCTAAAGCAAGCCGCGCCGGGGTTGTTTGCTTTAAAAAATTTTATGCTGAACCGGCAAACTTAACGCGGAAGCATAACGGCGAACGAAACTCATTTCACCAGCAGCCGTTTCAACGCCTCGCGCGCAGCCGGCTCGTCGCGTTGCGAAAGGGCGCGCACCGCAGCCTTGCGCACGCGTTGATCTGAATCTTTATTGAGAACTTCTTCGAGCATCGGAACGACGGTCGCGCTTTCGGCATTCGCTAACAACGAAACCGCATAAGCGCGCATCGCCCAGTTTTCGCTCTCCCGGGCAACCGTTTTGATTTCCGGCAAAGCTGTTTTCTCATCATTATTCAGCAACGCCGCAAGCGCTTGCACGCGGACTTGGTCGTCTTCGCTTAAACTTTTGGTGTATTCACGGTGGCCAAAACTTCTGCCGTGCCCAATGCCAAAAGGCGGCATCGGCGCCATGGCTGGCAATGGCGGCAAATCCGGGATCGGCGGAAAATCCGGAAACGGCGCGAGCGCCGGCATTCCGCTGATTGGTGGCAACGGCGGCATTGGCGCGAGCCGGGCGAGACCTTCCGAAGCTTCCTGCATGGCGTCGTTGATTTCACCCCAATCGATGCTCTCTAACGCTTCGCGAGCCTCGGCCAAAGCGGGCTCAACGCCTTCCATCGCTTCTTCAATGGCCGGCGCAATCGCGTCCCATTCTGCGACGTCAAATTCATCCTCAGCGAAATGCCGATCTCGCCGCACGCGTTCAAGGGCGCGGTCGGCCTCGGCTCTGGCGCGATCACGGGCGACTTTAGCACGCTCGGCGGCGATTCGCGTTTTTTCATTATACTCTTTCACCAGACGTTCGCGTTTCGTTACCGAGCTGTCGCGGGCTGTTTGAGATTGCGCGATCACTAAAATAGGCAACGCCACCGCGATCGCCGCTGCCAGGAGAAGTAAAGCTCGCTTCATGTTGCACCTCAGTTTGATAATATGAATTGGTAAAATCAAAATCCATGGATGAAAAGACGGCAACCTTTGGTAATTTTTCATCCATGGCCAACGCCAGTTATTTTTCACCACGCAAAATTTTCAACAACGCTTCCTTCGCTTTGGGGGAATCAATCTGCCCCAAGGCCGAGACCGCGGCACTGCGCACCTGCACATTCGGATCCTTTTGCGCAATTTCGAGCAACACGGGCACCGCAGCGTCTTCATCCATATTGCCGAGCGCGTAAATCGCCGTTCGTTTCAGCTCGGACGAGCTTTCTGTGCGCAACACCGCGAACAACGCTTCCCGCGCCGCCGGGCCATTTGCGTTCGCCATCGCATACAGCGCCGTCTTCTTCAACTCTTCATTCGGATTGGTTTTGATCACCTGCGCCAGCGCGGCGACGGCTTCATCATCATCAACGTTGCCCATCGCGTGAATCAACGCCTTGGCGACTTCCAGATCCTGCTCCTGCGCCGCGGCTTTGCCGAGAAACTGAATGGCCGTTTTCTCACCGGTGTTGCCGATGGCATAAGCCACGGCTTTGCGCACGCGGGTGTTCGTGCTCTTCGCAAAAATATTCTGTAGAGATTTTAACGAAATTTCGTCCGAAAGGTTGCCGATGGCATGCACGGCGGCGGTTTGCAATTCCGGATCGCCCGGATCGAGCGCGGTTTTTTCGAGCGCGGCAATGGCTTCGGCTTCGCCGGTGTTGCCGAGCGCATACAACGCGGCCTTGCGCACTTCGCGGTGGCTGCTGCCGGTTAAAATTTCGCTCAATGCGCGCACCGCCGCCGCCGAACCGTAATTGCCGATCGCGTAAGTTGCGGCTTTACCGAGTTCCTGATCGGTCGAGGTTTTGGCCACACGCATCAGAAATTCCAGCGCCGAGCTCTCCGCCGTATTGCCGATGCTGTACAAGGCCGTTTTACGCACTTCCGGAGTCGGGCTCGATTCCACAATTTTCATCAGCGCTTTCAGATTCGCGGCCTCGTTTTGATTACCCAGCGCCTGCACTGCATTTTTCTGCACCGCCGGATCGGGATCGGTGAGCGCGAGTTTTTCAAGGGCCGCTGCCGCTTCCGGGCTTTCGACGTTGCCCAGCACGTAAACAATCTTGCGCCGCAAGTTCGCGCTCTTTTCCGTTTGCAGCAAATCGATCAACAACTTGACCGTTTCCGGATCATCCTCGCCGTGTTGGCTCAAGGCATAAATCGCTTCCAGCCGCAAATCTTCATCGTCCTGACGCCGCAACACTTCCAACTCAGCTTTGTATTTGGGATTGCCGGCGCGCGCCAATTGGTCCGCCAGCCGAATCATGTTGCTGTTGGCGTCATTGACGTATTGGCTCTTGGCAAATTTTTCGGTAAATTTTTTGTACGCCAGAAAAACCTCTTCGGCATTGTCGCCGCGTTTCTCGCGGCTGTAGCACAACCAAAAACTCGCGTCATCCGCATACTGGCTGCTCGCATGTTTTTTCACAAAAGCTTCCAGTTGCGGGATGGCTTCGCTCCAGCGTTGATCGAGCACAAGATTGTACGCGGCTTTGTATTCCTGATAAACGGCATCCTGCGGCTCACCCGCCGGCAAGCTCATGGGCTGCAGGCCGGCGTCATTAACCAGCCGCGCCTCGACGCCGTTTATCAGAGAAAAAATGAAAATTGCGAACAGATATTTTCTCATATTCAAATTTTTCTTCGTTACGGTTTTCTTGTCGTTGCAAAATATTGCAAAGCGTTTCATTTTCAAACACATTTTCATCGTGGTTCCTTTTCGTTGCGAACCTCTACAAAATTTCCGGCGTTTTCCGTTGCGGTTTTGGGGGCGCCGGATTTTGTTGCGTCAGCTCGGCGATATTGATTTTCAACAACAACCCGTCGCGCGCAATGCCATCCCGCACCAACTCGACGGCGGAGAGATCGTGTTCCGCCTCGAGATTGGCGATTTGCAGCAGAATCAATTCAAGCTGGTTCATAAGCTGCAAAATTTGGCGATCCACCACCGGATCCAACTCGCGGTTCAACGTCCGCGCTTCCGTCAATAAATTGCGCGACACCAAACGTTGATGCGAAAAATCCGGTTTGGCATCGACGGACAGTTCTTCATTCACCACCCCAATCAACAAAATTTTCGAGCGCTCCAACCACTGTTCGGCGCGCGTTTGAGCGACCGGAATAAGTTGCGGCGCCGTTTGTGCGATCGGCTTGCCGACATCATTATTTTGCGGCCACCAGTAATGGCCGATGATGACGCCGCAAATCAACAACGCCAAAACCCCGGCCGTGCGCGCCAGCGGAATTGCCAACGGTTGCGCCGCCCATTTTTCGCGCAGCCATTCCCGCACGCGGGCCCACGACGGTGCCGGCGCCGACCGTTCGGCATTTTCCATGCGTTGCGTCAGGCGAAACCAATAGCTTTCCCAAAAATGCTCGGACATCTCCGGGCGTTGCGGGGCGCCGAGTTTGCCAAGCACGTCTTCCATTTCAGCCAAAAAATTCCGACAAGCGGCACAGCCGCGAAGATGCATATTCAGCTCATCTTCAGCCGCCGCATTCAGATCGCCAAAAATTTTGGCGGTCACCGCAGTTTCGTATTTTTTGCAGGGGTTGCTTTTCATCATTCATCTAATAGGTTGGTGCACAGCGCGACGCCGCATCATGCAACTAAATCCGTCTTATAAAACGCCAGCGCGTCCTGCAATTTCCGCAGCGCGCGAAAGAGCTGACTTTTTACCGTGCCTTCGGAAATTTTCAACATTTGGCTGATCTCCGCCAGCGGCAAATCTTCGTCATGGCGCAGCACGAAAATTGTTTTCTGCTGCGGCGAAAGCTGCTCGAGCGCGCCGCGCAGATGCTGGCGTATGATCTCGGCTTCCGTTGCTTTCTCAGGATCAGTAGCGTGATCGGAAGCTGGCGTGGCCGCGTGCAGCTCGCTTTCTTCAAAACTGTCGCGCAACTCCATCTCCGAAAGCGCCTTTTTTCGGCGTTGGTTCAAACAGAGATTCACGACGATGCGATACATCCACGAGCCCAGTTGCGCCTCGCCGCGAAAATCGCCGATGCTGCGGTGCACTTTGATAAAGGCTTCCTGCGAAATATCTTCGGCGTCCGCGGCGTTGCCCAAAAGATCGTAGGCCAAATTGAACAACGCGCGCTTGTGGGTTTCCACCAGCTCGCGAAACGCCGAAGCTTCACCGGTTTGCAAGCGCCGAATCAGCGCTTTTTCATCATTCGCCATGCACCACTCAAATTACGCCTCGTTGACCGCCCGGGCGTTTTTGCATTAAAACGCCCGGGCGGTGAATCGAGACTGGCCTACGATTTCTATCTGTCTAACAATAAGACACGGGTAGTGGGAAATAAGTTTACAAAAAAACGCCGTCTTTGGAAAGCAGTTGACACCAATACAAAAACTGTTTATATTGATTTAAATTCACAACCACTTTATGAACATTTTCCTAAGGGAGGAAAATATGCCGTTTTTAGTTTTTCTTGCCATCGCCGCACTCGCTTTTGGAACGTATTTCGTTTCCCGCCGCAGCAATTTGCCCACACGTAATGCCGCCGGCATAGCGCCACTCATCGGCGTGGTGGCCCTGGTGGCTGCTGCCGGTTCATGTTTTACGGTGGTGCCTGCCGGCTATGTCGGCGTCGTAGATTTCTTCGGCACCGTCTCGCCGAACACGTTGAAAGCCGGTATCAATTTTGTGAACCCGCTGGCTAATGTTATCAAATTTTCCGTGAAAACGCAAGAGTTGAAAGAAGTGATGAATGTTCCTTCCAAAGAGGGGTTGACGGTGCAATTGGAGGTGAGCGCCCTTTATCATCTCAATCCGGAAAAGGCCGCCGAAGTTTACAAGACCATCGGGCCGAATTACGCAGAAATCATTCTTGAGCCGCAATTTCGTTCCGTCAGCCGCGGCGTGACCGCCGGCTACGAGGCGAAGGCGCTTTATACTTCTGAACGCGAACTGTTGGCGAATGAGATTCAACAACATTTGGCCAAACTCGTCGAACCGCGCGGCATTACCATCGAAACGACGCCCTTGCGGCAAGTCGGGTTGCCGCAAGGATTGTCAGAATCCATCGAAGCCAAATTGCGCGCCGACCAGGAAAGCCAGCGCATGGAATTTGTGCTCACCAAAGAAAAGCAAGAGGCCGATCGCAAACGCATCGAAGCGCAGGGCATCGCCGATTTTCAAAAAATCGTCGCGCAAGGCCTGAACGATTCCTACTTGCGCTGGAAAGGGATTGAAGCCACGGAAAAACTGGCCAGTTCCACCAATTCCAAAGTCATTGTCGTCGGCTCCGGCAAAGACGGCCTGCCGTTGATTCTCGGCGGGCAGTGAGATTTGATGATCGACGATGGCGAATGGAAGATTGATGATTGGGAGTTGAGCTTGAAAGTTTAATCTTTTGTCGGAGTGCAAGCTTTAGCTGGCGAAGCGAAAAACTTGCACTCCACTTTAAATCGCTAAATTTGTCCCACTTCTAAGCTTTTTTTGCCGGATGCAAAATTCCCTTGCATCACAAAAAAATCTTTTATACTTTTTCACTCTCGATAAGCCGCGCTGTCATAGCACGGCTTTCTTGTTATTTTTTTACCACATTTTGACGGCAAAACGGCCATGGAACTCAGCGACGAAAAACTCCGGCAGATCGTGCACGAAACATTGCGCGAGTTGGGCGACGACGCGGCGCCGGAATTGGTGCGCAAAGTCGTCCGCGCCGTGATTCATCGGCTGCAGTTGCAGGAGAGGCCGGCGCGGCAACTTCCAATTATCGAAACGCCGGCGCAACCAATGACAGGCAAAAAAGACGGCGCCGCGCCGGGTTATTGATATGACGCTAAAAATCGCGCTCGCCCAAATGGATTGTCAGCTCGCCGATCTCGAGGCCAATTTGCGTACGCATCTTGAGCTGACCGAAACGGCGATCCAGCACGGCGCGCAGATCATCATTTTCCCGGAACTGAGCCTCACCGGCTATCATTTGCAGGAGCGCGTGGCCGAGGTTGCTTTAGCTGAGAACGCCGCGCGGCTCGAGCCGTTGCGCGAATTGTCGCGCCGAATTGATATTCTCTTCGGGCTGGTGCTGGAATCGCCGGATCATCGTGTCTACAATTCGGCGCTGTATTTTTCCGGCGGGAAAATTTTGCACCGGCACGACAAAGTTTATTTGCCGACTTACGGCGCGTTTGAAGAAGGGAAATTTTTTGCGCACGGCGAACGGCTGCGCGCCTTTGACAATGCGTTCACGCGCAGCGGCATTTTGATTTGCGAGGAAAACTGGCATCCGTCCGCGGCCCACATCTTGTGGCTGGACGGCGTCAAAGTTTTTTTCTCCATGCATTGTTCCAGCGCGAAAAGTGTAGCGCCGCTGTCGGAGGCGCCGTCAACAAGTCCCGGCGCCTGCCGCTTGCTGAGCCAATTTTATGCGCGGCTGTTCGGCGCTTATTTTATTTTTGTGAATCGGGTTGGCGCGGAGGGGCCGTTTAATTTCTGGGGCGGCAGCCAGATTCTCAATCCTTTCGGCGAAGCCGAGGCCACGGCGAAAATCGGCGCGCCGGATTTGCTGATCCATGCGCTCGATCTCGATCGGGTGCGTACCGCGCGCCTGCAAATGCCGTTGCGGCGTGACGAAGATTTGGCGCTGACCATGCGCGAGTTGACACGTTTGCAAAATCATCTCATTTCATAAACCACTGCGACGGACGGATGAAACTAACTTTGGAAAGGAGGAGCTGTGTTGGAGTATAAGTATATCGAACAGGCGCCGATTAAAACGACGGATCCGGATCCTTTCGAGTCGATGATGGCGCGTTTTGAGGTGGCGGCGATGTTTATCAATCTGGACCCCGGCATCTATCAATATCTCAAAACGCCGCAAAAGCAAGTCATTGTCGCCATCCCCATTCAAATGGACGACGGCAAGATCGAGGTCTTCGAGGGCTATCGCGTCATTCATAACGACGTGCGCGGCCCTTCGAAGGGCGGCATTCGCTATTCGCCGCATGCCAACCTCGAAGAAGTCAAAGCGCTCGCTGCCTGGATGACGTGGAAGTGCGCCGTGGTCAATTTGCCCTTCGGCGGCGCCAAAGGCGCGGTGCGATGCGATCCTCAAAAACTCACAAAAGTCGAGCTGGAAAAAATCACGCGCCGCTACACCGCCAACCTGCTGGAAATTTTTGGCCCGGAAAGCGATGTGCCGGCCCCGGACGTCAACACCAACGAGCAGGTGATGGCGTGGATCATGGACACGTATTCGATGCACAAGCGCCATACCGCCACCGGCGTCGTCACCGGCAAGCCGATGGCGCTCGGCGGTTCACAGGGACGCGTCGAAGCCACGGGCAAAGGCGTGATGATCGTTACCAGCAGCATGATGAGAAAAATGAACCTGAAGCCGCAGGACACGCGCATCGTCATTCAGGGTTTCGGCAACGTCGGCTCCATTGCCGCGAAAGAATTTCAAGAACTGGGGTGCAAAATTATCAGCATCAGTGATGTGAGCGGCGCATATTACAATGCGAACGGCTTCGACATCCCCAAGGCGATTGCCTATCGCGACGCGCATCGCGGCACGCTGGAAGGATTTGACGGCGGCGATAAAATTTCCGCCGAGGCCCAACTGGAATTGGAATGCGAGGTGCTCGCGCCCTGCGCGCTGGAAGATCAGATTACCCGAAAAAATGCCGGCAAAATCAAAGCGAAGATTATCGCTGAAGGCGCGAATGGTCCGACCATGGCCAACGCCGATGTGATTTTAGCCGATCGCGGCATCACCGTCATTCCGGATATTCTGTGCAATGCCGGCGGCGTGACCGTGAGTTATTTCGAGTGGGTCCAGGATCGCATGGGATATTTCTGGCCGAAAAAGCAAGTCTTCGAAAATCTCGAACGCTTTCTCTCGGAGGCGGTCCGGGAAGTCAACACCACGGCGGAAAAATACAACGTCAACATGCGCATCGGCGCTTACATTCTGGCGATCGATCGCGTCGCGCAAGCCTTGAAACTGCGCGGCATTTATGGTTGATTTTTTTGTTTGAATTTTATGGCCGGTCGATGGAAGTCGCCGGCCATATTTTTTACCGCTCCCAATTATGCGCGTTGCCGTTCATCTCACCTCCAATCCCACGCGCCTGCAAAAACTGCGCGAACAAATCCAATCGCATCTCGGCGCAGCGTTTGACCAAATCGAGCTTGTTCTCGATCCCGCGAAATTTGCGGAGAACCTTGCCGAGGCCGAAGTTGTTGCCGCCTATCGCTTCTCCGCCGAGCAGCTTGCTCAATGCCGCAAGCTGCGCTGGCTCTACCTCGGCGCCGCGGGAATCGAAAAATCGCTGTCGCCGGCGCTGTTGAACAGCGAGGTGATCGTCACCAATGCGCGCGGCATTCACGGCGATCGCATGGCGGAGTTTGTGCTCGGCGCCATTTTGTTTTTGGCGAACCGTTTTGATATTGCCGTGCGCGGCCAATTGGCGCAACAATGGCGGCAAAAAGAAATGATCAAAGCCCGCTTCCCGGTTGCCGGGAAAACCGTCGGCATTGCTGGCGTCGGCGCGATTGGAGCCGAGATTGCAAAATGGTGCAACGGCGTGGGTCTGCGTGTCATCGGCCTGCGCCGCGATCCGCATTTGCCCAAACCGGAAATGTTTGCGGAAATTTTTTCGCTCGCGCAGATTGAACGGTTTCTGCAGCAAGCGGATTTTGTCGTTCTCACTTTGCCGCTCACCGCGGAAACGCGCGGGTTGCTGAATGCGGCGCGCTTGCAGCAAATGAAGTCCGGCGCGTATCTCCTCAATGTTGGCCGCGGCGAGCTGGTTGATGAAACGACACTGCTCGCGCTGTTGCGCACGCGCCAAATCGCCGGCGCGGTGCTCGATGTTTTCCAAAACGAGCCGCTGCCCACGGCACATCCGTTCTGGCAAATGGAAAATGTTTTCGTGACGCCGCATATCTCCGGCAATTTTGAGGAATATGTCGAGCGGGTCGGCAAGCAATTTGCGGAAAACCTCGCGCGCTATTTACGCAGGGAAGCGCTGTGGAATGTGGTGGATAAAAAAAGAGGGTATTAGCCAACGCGATGCATACGTGGCGCTTTGCCGTGAAGTACTGGAATCAAATTTTTAGCCTTAGTGTCGGGCACGTCTTGAAGCGCCATTTTTCAACCACGCTTGCAAATCCGCCGGACTGGAGATCTTTGGCAACTTTACAGTCAGACGATCCAATTTTTTATCATCTAACTTTTGCAATTGGCCCCGAAGCTGCGGAGAAAGCGCGCCAAGCTTTTGCTTCAGAATAATTTCAACAATCGAGAGCTTACCTTCCTGCTTGCCTTCTATCCTGCCCTTCTTCTCCCGCTGTATCAGCCAGTCCTGAACAAAACTCGTTTCTTTCAACATATTCAACTCCCTTTGGGTAAATTCAGCGAGCACGGTCTTCGTACCGAACACGCGTAAATCAACTAAAATAGCTGCCGCCGTCAAGTCCTCGCGCAACTCCGGATCGGACAATTGCATCAGCAGTCTTTTCTGGGTCTTAATGATACGAGGATCACGGTGTTTGTGCAACAGCGGCAAAAACGGGGCAAACTCTTTTAATTCTCCGCTCAAAATCCTTGCTTCATGTTCCCACAGCAAAATTTTGCTGCAAGAAAATTGTGTTGTCAGATCGCCCACCCGATTCTCAAAGCTGTCGGGAAAAGAAGCGGAGCGGCCTTTCTCGAGATAAAGAATGACGAGCAAAGACGGCCTTTTAAGCAGATACTGATTGCCCAACGTTTTGAGCGCGAAACTGAGCAGCTTACTGCGCTTCGGCTGCAACATTGCTTCACAAATGACATATCGAATTTTGCCTCGCTCTTCTACGATCAGCGTTTTATCGGTGCGCAGTTCCGGAATATTGATTTGCGAATCGGCTAATCCTTTTAATTTGATGGTGCGTCGGTTTCCAAACGCTAAATCCAAGATACTGTCAGGGTTTCTGGTCAAAAGCGTTTTGATCGCGTGATCGATTTCTTGCATGGCGGTGCGCTTCCGTTGCAATGGTTTGAGCCAAGATCGTCCCGTATTTCAATGGTAAAATAGAAAATAAATTCGGCAAAGTCAAGCGCGAAGTCGGACTGGCGGGTTTCTAACTCACTTCATCGGCAGCAATAAACAAACAGCGTGCCGTTTTTTAACCGTATCTCCACCTCCTCAGCAATCGCTTCGTTGCTCAACCCATCGCGCACCGCCCATTCCAGCGCTTCTTCTTGCAGCGGGTATT
>CAZVZZ010000002.1:0-40606 GCA_964631505.1 uncultured Cytophagia bacterium
GACTGTCCTGCTTTCAAACCTCATCATCCCAACACGCCGCTCATCTATGTGTTAGGTGCGACGAAAGACGATGATTGAAATGCAAATCGATGCGTTTAGTAAAAAGGAAACGTAGATGACCCCGTGTGAAATAAAACTATTGATGATAGAATTCAGAGAATTCTGTGTGTTGAATTTGTATTTGAAAGTAATCAATGATTGCTTCTCGCGTGCTGGTTTTCGCGAAACCGAAATAACGCCTAGTGTAAGTGGTGATAAGCGCATCTTGATTGAAAGATTTTTTGCATCAGAAAAGTGGGAGGAAATCGAGGCTTTACAAAAGCTCATAATGGTTATTGAAAACACACTTCAATGGCACTATTTGTCAGAAGAAGCTAAAGAACAGCTTCGACGCATATGTCGTGAATCGGGGCTTAAAATAGAGGATAAAGGATCTAAAATCACATATGATGGGATTTCACTTCAGACTACACTTTTCAAGCAACAATTCCCAGCGGGCTTACCTTTTGGTGTTCCAAAACCAGATTTTATTATTAAGGCGCAAAGTGGCATACAGATATTAAAATTCGAATTGAAACATGGGATTGGAATTATTGAAACAGATGCTTACCCTAATTTTACTTTCAGCAAACTTGAAGAATCCCAGGGTCTTGATTCTTCAACAAACAAAGTGTTAAAAAAAGCCCTTGTTAACATGAATCAAAGTGAGTATGAAAAGAAGTTCTTTCTGGCCTATGCAAAGAAATTCGAAATGGCCAATCGAAATGTGCCTGTTCTAGTTCCGCAAGCTTGGATTCAATGGCACTCACTACCTAAACGTAATTTACGTTCTGCTTCATCCTCTCATACAGATGAGCTATATCGAGTCGACTTTGTGGCATTTTGGAATAATAGAAGGTTCGCTATTCTGGTTGATGACATTGGCCACTACGCAGTGAAAAGGAGTGAAAAATGGCTAGCTGATGAAGAATCTTACGCGAAGCGATTAAAAGAAGATAGAAAACTACGCAAGGAAAACTGGAATGTTTTCCGGATAAGCAACTGGGAAATAAAGCAAGAAGACAGAATTCTAGAATACTTAGAAGATTTTCGTGAATTCGTTGGGTTTAAATGAAATTGCGATGTCACAACCTATGCCCTGCAATAAATGCCAACCAGCGCACCCAACACGCCGTGGTGCGGACGGCGCGACGGCGGCATGATTTTTAATTCTAACGCTCTCGAAGTCGCGCCGCTGCAACAGGCTGTTGCTTTCGTCGTGAGATGAAATCGCTCGATATCATTGAATAGCACAGTGATTAGTTGTCAAAAACATCGACTATGAAACTCTATAGATATCGCCCAATTACTGCGTTCCTCTTCAAAGAACTGCTATACCAAGAGATTTACCTTGCTTCATTTGGGGAGCTTAACGATCCTCTTGATATGACGCCGTTCGTCGACTTTCGCACGAATGAATTGAATGATGCTAGAAATCTGGCACGCTTTCTTCTTAACCGCATCCTGCGAAATGAGATCGAGTATACTCGCAAGAGTCAGGAACGGAATAATCTCCGCGCAAATCAAAGGAACGCCGTAATTGAAACTCTCAGGACTGAAGACAAACTTGATGCATTCGCGAATGTGATCCTACACGAGATGAATCGTAGCGATGCCTCCTCCCAAGGCATTATAAGCTGCGACTGCCTTTTTCGGTTGCTCCAAGAGATGCATGCCCAGCGACCTCAAGAGTTTTCCTATCTAGATGAGCTGGAAGCCATGAAAAACAAAATTTATGCGACGATAACGACGTTCCTTAACAACAGCCATGTTGCGTGTTTTGCTGAAGAAGGTAACAACTTCTTGATGTGGTCACATTACGCTGACAGGCATCAAGGCATTTGCATGGAATTCGAACTTTCCAAGCAATGCGATACAGAATGTCAATTTCCTATGGAAATGTGGGCACATCCGAATTCAGACCCTTATGAAGGCCCGCATGAACTTAGTGTCAAAGGTTGGAGATACCATGAACTAGCAAGAAAGGTTGCCTACGTCGACACAATTAACGCCGTCAGTTTTTACGATTTTCTGCCAGTATTTGCCAATGAAGGTGATGTTGATTTGCATTGTCTTTCCAAGTCT
The DNA here is from genome assembly GCA_964631505.1 of uncultured Cytophagia bacterium. Taxonomy (GTDB): domain Bacteria; phylum Zhuqueibacterota; class Zhuqueibacteria; order Zhuqueibacterales; family Zhuqueibacteraceae; genus Zhuqueibacter. The sequence continues at coordinate 2,125 of CAZVZZ010000002.1, forward strand.
CGATGGCACCCGTTCGCAGATCGACTGAGAGAGACATTTCTGCAGAAGCTGAAACGATGGGAAAGTGAGAAGGAATGGCGAATTGTTCAAGTAAACTTCAAAAGATCCGACTCGCCAGAAGACCGGATTTACAGGTACAGCATTAATGCATTGAAAGGTATAGTTTTCGGGTACCGCACAACAAAAGATGTAAAACGGCGCATACGTGACATCGTGCGTCGCAAGTCAGATAAAGTCGTGTTCTATGATGCAATGATGATAGATGACGGGACAATTTCTGTCGTGCATTCTGCCGCTGGCGAAGCTGATGAGTTTGAATAGATGTGGTTGGTGGTCGGATAGTCGGTGAACACCGTTCGTTATACTCTGTCTCTGCCCAGCGACATAACAATGCGTCGTGCGGACGGCGTAGCCGTGGCATGGATTTCATGATTTCTGAATTTCAAAAGTAGTACTCGTTCTGAACATTGTCGATGCTGCGCTTACGTTAAGTTGCAGAGCAAAACAAAAGGTACATCGTGGCACTGATAATCGGGATAAGTTTAGCGTTGGCTGTCGGTGGGTTTGCTACAGCCGTTCGCCTGGATCGTGATCGGGCTTTCTACCCAACCGTGATGATCGTTATTGCATTTTACTATGTCCTGTTCGCGGTTATGGGAGCATCCACCCAGGCCCTCGTTCTTGAGTCGCTTGTTGCGGCAGGCTTCCTCCTCGCGGCCGTATCTGGTTTCAGATCAACGCTCTGGATTGTGGTAGCGGCATTGGCAGCACACGGTATCTTCGACCTCGTTCACGGCGCCGCCATTTCTAATCCGGGCGTGCCACTCTGGTGGCCGGAGTTTTGTCTCACATACGACGTCACGGCAGCGGCGTACTTGGCGTGGCTACTTAAGAGCGGGCGAATCCGCGCGGCAAACAAACTCTGATAAAAGAGAAAAAGGCCTGGTGAAAGTCGTGTGAGAAATAAACCATCAATAAACCGTTGACCCATGAATAATCTGGCTCTCCCCCTCATGAGCGCCATCCTCATTGGGCTTGGCGCAACGCTCACGTTTGATCTGTGGGCGCTGTTGCTCAAACATGCCTTTAAGATTGCGCCATCCAACCTCTGTTTGGTCGGGCGCTGGCTGCGATACATGCCCGAAGGGACCTTTACGCATGCCAATATTGTATCGACTCCCCGGAAGAACGGCGAATGCATAGTGGGATGGATCGCCCATTACATGATTGGCATCACGTTCGCCATCGTGTTCGTTGCATTAGCCGACAACAACTGGCTTCAGCATCCGACGCTGATTCCGGCAGTCGTCTTCGGGATCGTCACCGTCTTGGCGCCATTCTGCATCATGCAACCTGCATTGGGGTTCGGCTTGGCCGCCGCAAAGACCGCCAATCCGGCGCAGGCAAGGCTTCGCAGTTTGATCAATCATATCGCGTTTGGCGTCGGTCTTTACCTTTTCGCCTTGTTGGTCAACTGGTTGCTGCGAGTATATGCATAACGCGGCGTAGCCGCAACCAAATGGCAGAATAATTTTTCGGCAGAATAATTTTTCGGCAGAATAATTATTTTGCCGAAAAATTATTCTGCCACTAAAAACTTCGCATCCTGATAGTTTTTCCGGTGTAATACTATAACATCGCGTTACGCCACATATAAATCTAACCATTCACTTTCCCAAAGGAGTGCAGCATGGAACTCGGCGCGTTTTCAATCAGCCTGGCGGTTAAAAATCTCGAAGCTTCGAAAAACTTCTACGAGAAGTTCGGGTTCAAGGTTTTCCACGGGGACGCCGCGCAGAACTGGTTGATCATGAAAAACGGCGATCATGTGATCGGCCTGTTTCAGGGAATGTTTGAAAAGAACATTCTTACTTTCAATCCAGGCTGGGACAGCAATGCCCAGAAACTCCCCTCATTCACCGACGTGCGCGAGCTGCAGCGCCAACTGAAAGCGCAAGGCGTGCCGTTGTTACAAGAGGCGGACGAGAGCACAACCGGGCCGGCCAGCCTGGTTGCCGCGGATCCGGATGGCAACCCGATCCTCCTCGATCAGCATGTGTAGAGCCTCGGCAAGATTTGCCAATTGTTGCGAAAATCCATCTGGTGATGGCTTCAAAAAATCGACGTTGTAAAATTCATCAATTGTGTTATATTCAATATCAGGAGGTAGCTATGCTTTCCCGCTTAAAGTCTCTGGTTGTGCTCGCCGCGATGATTTTACCGGTGGTCTCCGGCGTGGCGCAGGTCACGAATAAAAAACTCACGGGCCAAAGTTTTGGCGGCGAACTGATGATCAACGCCAGTCCCGCCGCGGTCTGGGCGGTGATTACCGACGTGCAGAAGCTCAGCAGCGCGCTGAATTTTGAGTACAGCGGCGCGCCCAAAAAACTGGAAAAAGCCGGCGAGTCAGTGGCGATGAAAGTTTGGGGCGATACCGGCACGTATATTTTAGTTTATGCCAAACCCGGCAGCGAGCTGCGTTACGTTTGGGAACCGGACAACGCGACGTATATTTGCCAGGAGCGCTGGAGGTTGGCGCCGGCGGGCAAAGGCACGAAACTGACCTACGAAGAGCGTTATACCGAGTCCGGCCCGCAAACTGCCGAGGCGATTGCGGAACAAATTAAATCGTACAATCAAGCGTTGGCGCGCGTCAAAGCCCTGTGCGAGGGAAAGTAGAAAACTCGCGGCGTTCATCGCGTTGGAATTTTTTAAAATTTAAATCTTTTGAATCCTGTGCCAGAAACATTTACCGGAATTCTCGAAATCGTCGAGCGCGGCCACGGCTTTTTGCGCCGGGTCTCGCTCGCATTGGTGCCGCAGCAAATGGATCCCTTCGTGCATCGCAGCCTGAATGAGGCCAACAACCTGCGTCCCGGGGTCCTCGTCGAAGCGGAGATCGGCCCCGGACAGCGCGGCGGCCGGCAAGTGGAAAAAATTCTCAAAATCAACGACCGCGATCCCGCCGAATGGGCGAAATTGCCGGAATTGGAAATGCTCACCGCCATCACCCCCTCGGAACAAATTGTGTTGGAAAAGAAGCCCTCGCGTGCGGCGAAAACCGCGGACAAGGAAAAGCCGGATACTTCGATGCGCGTTGTGGATTTGATCAGCCCGGTGGGCAAAGGCCAGCGCGCGTTGATTGTCGCGCCGCCGCGCTCCGGCAAAACGATCCTGCTGCAGCAAATTGCGCAAGCGGTTTCGCGCAACCATCCCAAAATTCATTTAATTCTTTTGCTGCTCGATGAGCGCCCCGAAGAAGTGACGGACATGCGCCGCGCCGTGCAGGGCGAGGTTTTTGCCAGCTCCAATGATGCGCCACTCGAATCGCATTTGCGCTTGGCGCAGCTCGTGACGGAGTATGCCAAGCGCCGCGTCGAAGCGGGCGAAGACGTGGTGTTGCTGCTGGATTCGTTGACGCGTACCGGCCGCGCCTTCAATCTCGGGCAACGCGCCAGCGGCCGAACGATGAGCGGCGGTTTGGATGCGCGGGCGCTGGAGATTCCGCGCAAAATTTTCGGGGCTGGCCGGCAAATCGAGGGCGGCGGCTCGCTCACCATCATTGCGACAATTCTCGTGGGCACCGGCTCGCGAATGGATGAATTTATTTTCGAGGAATTTAAAGGCACCGGCAATATGGAATTGGTGTTGGATCGTGCCCTCGCCGATCAGCGCATTTTCCCCGCGATCAATATTCCGGCTTCCGGCACGCGCCGGGAGGAATTGCTCTTTGGCAAAAAGACCGCGCAATATCAAGCGGTGCGCCGCGCGCTGCACGCCATGCCGGCCAAGGAAGCGATGACGACGCTGCTCAAAGCGCTGGCGACAACGCCGGATAACAAAACACTGTTGCAGAAATTTTCAAAATTTGAAGCGGAAGAGGATTAACCCCAAATAAAAATGGCTACCAGCGAGCGCCGCCATGTCTGCGCTGGTAGCCCAACCGCTCAAGGGAATTACTTCCCGAGCAGCTTCATCAAAATAAACGATGAAGATGCTGATTTTGTTCCAACCAAAACTAAAAAAAATCAACTTTTTTTAGTGATGCTAAGTTGATTATTTTTAGCAACCTAAAAATACCGCCTGTCGGTTCCAACCGGCGTTTTATCCCCCTCGCGCTGCCGTCAGGGATTCTTCTGATTCAACAATTCGTTCGCGCGCACTTTGATTTGCGTGCGCACAACCCAGCAGTTGGCGTAACCTTTGTCCGTCGCCAGATTCTGCAATTGTTCGGCATCATACCGATTCACAAAACGTCCGGCGCGGATTTTATAATACGGCGCTTCATAAAACGTTTCCACCTCGACGTTCAAAGCGACCACCGCTTCGCGCACGGTGGCGCGCGCTTGTTTGGCGTCTTCCGTTTGCAACAGTTGCACCTGGTAACCGGCCACGGTTTGCCACGAGGTATCGGCTTTGGCCGGGGCCGGCGCCGAAATTTTCAAGGTATCGACTTTTTTCAACGCTGTCGATTTGCGCGCAATGCGAAACTCCGGCGCGTTCAGCAACAGCGGGTCGAAATCTTCGTTTTGCGCGACGTAGGCTGGCGCCGCCGGCGGCTTCTCCTCCGGTTTTCTTTCCACGCGAGCCGGCTCCGTGCGGCTCGTGGATTTTGAGCTGGAGCAGCCGAGGCCGAATAAAAACGAAACGGCCACTAATGCCAGCCACCCGATTCTCGTTAGCGCCGGCATAAAAAATAAATGCGGTTTGAAAATATTGCGGTGCATATAACCTCATCAATGAAAATTCAGTTAAATACGACTTTCGCAATATAATCAAACCGCCGTTGATTAGCAAGCGCCGATTTATCAAAAACGGGCTTCGGCTTATAAAACGCTTAACGCCATCCCAGAGCTTCGAGCGCCAATGGATTGGCCATTTCATAGGTGCCCATGCCGCGCGTATCGACAAAAACAATGCGCTGCTTGGGTCCGAAGTATTCCCAAACTTCATAGTGCCAGCTAAATAGCGACGTGCGCTGGTTAACGGCAAACGGGTTGGATTGCTGGCGCAGCTCGGAAGTTCTCCAGGTATCATGCAACTGATTCTGGGCCGCGGCGTTAAAACGCTGCACTTGGTCCGGCGGGCCATAAGTGAGATAAATTTTTCCCTGCGGCGATTTCCAGCCTTCGCCATGCGCCCATTTAAAATGCGTATTCGCAAATTCGACCCGGCGATAATATTCTTCCATCGCTTCGTTGCGCGGCGTACCCGGCGTCGGATCACGGCGTTGCCAAAACTCAAGCAGGCCGCGCTGGCGCTCGGCAACTGGCAATCCTTGCAAGCGTTTTAACTCTTCGGCGCTCGCCACGTAACGCAACGGCTCCAGGAGATTTTCATACTTTTGATCTTTGAAGGAAAGCACATCCCATTGCACCACGAACCGGCTGCTCACTTCCGCCCAGCAACTGTTCGCGTGGTCAAAAACACGCGTGGTCAAGGTGTAATGGCCGCTCGACAAACCCGTGAGCGGAAGCGCAATACTCTGCACGCATGAAGTGCCGGGCTTGCGACTGGACTTCTCCAACTGCTTGACCTCTTCGCCTATTTCATTGCGAATGAAGTAAAAGGTTTGGAAGCTATCGGCAACGGCTGATTGCGCTGCCGGGCTGGGGGCGACCAAATTATAAATTTCATAGTACACCCAAAGCTGCCCACCCAACTGGCCAAAGGTTCGCGGCACGTTCGGCTCGATGCGGCGATTGTTTTTGACAAACGCGTTGCGGGAAGAATCGATCTGAATGTTCCGGCTGAATTGCATATCGCTCACCGTCAAATTCTGCCCGGAAAAATCACGCACGGACATTTTGCCGGCGGTCGTGTATTGCCGGTCGGTTTCACGATCGATAATAACGGCGCGCCATTGATAAGTGCCGGGGCGCAGGCCGGCGCTCAGCAGCGTGATGCGCGCTTTGGCCGGGCTGATGGTTTCATCGTAACTGGTGGCCACGATCTCGTCCAGCTCCGACAAAGTCTGCAACAGATTACCCGCCGCATCTTCAAGATAAATATCGACGTCGTAAATGGCGCGAAAAGTTTTGCCGTCACGAATAAAACTGAGCCGGTCATAATTGATTTGAATATAAAACTCAACAAAAGTTTGTCCGGCAGCGCCCACGAAATTCGCCCAATCAACGGCAAAGGGCTTCTCCGCCGCGGCGAGATTGAGACGCGCCCAATTCGTTTTGGCGTCGTCATCCGCCGCCGCCGTAGGTGGCGTCGGAAAAGAGGGTGAAGAAATGGCGGGGGATGATACAGGCCGGGCATACGGCGCGGCAAGGCAATTCAAAAAAAGTAAAACGGCTCCCATCCGTGGAATACTGATCCTCATAAAACATCCGATTGCTTGAGATGAAAAGTTGCCCTAATGCATAGGGGTTGCAGTCACGAGGTTGTGGAACTCAAATTCCGCTCCCCTGAACCATGAGGTTTCATACCGAAAAAGCCCCGGCTTCGCAGAAATTAGGCCGTGAAAAATGGAAAGCCCGAGACAAGACGGGCTTGGAAATGGCTGGCTGCAACAATAATTTAATTTTTCCCTCGGCCCGCGCCAGCGGCGTGGATGAAAAAATATCGTTGCTTTTTCATGCGTTCCTGCTTAATTTGATCACACACAACGCGGACGAGCCGCAACCTAACAGGCGCAGCCAAAGAGGAAAAGTCTTATCCGCCGAACTTCACCGAAATCACCGAGTGTCGCCGAAAAAGAATTTTTCGGCGAATCTCGGTGTCTTCCGCGTTTCTCGGCGGAAAATTTGAAATGTTGGAGAGGTTAAAGATTTGCATAAAATCCTTATGAATACAGGACGAAATGTAACCTCTCTAAAAAATGTTTGTTTTTTTTGCACAGATTTGACTCCTTACGGCCTAAAATAGAGCGGAATGATTGTCACTTCTCGATAACAAACTGGCGCCGAACACGCCATCCCGCGACGAACCCCGCGCCACCGGCAACCGGCCGGAACGCCGCAAAAATTCCGACCCGGCGGGACGCTGGCAATTCTACATCGACCGCGGCGGCACGTTTACCGATTGCCTCGGCCGCTCACCTGCCGGTGCAATGAAATGCGCCAAAATTCTCTCCTCCGATCACGCTCCGCTGGCAGGCATTCGCAAAATTCTCCATTTGGCCGATGACGCGCCCATTCCCGCGTGCGAAGTCAAAATGGGAACCACCATTGCCACCAATGCGCTGCTCGAACGCAAAGGCCGGCCGCATGCGCTGCTGATCACGCGCGGCTTCGCCGATGTTCTGCAAATCGGCACGCAGCAGCGTCCGGATATTTTTGCGATTCGTATCGTCAAGCCTGCCGTCCTTTATCAAACCGTTGTCGAAATTGACGAACGCGTATCGGCCAACGGCGAAATTTTGCGGCCGCCGGATTTGCCGCAAATTCAAACAACATTGCAAACGCTGCGCGACCGGGGCATCGATAATCTCGCCATCGTTCTGCTGCACGGCTTCGCTTTTCCGCAGCACGAAAGAATCGTCGCCGCTTTGGCGCGCGCGCTCGGTTTTCAAAATATTTCTTGTTCGCACGAAGTTTGTCCCGAAATCGGCCTCACCGCCCGCGGCGATACCACGACTGCCGATGCTTATCTCACGCCCTTGCTCCTGACCTATTTGCAAACTTTACAAACGCAACTCCCCGCTTCCAAACTTGAAATGATGCAATCGAGCGGCGGCCTCATCGCCGCGAACCGCTTTCGCGGCCACAACGCGATTCTCTCCGGCCCGGCGGCGGGTGTTGTCGCGTGCGCGCGGCTCGGGCGCTGGTTGGGCTTTCCGAAAATTATTGGCTTCGATATGGGCGGCACCTCCACGGATGTTTCACGTTTCGATGGAGAATTCGAGCGCGTTTACGAGACCGTTACCGCCGGTGTGCGCATCAAAGCGCCGATGCTGTCGATTCACACCGTTGCTGCCGGCGGCGGCTCGATTTGCAAATTCGTTTCCGGCCGTTTGATCGTTGGCCCGGAAAGCGCGGGTTCCAACCCCGGCCCCTTGTGTTACGGCTTAAAAGATGAATCCGGAAATTTCAAAGCCACGGCACTAACCACCACCGACGTCAATCTTTTTCTCGGCCGCCTGTTGCCGGAAAATTTTCCGTTTCAATTAAATTGCACGCGGGTTGCGGAAAAAGTTGAAGCGCTTCGCCGGCAAGGTCTCGCCGAAGGTTTGAATTTGAGCGCCTCGCAAATCGCCGAAGGCTTTCTCGAAGTCGTCAATTTGAACATGGCGCAGGCCATCAAAGAAATTTCCGTGGCGCGCGGCCATGACGTGCGCGAATATGTCCTGTGTTGTTTCGGCGGCGCGGGCGGCCAACATGCTTGCGCGGTGGCGCGGCATCTCGGCATCAAAAAAATTCTCCTCCATCCGCTCGCCGGCGTGCTCTCCGCGTATGGCATCGGCCTCGCGGATACGATTTGGGAAGGCTCCGCGCCGGTCGCGCGCTTGCCGCTCGATGCAAATTCGCTGCACCACCTCGAAGCCGAATTGCAGCGGCTCACCCGCGAAGGCGAAAAATTGATCGGCGAACAGGGCTTTGCGCCGCCGGCAACGCGCACGATGCGCAAATTGGATTTGCGCTATATCGGCACGGAAACGCCGCTGACGATCAGCGAACCGCCGGATCGCGATTACGAACGCGAATTTACCAAACAGCATCGCCAGCTTTACGGCTACGTTCGCGAAGCCCGCGGCATTGAAATCTTGCAATGCCGGGTCGAAGTACTCGGCGCGACGGACATGGCGCGGCCGGCGGCAAATAAAATCGAAAAGCATTTTCCGCCGGCAGCGCGTTTCGCGCCGGTGATTTTTAAAAATAAAAACTGGCCCACCGCGGTGTTTCGCCGCGAGGAATTAACGCCCGGCGCCTTTGTTCACGGCCCGGCAATTATATTGGAAGATATCGCGACGATTTTGGTTGAACCTGATTTTATCGCCCAGGTCGATGGTTTCGGAAATATTATTTTGGAGCCGGTTGGCGACGAGCAACGCGGCGACAGGCTGCCAGCCGGCCCAATGAGCGTGGATCCGGTTGCGCTCGAAATTTTCAACAACCTGTTCATGTCCATCGCCGAGCAAATGGGCAACGTGTTGCGCCGCACCGCAATTTCGACCAATATAAAAGAACGGCTCGATTTTTCCTGTGCGCTGTTTGATGCGAAGGGCAATCTGGTGGCGAATGCGCCGCACATTCCGGTGCATCTCGGCGCCATGGGCGAGAGCGTGCGTTCGGTTTTGCAAGCGCACGCGCACATCGCGCCCGGCGACGTGTTTGCGACGAACAATCCGTTCGGCGGCGGCTCGCATCTTCCCGACATCACCGTGGTCACGCCGGTGTTTTCCAAAAATGATCCAACGCAGCCGATTTTTTTCACCGCCAGCCGCGCGCACCATGCCGAAATCGGCGGAATCACGCCCGGCTCGATGCCGCCGTTTTCCACGCGGCTCGAAGAAGAAGGCGTGTTGCTCGACAATGTGAAGTTGGTCGAGGCCGGCACCTTCAACGAAACGCTTTTTGCGAATCTTTTTACAACGGGAAAATATCCGACGCGTAATCTCGCCGACAATCGCGCCGACCTGCAAGCGCAAATGGCCGCGAATCACAACGGCGTGCGACTATTGGAGGAGTTGGTCGCGCATTATGGTTTGGAAACGGTGCTGGCGTACATGCGTCACGTGCGCGACAATGCCGCGCGCCAAGTGCGTGAAGCGTTGCGCCGCATTCCGGCGGGAAGTTATCATTTTCAAGATGCGCTGGACGATGGTACGCCCATCGCCGTGCGCCTTACGATTGCGGGGGAGAATGCACTGGAGAAAAATCGTAGCGCAGTCTTCCAGACTGCAGACAAGATGTCTACGCTACCGGAAATATATGCGACCGTCGATTTCACCGGCACGGGAAAAGAGAACGAGTTCAATCTCAACGCGCCGCCGGCGGTGGTGCGTGCGGCGGTGTTGTATGTTTTTCGTTGCTTGGTCAACGAGCGCATTCCACTCAATGACGGCTGTATCGAGCCGATTCGCATTGTTATTCCCGAAAAATGCATTCTCAATCCAACGGTTGGCCGTGCCGTGGTTGGCGGCAATGTTGAAACCTCGCAGCGCGTTGTTGATGTGTTGCTCGGCGCGCTCGGCGTTGCGGCGGCGAGTCAGGGCACGATGAACAATTTGACCTTCGGCGATGAAACCTTTGGTTATTACGAAACCATTTGCGGCGGCGCCGGCGCGGCGGAAAATTATCACGGCGCCAGCGCGGTGCACACGCACATGACCAACACGCGCATCACCGATCCGGAAATTTTGGAAACGCGCCATCCGGTGCGTCTGCTGCAATTTTCCATTCGCCCCAATTCCGGCGGCAACGGCCGGTGGCGCGGCGGCGACGGCGTGATTCGGCATTTTATGTTTCTCAAAAATTTGCAAATCTCGCTGCTCGCGCAACGGCGGCGAATCGCGCCTTTCGGACTCAACAACGGCGAGGCGGGAAAAATGGGCGAAAATATTCGTATTCAAGCTGACGGCACGCGCGTTCAACTGGAAGGCAATGCTTCGTATCAAGCAGAGCAGGGCGAGGAATTGATGATTTGCACACCCGGCGGGGGCGGATGGGGAGCACTGGCGGCGTGAGGCAAAATATCGTTCCGATAAACTGCTGCTGTTTAATTGTCAAACTGGCTGTAAGAATAAATGAACAAAAATCAAATTTTTTATGATTACCTTTGAAAATCTCTTTTCCGGCTTGCCGCTCCTCCTCGCTTGTATGACTCTGCTCTGGCTCATCAGCCTGCTGAAAAAGGACGCGAGCATCGTCGATATTTTCTGGGGTCTCGGTTTTATTATTGTGAGTGGTTTTTATTTCACGCTTTCTTCAAGTTATTCAAACCGCCGGTTTCTCGTCCTCGCGCTGGTGGTCATCTGGGGACTGCGTTTGGCACTGCACATTCTTCGGAGAAATTGGGGGCACGGCGAAGATCCACGCTATCGCACCTGGCGCGAGCAGGCGGGAAAATCCTTTTGGTGGAAAAGTTATTTCAAAGTTTTTCTGCTGCAAGGCGTCCTGCTCTGGATCGTCTCATGGCCGTTACTGGCGGCGCAACAAAGCGTGCAACCATTGTGGACCGTATTCGACGTCATCGGCATCATTTTATGGGGCAGCGGTTTTCTCTTTGAAGCGGTGGGCGATTGGCAATTGGCACGTTTCAAGCGCGAAGCCGCGAACCGAAGCAAAGTCATGCGCACCGGCTTATGGGCTTACACGCGCCATCCGAACTATTTCGGCGAGGCCTTGCTCTGGTGGGGATTTTATGCGTTCGCACTCAGTACGCCTTCGAGTTGGTGGACGATCATCAGCCCGGTGTTGATGACATTTCTGCTCATGCGCGTTTCCGGCGTTGCGCTGCTGGAGAAAAACCTCGTCGTCTCGAAACCGGAGTATAAAGACTATATCGAATCGACCAATGCTTTTTTTCCGTGGTTTCCGCGTCAATCGTGAAGCAACTGCCGCGCACGGCGAAAAATTTGGAGCCGGTTTTACTTTGCGATTTTCATTCCGATGGTTTTGGCAGCCAGATTGCCGATTTCGCATCGCCATACGCCACGCACCGCCCGGCCCAAAACTCGTAGCCGATCCACGCGCAGACAACGGCGTCAAGCGCGTCTTCATAGCCTTTCAGTTGCGAAATGCTTTCCAAAGATGGTGCCGCCGGCAACATGGCCGTGACGCCCGCGATTTGCCGATTGAGTGCCCGGCGCAGACGATTCAAATTTTTTACGACCGCCGTGCGACGTTGCGCGCGATCAAGCTCCGGCCAGTATTTTTGCAGCTTGCTCACTTTGTATTTGAGCCGCTGGTCGAGGCCGAGCAATTCAATAATCGCCGGATGCGGATACACTTCAATGAAAGCATGTGCATTTTTATTTTGGCGCTGGGCGGCATCGGCGTTTAACCATTCGAAACCGTGATGCGCAAGCTGCTCAAAAAGCATGCGACTGATCGGCCCCGGACGCTGCGCGGTCGGTGAATGCGTGCCGGCTCGGCGCGCAATATAGGCTTTGGTTACCATCCGATCCGCGGTTCTTCGCCCGGCAATCGGCTGCGGCCCGATTGGAATATCCAACGCAATGACATTGGGAATGGCGCCGGTGAATTTTTTACAAGCGGCAAGCAATTCAGCAATATTTGGCGCGCTGCCATGAACTTTGGCCGTCCAGTCGATTTTAGCGTCCGCCGCATTTTGACAAAATTCGCGATAAGAACGCGCGGCGCGAACGAGTTGCGGCTGGCCACGTGCCGGAATTTTGACAAGCGCCACGCCGGCGGGATGGTGCGTCGTCCACGCGGCGTCAATACCAAGAATAAATTGAGGCTTCAAAGTTTGATGCGAAAATGTTTTTGCATTGCTAAAGCCGCATGCCAATTCAGCGAAAGTATTTTTTAAAAGGAAATCTGCACGGCAAGCCCGGTCGCTCCCGGTATATTGGTGGAGGGAAATATAACGCCAATTTTATGCGAGGCGGGTTCAACCCGAACAATGAACGCATCCAATACCGCCGCGCCCCAAACCGCGCCCAATGCCAATGCGGAGTTATTGCGCAGTTGGTGATAGCGGTTGAACGTGTTATATCGTGCAACCACCTCGTTTTCGCCGGCGCGCAAGTAGTTTTGCTCGGCGCGGTTGCGGAGAAGCTGGCTGGTGAAAGTGGCGCCCGCGAGCGTCGCAGCGGCAATGGAAAAAATCCGGCCTTTATTTTTTTGGCCTTTGAAGCGCTGGCCCCAGCCGGGAAGCAGCAACGAGCGCCACGTGGCTGCAATCCGCGGATCCGCAATTAAAATATATCGCGCCGCCGGCGCCGTGCGATGCAACGTCACAATTTGCGGGCGCAACGCTTCGAGACGTTGCTGCATTTGCGGTGCAAAGTAAATCGGGTCGAGCTGCAGCTCGGGATTGAGCTGCAGCGCCAACGCCAGATGTTCCTCGGCGCGCGCGGTTTGGCCCTGCTCAAAAAAGACGAGGGCGCGAAAAGCATGAATCTCCGCCAGCTCCGCCGGCTGATACTCGCGAAAATGCGCGATGGCGCTATCGGCAAGCGCGGCGGCGACGGAGAATTCCACCTGTTGCAGCGCGCGCTTGATTTCATTGACGCGATTGGACGCCGCCGTCTGCGCCAGAGCCGCGATTACCGAAAGCCCATAAACCAAAACTATAATTTTATTAATGTGGGTCATTATGTTATAAGAATTATTGCAGCATATTGACTTCAAGCTGGCGTGACTCGCCGGCGCGCAAAAACACCGCCTCGTTTTTCTCGCCGGCTTGCGGATGCGCAAAGCGGAAGTAATGCTCGCCCGGCAACAGATAAAACGTTTTTTGCTTGCCAACCGCTTCCTGCTTCACGCCATCCAAATAGATTTCCGCCCACGGGTGAACTTTGACCTCAACCTGCGCCACTCGTTCCAGCAGTGAAAACGTCAGGGTGTCGGCGGTGGTGGAATCAACCACGACTTTGAAGTGGATCGGCGGAAATTGCGGTTTTTTGAAAACAAACGGATAAACCCCGGCGGCGAGGGTCAACGGTTCGGATCGCGGCATCTGGCCGATGGAATCGCTACCGATGAAAAGATAGGCCCACGGCACGTTGCGTACGAAAAGGCTTTTCGTAAACGCTGGCGCCAGCAAGGTCTCGGCAATGGTTGGCGCCGGTGGCGCCGCCGTCTTTTTAACATCTTCAATTTTAAAACCCGCGGGCCGTTCCGGCGAATCGTCCAGCGCGTCAATGCGATTGAGCACGCGCAGAATCGAATCGGCGCGCGACATGGCCGCCGATTCGTTCGCCGCCGGTTGAACCGGCAATTGGGACTGTCCGTTCGTTGCAGGCTTGTTCGGGTTGAAAAATTTTTGATAGCCGAAAATAAAAACCACAACGGCCAGCACGGCGGCAATTCGCCAGGCGGGCCACGCGCGCCGCGCGGTTGGCTTAACAACAGACGGAATCCGCTTCATTAAGCTGCCGCCTTGATAGTTCTGCGGATCCCGCAAAAAAGTTTGCAGTTTTTCGGTAAACTGTGTTACTGGAGGAATGTTAAAATGGGTCATGAGTTGCTGCCGGACAGCCGCCGCGCTGGCGGGCCGTTCGCCCGGTGCTTTCGCCAGCAATTGATCGATGAGTTTTTCCAATTCTCCGGGAATGGCGCTGTTGAATTTGGCCGGTGGCAAATGCGGCAACCGCACCACCGCATTCATTTCGCCGGAGGCCGTTGACGCGGCAAACGGGCGCGTGCCCGTAAACATTTCATACAGCATCACGCCCACGGCAAATAAATCCGCGCGCGCCGTAATCGGCTCGCCCAAAATCATTTCCGGCGCAAAATAGCCGGGAGAGCCGAAGAGCAAGTGATCAGTTGGCAGTTGCCAGTTATCAGTTTTCATTTGACCCACCTCCCCTCGAATATTTTTGAAATAAGAAGGTGAGAGCGTTAAATCATTCTTTGTGATGGCCAGATCGAAATCGCAAATCTTGATGCTACCGTCGTGGCCGAGCATGATATTTTCGGGCTTCAAATCGCGGTGAATAATGCCGTGCCGGTGAATCTCCTCCAAACCGCTGAGCATGGCGAGCGTGATAGTGGCGGCAATGTCGTCGGGCAGCGGCCGCCGCTGGGCAAGCAGCGCACGCAAATTGAGGCCGTCAATAAATTCCAGCGCCAGAAAGGGGCGATTCTCCGCAACGCCAAATTTGACCAACCGCACGACGTGGGGATGTTGCAAGCGCGCGTAGATGGCGGCCTCTTCGTGAAAGCGCGCCAGCTTTTTTTCATCCGGAATGGTCGCTGGCGTAAAGATTTTGACGAGCACGATCTGGTTGCTCGTCGTATCGATACCGCGATACGTCGCCCGATCATCCCGGCTTTTAATCTCCGCAAAAAGTTGTATCGGCCCAATGCGATTCATTGCAGAACAAATCTTTTTATCTCTTTTTCATTTTATCTTTTTTACCTACGCCATTCTTTGAGGCGGTAATGCAGCCAGCGCCGCGAGACGCCCAGCGCCTTGGCGGCTTCGGTAACGTTGTCCTGATGCTCGGCAAGGGCGCGTTCCACAATGCGGCGCTCGTGATCCTGCAGTGTCATGATTTCCTTGGCCGGCGAAGAGGGCGTCAGCCGCAAATCCGCCGCCGTGAGAAATTCCGCTTTGGCCAGGAGGACGGCGCGCTCGACGGCGTTTTCCAGCTCGCGCACGTTGCCGGGCCATTCATGTTGCAACATCGTATCGATGGCCTCCTGCGTAAAGCCCTGAATCTGGCGGCCGGTGCGCGCCACGTTCTTGTCCAGAAAATGCTGCGCCAGCAAAACGACGTCATGGCCGCGATGCCGTAACGACGGCATGTTGATGGTGATCACGTTCAGGCGATAAAACAAATCTTCGCGAAAACGTCCGGCTTTTACCTCGGCGGCCAAATCTTTGTTGGTGGCCGCCACGATGCGGACGTCGATCTTGCGGGTTTTGTTTTCGCCGATCCGGCGCACCTCGCGTTCCTGCAACACGCGCAACAATTGCGTTTGAATCTTCGGGCTGATGTCGCCGATTTCATCGAGGAAAAACGTGCCGCCCTCGGCTTCTTCAAACAAACCTTTTTTATCATGCGTTGCGCCGGTGAAAGCGCCCTGCTTGTGGCCGAACAATTCGCTCTCCAGCAGCGACTCCGGCAGCGAGCCGCAAAACAGCGCGATAAAGGGCTTGTCTTTGTATTTGCCGTTGTAATGCAGCGCTTTCGCAATCAGCTCTTTGCCGGTGCCGCTTTCACCAAGAATAAGCACGGTGGCCGGCGTGTCGATCACGCTGTTAACGATTTCCAAAACTTGCCGCATCGGCTGGCTGTGGCCAATAATGCCGGTAAATTCGGTTTTATCGGCAAGCGCCTGCCGCAAGCGGCGGTTCTCATTGCGCAGGCGATCATACATTTGCGCGTTCTCGATGGCAACCGCGGCCTGATGCGCAAACGCATTGAGAAACGGCTCGATCTCCGGCCGAAATTTGCTGCGCGTTTCCGTGCTGTCGAGGTAAATCGCGCCGATTTGCTGGGCTTTGATGCGCAGCGGCAAACACGCCGCAGCGATAATTTTCTGCTCGGTGACGCTTTGCGCGGAGCTGAAGCGGACGTCTTCCGGCACGTTGTAGGAAATCACCGCGCTGCCGGATTTTAGCGCTTCATCCACCACGCTGCGCGAGAAGCGGTCGATCGTGGCCATCGTGCTGGAATCAATGTTATGCGCCACGCGAATCGACAGCTCGGCGGGATTTTCCGGCTCCGCCGTTAACACAAAACCGCGCTGCGCATGAACGGTTTTTAACGCGATGTCCAAAATTTTGGGCAGCAGCTCGTCGATATTATAAATCGTGTTGATCGTTTCACTGATCGCCGACAGCGCCAACAGTGGGTTCTCAGTTGGGTAATTTTCCGTTGTCATGTTCTTTTTAGCTTTTTAGCTGTTTATCTTTTTTGCTTTTCACTGCACCTGAAACGCCGCCGGCCGTGAGCGGCTGGCATTGCCAAACGCATCGATAATTTTTACCGTCCAAACATACGTGCCGGCAGTGGGCAAGCCGCCACCGGTGTAACTTTTAATCGTCGTGGCCGCGGGAATGTCGGACAAAATCGTTCGCGATTCGGGATCCAGCACGTCTTGAATTTCAATTTCCTGCGTGAACGGAAACGGCACGGCCGCGAGGCGCCACTGAAAAAGCAACGGCGGCGAAGTGATCACGACGTTGTTGTTGGGCGCCACCAAGTCGGGCGTTTCTTGAATGACGCGGGCAATATAAACCGGCCCGGCGCTGGTTTTATTGCCGGGCAAATCTTCAATTTCAATGAACAGGCCATGTCCCGGCCATTCCGGCAGCGGCGCCGCGGCGGGCAACTCTTCTGGCCGAAATTGCCGGCGCCAGCGGCCCCGAACGCGATCAACAAGCGTCAGCGTATCGCTAAAACTGAAATCCGGCGCGCTGAACACGACGCGTTTGATGTCGTTAATGCCGTCCGGATCGCCGGCCACCACATTTTCCACCTGCAAAAAATAACGCGCCGAATTAGCCGTCACCAAACGGCGCTCGGTAATGACGGCGGCGGAATCAACATGCGGCAGACCATTCAACGGAATCGTCAGCGCGAGTTGCTGCCGTTTGCCCAGGCGAATAGCGCGTTGCACCGTCGCATAACCGGCGACCGCCGCTTGCAATTCATAATCTCCACTGGGCAAATCCTCCAGAGCAAATTTGCCCTCGGCATCGGTGAAGGTTAGCGCCGGCTGCGGCAACAAACGAATTTCCACGTTGCGCAACGGCCGAAACGGCGCATAATAACTCGTGACGGTTCCCGTAATCCGGGCGCGATCAGAAAATGCCGGCGACTGCGGATCCAGCGGGTTGCGGTGTTCTGCCGGAGACGTGCAGGAAAGCAATAGGATCGGCAAGATAAGCAGCAAACGCGAACAACAAGCCATAACGTGCCGTTTGGCGGGATTGGCGGCAAACGCATAAACCGCATGGCACGGCGTAAAATTTTGCGCAGATAAATCCAAAGTCTAAATCGGTTCGTAACGCTGCAACGAGTTCACCGTCCGCGCGGTAACGTCGGCTCAAGGCCTGGCGTACCGCGAGAATTCGGTTAGTAAATACACTGCCGTAAATATAACATAAAAAAGCTTTCCACCAAACGTTTTTATTGGGTGATCAATGCGCCCATTTTCACCACCTCGAAATCGCTGCCTTTCACCTGTCGCAGCGTGCGCAAATTGTCATCACTCCACCTCGAGTCCGGCGCGCCGCTGAGGTACCACGCGCTGCCGTTATCAGCGACGAACATGCCGTATTTTTTCAGCGCCGTCAAAATCACCTGCACTTCCGCGGGAAAAGCTGCAAGATCGTAGTTGGCTTTCAAGCGCACGCGCATGCCCATCGGCGGCAGATTGGCCTCGGTGCGGCTGCTGGCAAAATGCCGCGCGGGATGCACATAAGCGCGCCGCGTCACCGGGCAGGTGAACCGCAACGCATGACGAATCACTTTTTGCTCAACGACTTCATCATAGCGCACGAGTCCCGGAAAAATTGGCAGACCCGCGGCGTCGGCGGAAGTCCATCCCGCCGGGCGCAGCGCGTTCGAATTCAAATTGAAAATTGCGCCGGAGCCGGCTCGCCAGCTTGCGCCGTTATTCTGCGGATACGCCGAAAACAATTCGTACAACAGCCAACGGTCGCGGTCAATCACAATCACGTGGCGATCGCCGTTCGCGTTGGGGCCACCTTCAATCGGCGCATCCGCGGGAATCGGATACGGCCCGGGATCGCTTTCCGCCGCATAGATGAAAGTGAGCGGAACTTTGCGCTGATTACCCGCCACCACGATATACGGAATACCGTTCGGCGCGCCGTTCCACACCGTGCCGAAATCCGGATGCAAACCGGTGTTTGCGCCGATACTCGCAATCAGCGCCGCGGAATTGGGATCAACCGGCGCGCTGGAAATATCCTGATTCCACGGGTTATCGCTGGGAAAAATCAGCCGCCCATTAAGGCTCGCACCCACGCCGGGGTTGGGTGAAGTATTATTTTCAGTCGATGGTAATTTGTTACAGGCAACCGATAATAATAGAAAATAAAAAAATTGGTTTTTAAATATTGTGCGTTTCATGCGAATGTCCTCAACCATGATCTCCTGACAGTGTCACTTTGGTGTTTTAAAGATAGCCAGTTTCTCCCAAAAGATCAAGTTAATCTGTGAAAATTCCGCTTGCGCATTTCAAATTTCATTGGGATATTGATACAGGAATGAAATTTTACGGAGAACACTTGGGCAAAGTCATTGCGATTCATATCGCCGCCAAAGCGCGGCAGGCGGTGCAGGAAATTCCGGTCGCGAGCCTGGTCGCGGATCAAGGTATCGCTGGCGACCGTTACTTCGGGCGCAAGCCGAAACTAAACGTGACGTTGGTGCAGGAAGAATTTTTGGAACAAGCCGCGGCGGCAATCGGCGTTTCGTATCGCCCCGGCATGTCGCGCCGCAACATTACCGTGCGCGGTGTGGCGCTGAATGATTTAATCGGCAAGCGTTTTCACATTGGCGCCACGGAATTGGAAGGCGTTTCATTTTGCGAGCCTTGTCAAAATATGGAAAGCAGCATTGGCCCCGGCGCGATCGCGGCGTTGTCGGGCCGTTGCGGCATTCGCGCCCGCGTCGTGCGCGGCGGCCAAATTCAGAAAGGAGATGAGATCACATGCATTTAGTCAATGTTCCGGCGCGTTTGCGCCAGCTCGGCGTCATTCCCGTGGTGAGCCTCGAGCGCGTCGAATCGGCTATTCCATTGGCGGAAGCGCTGTTGAGCGGCGGCCTGCCTTGCGCCGAAATTACATTTCGCACCGCGGCGGCGGAAGCGGCGATTCGCGCCGTCTCCAAAGCCTTTCCGGAAATTCTCCTCGGCGCCGGCACGGTTTTAACCGAAGCGCAAATCGAGCGCGCCGTTGCCGCCGGCGCCAAATTCATCGTCTCGCCCGGCTTTTCTGCCAGCGTGGTGAATTTCTGTCAAGAGCGCCACATTCCGGTTTTTCCGGGCGTTTGCACGCCGACGGATATTCAGCTTGCGCTCGAAGCCGGTTTGAGCATGCTCAAATTTTTTCCGGCGGATGCGTTTGGCGGACTCAAGACGCTGAAGGCGCTCAGCGCGCCGTTTCCCAGCGTCGAATTTATTCCCACTGGCGGCATCACCGCGGCGAATCTCGAGGAATATCTCGGGTTCAAAAAAGTTCTCGCCTGCGGCGGCAGTTGGATGGTGAAAAACGAATTGATCAACGACGGCAATTTTGCCGAGATTAAACGTTTGACGGAGGAAGCGGTGGCGATCAAGCGGAAAGCCCGAGCGGAGTAATTGGGTTTTGCAAAATTATTGCGGCTGGCAAAAGTTAAACGTCATTTTTTGACGAAGTTTTCAAAGTTCACATTTTATTGCACGACAATCAGCTTTCGCGTCGCCGTGAAATTTCCCGCGGCCAGCCGGTAAAAATAAATGCCCGTTGCGGCGCGCTGGCCATTTTCATCACGGCCATCCCATTGCACCGCATATTTGCCGGCCGGCGCGAGGCCGTCAACCAACGTGCGGATTTCCTGCCCGAGCATATTAAAAAGTGTCATGCGAATCGCTGCGGTGCGTTGCAATGAATAAGCGATTTGTGTTGCGCCCAAAACCGGATTCGGAAAATTTTGCTCCAGTGCAAAATCGCGCGGCGTGGCGGCCTTGGGATCGGCCACCGCCAATCCGCCGCCCGGAATCGTCACGGGCAATGACAAATGCGACGGCCGCGCGGCGTCGAAGTGCAGCGTGTTGGTTGCCACCACCGTGGCGTTATCGGCGCGAAACGGCTTGCCGGTGTTAGGATTCGGATCGAAGCGCGGCGAATTACTGCTCGAAATCGCGACGCGAATGCGATGCCCTTTGTTGAAAATGATCGCCGTCGACCACAGGTCGATTTCGCACGGATAAATCGAATCCGGCGTCATGAAATTTTCCCGCCACAGCGAATAACGATGCCGCGCGCGAATCGCGCTATCGCTCACCAGCATCGAACGGCCATCGGGATAAACATCCGTCAGCTTCACCATGAAATCCGTGTCTTTCGCGGAAGAGGCAACCCACAACTTTGCAGTAACCTTGCCGGCGATTTCCAGCGGCTGCGCGAGAACCGACGTGGTGAAAATCAAAACCTCCGCGCGGCTCTCGACGCTGCGTTGATCATACGGCCCGGCTTGCATCAAAAGATTTCTGCCGCCCTGGGTTTGTATCGGTTGGCGCGGATCGTATTGATAGCTGCGCGAGGCCTGCGGCGTTGCGGATTTCTCGGTGGACAATTCGCCGTTGTCGCGAAAATAAAACGGCGTGGCCGTTCCCAGCGGCGGCCAATTTCTCTCCGTGCGCCACTCGTTACCCGGCGCGTTGCTTTCCGCCGCGCCCATCATGTAATATTTCACCGCCGGCTCGGCCATAATGCCGTTGTCCCGGCCGAGCAGCCAATATTCAAACCAGCGCTGGGCCTCCCTCATATCGTCGAGCTTGCTGTTCGGAAAATTCAAATCGCCTTGCCGCGTTTGATCCGAATTGCCGTGCGTCCACGGGCCGACCAGCAGCTTTTGTTTGCCGCGCGCGCCGGTCGCGCCACGCTGTTGCAAGCCCACAAAGCCGTTGATCGTGCCTTCGATAAAAATGTCGTGCCACCCGCCCCAATGATAAACCGGCACGTTTACCGCGCCAAATCGCGATTCCAGATTGAGCCGTTCCCACGCCGCATCGTAACTCGCGCGTGATTCAATATAAGGAAGCAGATTGCGCGCACCTTGAATGGTCAACCAGCCTTCCGCGAGATTTTTCAAAAACACGCCGCCAGGATAAACCGCTTGCGAATACAGATTGGTCGCGGCAATTTCCACGAATTGGCAAACGAGGTGCGGCGGCGTGCTGCCGGCCAGCATGTATTGCGTAATCCCAAATGCCGAGGCGCCCAGCGTGCCGACTTTGCCGTTGCACCAACTTTGCGCCGCGACCCACTCGACCGTATCGTACCCGTCCTGCCGAATGCTCCAGCCGTCGTCCAGAAAAAGACTGTCAATCCCCTGCGAATCGCCGCGGCCGCGCGTGTCTTGCACCACCAACGCGTAGCCCGCTTTCACCCAATCGTCGAACGTATCGGTCGGCGTCAGGAAACCGGATTTGCCATACGGCGTGCGAATGAGAATCGCCGGCCACTTTTGCGCCGAGATCTCGGCCAAATAAACATCCGTCGCGAGCTTGACGCCGTCGCGCATCACGACCAGGTGCGTGCTTTTGTGATAAGCAAGCAGCGGCGAGGCAAATAAAACGACACCAATCAATGCCAATCTCAAAATGCGCTGATACATGTCAAGCTCCATAAACGAATTCACGATCATTATTCGGCAATCACCGCGTCACCACAATTTTCTGCGTCCGCCGCTGCGCGCCGGCGTGTAACACTGAAAAATAAATGCCGCTGGCGGCGACCTCGCCATGTTCATTGCGGCCATCCCACAAAATTTGATAAGTTCCCGCGCTTTGACGCGCGGCGACGATTTGCCGCGTCAACCGGCCCAACACGTCATAGATATTCAGGCGGATGTCGCTTTCCTCCGGCAAGGCATAAACGAGGCGCGTTGCTGGCGAACGCGAGATTGAAAAAGGATTCGGATAGCTCGGCGCAAGACTCAATTTTTGCGGCGGCGAATTTTGAGTTTCCGCATGTTCATAGGCAACGGCTTTACGCCCGCCGTCTTCCGACGCCACCTGATACATCCGCCCAATCGTCGTCAGCGTTTTGCCATCCGCTGCCAGCAAGGCGGAAATCGGTTTTTGGCCGATGGTGTCGAAGCGCCGATCATATCCGACCGAGCGGCTCCAGAACCAGCGCTGAATGCCGACGGTGTTCGTACTGAAATAATTCGACAATTCCCAACAGAGCTTGGCGGCCTCGGCTTCAGTACGCCGCCAATCGATGTTGCCAAACTCGCTCACCCAAATGTTGGTGATGCCGCTGCTGATAAAACTCGCCGCCAGCCTTTCGATATGAGGTTGCGCATCGGAAATTTTAAAAGCCGTCTCTTGGCTGCGCATCGGATAAACATGAAAATTTCCAATATCGACTTTTATATCATTGGGCAAAGCTAAACGAAAAGCTTCAAACCACGCTGCCGTCGAAGTTCGAAACAACGAGGCGGTGACAAACGTAGCCAGCTCGTTGCGGAAATTGCCAAAAAAAGTTGGAATGCCGGCGAGAATAATTTCCCGCGGGTCGTCCAGCGCTTCCTGCAAAAACAAGCCGCCGATCATGCATTGCGCCGAGGGATCGTATTTTTTAATCTGCCGGTAATACCGCGCGTAAATCGCGGCGTATTGCTCCGGGCGCAGCAGCGGAAACCAATTCGGCTCGTTGCCAATCTCCCACACCGCGCCGTATTGCCGGCCGTCGTCGATTTGATCGTGAATCCATTTCGACTCCCGCGCGAAAACCCGGTCGAGAATATCCTGTTGCTTCGGCAACGGTTTGCCAGCGAAGAAGGTTTTGGAGAGAAAGGGTTCGAAGTAAAAATGTTGCGCGAGATCGGGCTGGCCGTCCTTGTTCGCATCGATCTTCATGATCTCGCCGGCGCCGCTGGCAATCGCCTTGTCGATTTGCGTTTGCACGATCAGATCAAGCTTGCCCCACGTGAAGCTCACGTCGCCGATGCCCAGAATGTTGACTTTGAATTTAATGTCGCCCTGCGCGTCGGTTACGGATTGGCCGCGCAGCTCTTTGATCGCGAGATAACGCCCCTTCGCGTCTTTGCCGATTTCAATCGTTCCCAGCAAACTCAACTTGGTGTCAAAGGTCGGCCACGCGTGAATTGTTTTGCGCGTGCCCTGCGCCTGCGTTGACCACCTCACGTTGAGATCGACTTGCAGATTAATGCTTTGGCCGTCCGGCGCGACGGTGAGCTGAATCGCCGGCAATTGTTCCGGCAAATCCACCGCAGTATCGCTCAAACGCACGGTGTAACTGTAAATCGTCACGCCGAGCACTTTTTTGCTCCACGTTTTGGAGGTGCCGTCCACGGTTTGTTTCCAGCGCGCCGCCAATTCCTCGCGGTTGGCTTCCCACGCTTCTTGCACCACCGGAATCGCATTGCTTTCAATCAGATCGATGGCGAGATTGAGAAAATTTTGCAACAACAACGAATTGGGTTGCTCCAACAAATCCAGCACATACCATTCCCAATCGACGCCCAGCGTATCGCTGCGGCTGGTGAGCTGGCCGACGACGAAATGCTTTTGCTTGCCGGGCAAAAGCGCTTCATCATTCTGGCGTTGATATTCGCGATAGGCTTGCAAATTCAAGCGCACGGCGCCTTCGCGTCCCACTGAGCCGAAACGCGGATCGGTTTGCGCCGACACGGCGAGGTAATTTAAAAAAATAAAAAACGCAACAACTGTGGCGGGCCGGATTGCAGTAAAAATTTGCATTCTCCCTCCGGGGAAAATTGTTAGATCAGGAAAATCGTGCGGCTGAATCAGCCGGTTAATTAAGCTACGCCATCACCTACCCCACAATCATGGTCTTGAGGAAAATTGCTGTCGCGTGATTGGGAAAGTATAATGATTTTTTGGGCGGGAGTCAAGGGAAATTATCTTGCTTTGAGGAGTTATGGACGGAGAGGAACGTCATGCCGCAGGCAACTTGCGTTCAACCCGAAAGGTGCTTGGTGACGAACAAGTTCCCCTTCTGTGGGCGTGGCCTGCGGGACGACATTTCGTGTGAGTTTGCATCAAAACTCAAAACACTCGCTCAATTTTTCCCGTCAACGCCTGATCAGCAAACCAATGACGCTGGCAAGAATAATAGCGCCGACGAAATAACTGGTCCAGCTTCCCCAAAATTTTTTGGCCTGCGTTTGTTGGCGCTCGGCGCGCAAAATCGTATTGATGCGATCCTGCGCGTTGGCCGCGGCGGCGGCGTAGGTTTGTTGGCCCAGCATCGCCCTTTCCATTTCTTCATTTAAAATCACCCATTGATTCAAATATGAGGTTTCCGGCGCAATTTCCAGCGGCCACAGCCGCGCGTTTTCAATGCCGTGCAGAAAAATACGATTGTCAACGTGAAATACCGTGTCCTGTAAAAATTCGGCAGAACCGGCAACGTCGAAGCGCGACGGAATGAGATTGCCGCTTTGAATGGACTGTCGTTGCGCGCGCGCGCTCGCCATGAATTTAATAAACGCCCAGGCTTGTTGTTGCCGCCGGCTGAATTTTGACATCACGACATTGTAAACAATCACCCCGGCCGAAGCGTTTTCACCGCGCGGCATGGGCGCGACGCCCCAATCGAGTTTGGTGCGTGCGAAATTGGGCACTTGCCAACGGCCCGCTGCGATCATCGCCACCGCCTCCTGGCGAAATCCCTGATCGGAAGTGTACAATCTTTCGGTCGGCGAGGTGGTGACGTGATGTTTCATGGCGAGATCGCCATAAAATTGCAGCGCCGCCAGCGTCTTCGGTTGGTCGATCTCGCACCATTGCAAATCGGCGTCAAAAAAATTTCCGCCGAACGCATACACGAACGTGTAACCCGCCATGCTGATCATGCAGCCAAATTGCGTTGTGCGGCCGCCGGCCTCCCTTTTGGTCAATTGCATTGCCGTTTGCAAAAAATCCTCCCAGGTCCACGCTGAATCCGGATAAGCCACGCCGGCCTCGCGAAATAAGCGGCGGTTATAATAGATCACCATCGGCGTGTAGCCGACGGGAATGCCGTAAATTTGCTCGCGCACCGTGGCGGTTTTGAGCAGCGCCGGAAAAAAAGCGCCGGGCTGAAAACTCGTGTCAGCGGCGATCCACGGCGAAAGGTTTTCCAAAACGCCGCGATACGCCAGGGTGCTCAAATCCGTGCTGCTCAACAAAAAAATATCCGGCGGCTGGCCCGCGGCGGTTTGAATGAGAATTTTGCGATCGTATTCGCGATGATCGATGTGAACGAATTTAACTTGCGGCGGCGGATGCGTGGCATTGTAAGCATCGACGAGTTGCACGAGGTTCTCAGTTTCCTCAACGGTCCCCCACGCCGAAAAAATCAGCGCTTCAGCGCTCTGATTTTGACGCATCGCCAGGAAGAATGCAAGGTAAATCACGCAACAGAAAAACAGGGTGAGCTGAATTTTACGAACTGACGACATGGCAGAAGCTCGAAAAAAATTTGAACTATTTGAAACCCGTTAACACGATACCGCGATTGATGAATTTTTGGAAGAAAATATAAACGAGCAACGCCGGCAGCAAAGCGATCATTGTGCCGGCCATCAAGCGCGTCCAATCCGAAGCGTGCGCGGTAACGAGCTTCGTCAAGCCGACGGGGAGCGGCAGTTTTTGCGGATCGGAGAGCACGATAAACGGCCAGAAAAAATCATTCCAGGCGTTGATGAAAACGAAAATCGCCAGGGTCGCCAGCGCGGGCACCGCGAGCGGGAGAATAATGTGCCAGTAAATTGCCAGCCGGCCGGCGCCGTCAATTGCGGCGGCGTCTTCCACCTCGCGCGGAATCGTCATAAAAAATTGGCGGAGCAGAAACGTGCCGAGCGCCGTAAACGCCGCCGGAAAAATCACGCCGGCATATTGATCGATCCAGCCGAAGTATTTGATGATAAAATAAAGCGGAATGAGCGTGACCTGCCCCGGCACCATCAGCGTCGCGAGATAAATAAAAAAAATTCTCTCGCGCCCCGGAAAGCGCAGCCGCGCAAAAGCATACGCCGCGAGCGAGCTGGTCAAGACTTGCAAAATGGTAATGCTCACGGCGATGAATAAGCTGTTCAGAAAAAACCGCCCAAACGGCAATAGTTTCACCACGTCGCGATAATTTTGTCCGTCCATTTTTTCCAGCGTCAAAAACCAGCGGCCATCAAAAGCGTCCGCCGGCGATTTGAGCGAGGTGATGAAACTCCAATACAACGGCGCAATCATCAAAACGCCGCCGGCCGCGAGAATAAAGTAGATGCCAAGCTTATGCCAGTTGGATGTCGTTGTCATGAGATAAGCAGTATTCAGTTTTCAGTGCCCAGGAACGAGCAACAAGCCTCAAGAATAATGAATTTTCCTCTCCGCATAACGCCATTGCACGAGCGTGACCACGAAAATGATCGCGAAGAGAATCCACGACAGCGCGGCGGCGTAGCCCATGCGAAACTCGCGGAAAGCTTTCCACCAGATTTCGTAAACCAGCGACCACGTGCCTTTCAGCGGGCCGCCCTGCGTCATCACGTAAATCGGGCCGAAAAGCTGGAACGTGGCAATGAATCCGGTGATAAAAAGAAACAAATGCGCCGGGCCGAGCAGCGGCAGCGTAATCCGCGTGAAGCGTCGCCAACTCGGCGCGCCGTCGAGCTGCGCCGCCTCATAAAGCTCGCCGGGAATGCCTTGCAGCGCGGCGAGATAGATGAGAATGTTGTACCCCAAGCTTTTCCACACCGTCATCAACACAATGGAAATTTTTGCCAAGAGCGGCGTGCCCAGCCAATCGACCGGCGCGAAATGAAGTTTTGCTAATAAGAGATTGATGACGCCAAAATCCTTGTTTAGCAACCATTGCCAAATGATGGCGACGGCAATCGCCGAGGTCACGACGGGAAGGAAGTAGATGGTTTTGAAAAAACCGCTGCCCCGTAACGGCTGATTGAGCAACAGGGCGAAACCGAGCGCCAGCGTTAATCCGAGCGGGACGCTCAACGCGAAAAACAACGTGTTGCCCAGGTACTCGCCAAAGCCGGAGTGCGCTGAGAAAATCTCAAAAAAATTGTCCCAGTCAATAAAAGTCGGCGCGGTGAAAATATCCCAGCGAAACAAGCTCATCACCAGCGAAGCGATCATCGGTCCCAGCATGAAAAGCAGGAACCCAGTTAGATTCGGCAGCAGAAACGCGTAGGCAATCCAACGGTCGCGGTGGGTGCGGGATTGAAAAAACCTTGACACGACGGAAAACTTGTTCTCCAAAATTCTCATTGACTGTTTATAGAAATCTTGTTACTTTCAAAAAAGACCAGTTTCAGTATTTTTTTAGAATTGAGGCCTTGTTATGGAAAGTACTCTTAATGATATCGTTCAGGAGATGAATCAGCTTGAGCAACAAATGCAGAAGTTTGAGTGGAAATACAGCATTAAATCTGCGGAGTTTTACAAGCTGGTGCTTGCCGGTGTCATCGAAGAAAGTTTTGAGCTTCACGAATGGCTGGGGCTTTACAAAATCTGGTTAAAACGTCGCGAGCGTTATTTACAATTGCTCAAATCGCCTTCGCCTCTTTTAAAAATTACCCGGCCCGTTAAAGTTGAATTCTTTCAATCAGAGGGTATTGCAGTATGATAACAAGTTTGCCGGAATATGAAGATTTTATCTATTCTTTGCAAGCTCGTTTTGACTGCATTAAAACTTCTACTTTAGTCCTCAGACGAACGAGCAATAACTCGGCCCAAGTTAGCGGCATTCTTTACTTTGAGAAGGATGTTACGCTTTGCATTTTTGAAGAAATTGACTTTCTTGAGCACGAAATTTCTGATTATGGCTACGAAGTATATCATGGTGATAAAAAGCTCTACTGGTACGACTGCTGGCCTCATCCCGACAACCCGCTCTTGGCGTCCACGCATCCGCATCACAAGCACATTCCACCGGACATCAAACATCATCGCATTCCCGCCCCGAACTTGAGTTTTACGAATCCCAATTTACCTGCCTTGATTCAAGAAATTGAAACGCTGCTTCCGACCTTGTGATCACGCGAGCGTCTCGCCTGTCAGTTTCTCCAGCGCTTCCAAATATTTTTGACTCGTCGTTAAAATCACTTCCGTCGGCAAATCCGGCGCGGGCGGCTGTTTGTTCCAGTTAATAGAGAGCAAATAATCGCGCACGTATTGTTTGTCGTAACTTTCCTGCGGGCGACCAGGGGCGTATTTATCTTTCGGCCAAAAACGCGACGAATCGGGCGTCAGCAATTCGTCAATGAGCAGCAAGTCGCCGCCGCGCAGGCCAAATTCCATTTTGGTGTCCGCAATGAGAATGCCTTTCTGTTCGGCAATCGCTGCGGCGCGTTGATAAATAAGCAGGCATTTCTCGCGCATTTCTTTTGCCAAGCCGACGCCGGTCAAAATCGCGGCGCGCTCGAAAGTAATATTTTCGTCGTGAATGCCAACCGCGGCCTTGGTTGACGGCGTGAAAATCGGCGCCGGTAATTTTTGCGACTCCACCAATCCGGCGGGCAATGGAATGCCACAAACAGTTCCTTTTTTTTGATACTCATTCCACCCGGAGCCGGAGAGGTAACCACGGCCGATGCACTCAACCAGTAACGGCTCGGTTTTCTTGACCAACATGCTGCGCGCGGCCAACACGTCGAGGTACGGCGCGCAAGCTTTAGGAAACTCCTCGACGTTGGTCGAAATGAGATGATTCGGAATGATGCCGCGTGTTTTTTCAAACCAGAACCGCGAGATTTGCGTGAGCACCTGTCCTTTAAAGGGAATGCCCTGCGCGAACACCACGTCGAAAGCAGAGAGCCGATCGGTTGCCACGATCAATAAATAATTTTCCACTTCATAAACATCACGCACTTTGCCGCGCTTGAGCAGTTTCAGCGTGGGAAAATCCGTCGTGGTGATCACGGGTTTGTTTTGCGAGCGCTTCATGCGAGGTTGACTCCAAACAAAAATTTTGCTTGCTTTTTAGTTGAAAAAACGCTACTGTATGCTAAATTTTAATGAGGCCTTAATCATGGAAGTCGAGCTTGTTACACCCTCCGCGCCTTTCACGCCAGTTCCGCAGACTGCGCCGAAGCGGTTCACGTTCGATGAGTATTTGGATTGGCTGACCGAAGAAACCAAAGCTGATTTAATCGACGGGGTTATCCACATGCAATCACCACCGGCTGATGTTCATGAACGAATTTTTATCTTTTTAAGCGGCGTTTTGAATGCGTTCGTTGTGCGTCGCAAATTAGGTCTCGTTCGCGGCTCGCGCACGACGCTTAAATTCTCCGAGGAAAACGGCGTGCAACCCGATATCGTTTTCATCAGCAATGCCAGCCGCAACCGCGTGCATCCGTATTACATCGATGGCGCGCCGGAGATGGTGGTTGAAATTCTTTCGCCGACCACGCGCAAGCTGGATCGTGGCAAAAAGATGGCGCTGTATGCGAAATACGGTGCGCTCGAGTATTGGCAGATCGATCCGGAAAATCAAATCGCCGATTTTTTTCGAAACCATAATAACGCATGGTTGCCGATGCCCGTCAGTGATGACGACATTTTTCATTCCGAAGTTATTCCCGGCTTTTGGTTGAACACGCAATGGCTGTTTGCCGAAGAAGAGTCGGATATTGTTGAAACCGTTATGATGATTTTGGCCGGCAACGGCAAAGAATAACCATCGGATGAGCCGTCTGTCTCACGCCACTATCGGCTCAATTCCCTCCATCCGCACCGTGAGCAACTCACACCCGTTTTCCGTAATCACGATATCATCTTCCAATCGCACCCCAAACTCGCCTTGAATATAAATGCCCGGCTCGACGGTAAAGGTCATGCCCGGCTGCAAAATGGTTTTATTGTTGCCGGCGAAATACGGCGCTTCGTGGCCTTCGAGGCCAATACCATGGCCGAGGCGGTGAATGAAATATTTGCCGTAACCGGCGTCGTCAATCACTTTACGCGCAGCGGCGTCAACCGATTCGCACGTCACGCCCGGTTTGGCCGCGGCAATACCGGCGCTTTGCGCTTGATGCACGAGCCGCCAGATTTCTTCATGGCGCGGCGTCGGTTTGCCGAACACCGTCGTGCGCGTCACATCGCTGGCGTAGCCTTGCAAGCGCGTGCCGCAATCCATCAGCACCACTTCATTTTGCTGCAATACGCGCGGGCTTGCACCGCCGTGGGGAATGGCGGAGGACTGCGCGAATTGAATCAACCCGCCGCCGGACAGACCGAGCGCGGCAAAGTTTTGCTGCAGCAGTTTCGCCACCTCCTGCTCCGTCATGCCGTTTTTGATTTGCGTCCAGGTTTGGCGAATGCACGCTTCGGTGGCGTCATTCGATAAGCGCATCAACGCAATTTCTTTTTCCGTTTTGATCATCCGTTGCGCGTCGCAAACCGCGTCGCCGTTGACGAATTTCATCTGCGGCAGCGCGCGGCTCAAGCCTGCGGTCACAAAATAACGCGTGGTCGGCTCCAATGCGATGGTGCCGGATTTCAAGCCGGCGGCTTGGGCGAATACGGCATACGGATTTTCCTGCTCCTGCCAAACATAAACGTTCTCCAATCCGCTCGCCTGCCGCAACAGCGGCTCTTCAAAAGCCGGCCCGCAAACAAAGGGTTCGCCTTTCGCCGGGATGAACACGGACACCAGCCGCTCGCTGCGGCCAAAGCGCATGCCGAGAAAATAATACAAATTTTCGCTCGGCTCCAAAAAAAGGCCGGCAAGTTTGCGGCGGTCAAGCTCTGCTTGCAACTTGGTCCGCCGCGTTTTAAAATCATCTTTGGTGATTTGCGGAGCACTCTTCAAGCGCGCCGCCATTTCGGAAAATAGCGCCGGTTTGAGATGATGATCGAAATTTCTCACAGCCGGCAGCCAGGGCAACATCGCCAGGCTCCCGGCCGATTTCATAAAATCGCGTCGCAGCATGCTTCTTCCTCGCAAGTTGGTTGATGAAATTTGACGGTTCAAGAATATAACATTTCTTCATCTAAATTTCAACAATGTAATTTTCAGCTTGGCGCGTGAAGAGAAATTTTGTATCTTGAGAATGTTGCGATAATTTTTAATTGAGAAAAAATTTTTTTAGAAAACCTCATTCGAATGATAAACACGACTCCAATTGATCTTGACAACTGGAAGCACCATTTACAAGATGAAATCGACGCAGCTTATTTATACCGCAATCTGGCCCAAGTGGAAAAAGACGAAGCGCGGCGGGATATTTATTTGCGGTTGGCGATGGTGGAGGATAAACACGTGCGGCAATGGCGCCATCTGTTGCAAGAGGCGGGTGAAAAAATCGATTTTGAGCAGGCGCCCTCAACGCGGGCCAAAATCCTGAGCTGGATGGCCAAACAATTCGGCACCGGCCTCATCGCACCGAGCTTGCTGGCCGAAGAGGCACGCGAGGTGAAAAATTATTTGAAACTCGCCACGGAAATGCCGCAGCCCCATGCACGCGCGATGGCCAGTGAAATTGCGCGCGAGTCAGCGCATCATGCGGGTACGCTTTCCCAAATGCTCAACAAAAGCGGCGAGCCGTGGCATGCGGTCAGTTCCAGCGGCATGGTGCGCAGCGTCGTGTATGGTTTCAACGATGGGCTCACGGCGAACTTCGGTCTCGTGGCCGGCGTGCTCGGCGCCTCGGTGAATGAACACGCCCTGCTGGTGGCCGGCGTCGCGGGAATGATTGCCGACGCGCTGTCGATGGGATCGAGCGGTTATCTCGCCGCCAAAAGCGAAGCCGAAGTTTACGAACACGAGATAGCGCTGGAGCGCGAAGAAATTCGCTTGATGCCGGAGGTGGAAATGGAAGAATTGGCGCTGATTTACGAGGCCAAAGGTGTGAACACTGCGCGCGCGCAAGAGATGGCCAGAAACATGCTGGCATCGCCGGAGCAAATGCTGCAGGAAAAAATCCGCGAAGAGCTGGCGATCTCGCCGGCAACGCTGACGCCGCTGAAAGACGGTACGGTGACCGGGCTCGCCACGGCGTTTGGCGCGCTGATTCCGGTCATGCCGTTTTTTATTTTTGATTTCAACATTGCGATTTGGATGTCGTTTGCCGTCAGCATGCTGGCGCACTTCGGCGTCGGCGCGGCGCGCAGCTTTTTCACCGGCCGCGGCATCTTCCGCAGCGGCTTCGATATGTTCATCGTCGGCCTCGGCGTCGCCGCCGTCGGTTATGTTATCGGCGATTTGTTGAGCCGGTTTTTATGACATTTCTTCCACGTACAATTCGCTTTCATAAGCCAGCTCCGGCAGCAACGGGCGGCGACGCGGCGCGGCTTTCGGGCGTTGGGCTTGCCGCTCGATCACGTCCCAGTTGAAATGCTCGTGAATGCCGGAATCCAAAAACGCGGCGAGCACCGAAGCTTGTATGTTCGTGACGATCACGTCATATCCACGCCGGCGGATGATCTTCGCAAACGTCACCAGCACCTTCAGCGCCCGCATGCTGATCACGTCCAAATTCTCCAGTTCCAGCGTCCACTTCGTGCCTTGAAAATAGCAGAGGTTCTGCAGAAAATCCCGCAACGACTTGGTGTGCTCGCCGAGAATCGTGCCTTCCAATCTGAGGTTGACATGCTTCGAGCGCGGCGTAAAATGCAAGGTGGCGGCGACGGTTGCCATCTGCATGGCGTTGTCGCTGGCAAGAGTTTTCTTGATTTCAGTCATGGCAATTTCCTTTCTCGGTACTTGAGTCGTTTGTCCTGTTCGCGTCCATGCTCCGTTTTCTGCATTTCCCTGTCAGTTGCTAAGTTTCGTCCATCGCACGATTGATCTGCAAATGAATTTTTCGATGTCCGAAGAGATAACTTACGCCAATAATATACGAAGCCAAAATCGTTCCGTTGTCATAGAAGCGTTATCGGTTTGTAAATTTCAGGTTAACTTTTTCACGGCCGATACAGCTTGGTTGTGTTAAAGTTCGGTTTTGTAACTTTTGAATATTAAACTTATGCCGGGATGGTTTGGTTGCAAATATATATCATGCTCGCCCCAAAGTATTGTTTACCTCTCGTATTCACTGCCCATCCGTTCACATGCCAAATTGTCCGTGCCAAAGTCCATACCAAACTCCAAAACAATCCAAAATTCCATTTGGAAAACGGGCAAAATTTTATTAAATTAATATGTTGCCCCGTTTTGTCCAAGAGCGCTGCCATACGCAAAAAGTTGGTAGGTAAATTCAAGAGACGGATCGGGCTTTAGTTATTTACCAGAGAAAAACCAAGTTGTCAATCCGGAGGTTTTTGCATGTCAGGTCATAATAAATGGGCCAAAATTAAACATAAAAAAGCGGCCACGGACGCGGCGAAAGGTCGCGTGTTCACGCGTCTCATTAAAGAAATTACGCTGGCGGCGCGTATGGGCGGCGGCGATGAGGCCAGTAATGCCCGTTTGCGCAAAGCGATTCAGGATGCCAAAGCGTCCAATATGCCGGCGAGCAATGTGGAGCGCGCGATCAAAAAAGGCACCGGCGAGTTGGAAGGCGTGAATTACGAAGAAGTCGCTTACGAAGGCTACGGCCCCGGCGGCGTCGCGATTATTGCCGAATTGATCACCGACAACAAGAATCGCGCGGTGTCGGAGATTCGTCACATCTTCTCCAAATACGGCGGCAACCTCGCTTCTGCCGGCGCCGTGAGCTGGAAGTTTGATAAGAAAGGCGTCATCTCGGTCACGCCGGCGGGCAAAAGCGAAGATGACCTGATGATGTCCGCGCTCGATGCCGGCGCTGAAGACGTTAAGTACGATTCAGAGTCCACTGAAATTCTCACGACGCCGGGTGATTTGGAAACCGTGAAAAGCGCGTTGGAAAAACAGGGACTGAAAATCGAAAAAGCCGAAGTGAGCCTGTATCCCAAAGATGTGGTGAAAGTCGAGGGCAAAGAGGCCGAGCAATTGTTGAAACTTTTGGATGCCATCGAAGAGAACGACGACATTCAGAAAGTACACTCCAATGCCGACATCGACGCCGAAGCGATGGCGAAATTCAGCGAAGCATGAGGGCGCGAATGCCCGGGCGTAAACACGAACGGCGAATTTTAGGTGTCGATCCCGGCTTGATACGAACGGGATTGGGATTGATTGCGCTGCAGGATGGGCGCATTTCTTTTGTTGATGCAAAATTGATTGCCCCCGCGGCGGCGCAATCGTTGCGCGACCGCTTGCAGCAAATCTATACGGAGGTGCAAGCCTGCATGCGCGCCTGGCAGCCGGAAGTGATGGTGGTGGAAAATTTGATTTACGCGCGCAACGCGCAAGTGGCGCTCAAACTCGGTCACGCGCGCGGCGTGTTGCTGCTGGCGGCTGCAGAGAACAACTTGCCGGTAATGGAATATTCCCCGCGCGAAGTCAAACTCGCGGCGACGGGATACGGCAATGCCTCCAAAGAGCAAATGCAGCGGATGGTGCAAGCCGTGTTGAATTTGCCCGCGGTTCCCGAAACGCACGACATCGCCGATGCACTGGCGTTAGCCATTTGCCACGCGCACCGAGCCTATGGCAAGTAGTAAAGAATAAATACAATTTCCTGTTCACGATTTACGAATTGCAAGTTGCAATTTGCCACTTGCCACTTGCAACTTGCACCATGATCGCCAAACTCTCCGGCCGTTTGCTGGAAAAATCGCCGACGCGAATTTTAGTGGAAGTGAACGGCGTCGGTTACGAAGTTCAAATTCCGCTGTCCACGTTTGACCAGCTCGGCGCGACCGGCGACAACACCAGCGTGTTGACCTATCTGCATGTTCGCGAAGACGTGTTGCAGCTTTTCGGCTTTGCGACGGCGGCGGAGAAACAGCTCTTTCAACATTTGATTTCCGTGAGCGGCATCGGCCCGAAACTCGCACAAAGCATTCTCAGCAGTTCGCCGGTGGAAATGTTTTGCCAACATATCGCGAAAAACGATATTACCGCGTTGACGGAAATTCCCGGCATCGGCAAGAAAACCGCAGAGCGTCTCATTCTGGAATTGCGCGACCGTCTCGCGCGCTGGATGCCGGAAATGGCCACGAGCACAACGCCGACGCCCTCTGCCATTGAAGAAGAAACGATTGCCGCACTGGTGTCGCTGGGCTACACCCGCTCCTCGGCGCAAAAAGCCGTCGAACAGGTGAAAAAAGAATCCGGCGAATTGCCTGTCGAAGAGTTGATCAAACGCGCGCTGCGATATATTTAGGAGTGCGATATATTGGGGAGTGCAAACTTCAGTTTGCGCAGCTTGTTTTAACACGAGCCGCCGAGTGCGCGGCTAAGCCCGCAGGGAGTTTCACGGAGAAAAGCTTTTGTAAAATTATTCTCCGTGTCTCCGTGTTAAATGGATTCCTGATTATCAAACAACCTCCAGAATGTTACACTGGATTGTTTGTCTTTAAACCGAGCATGCCCGACCCGACTGCGAAAACCCTGCGCCCGCTCGACCCTTCCCCTCTTGAAGGCGAGCAGGATTTTGACCGCAGCCTGCGGCCCACGCTCTTTGATGATTTTGTCGGGCAGGATAATATCAAAAGCAATCTGCGCGTGTTTGTCGAAGCCGCGCGGGCGCGCCACGAAGCGCTCGATCACGTTCTTTTATACGGCCCGCCCGGGCTGGGCAAAACCACGCTGGCGCATATCATCGCGAATGCGATGGGCACCAAAATTCGCATGACCTCCGGCCCGGCGCTGGAAAGAGCCGGTGATCTCGCCGGTCTGCTGACGAACCTCGGCGAAGGCGACGTTCTTTTCATCGATGAAATCCACCGCCTGAATCACGTTGTTGAAGAATATCTGTATCCGGCGATGGAAGATTTCAAGCTCGATATCATCATCGACAAAGGCGCGAACGCGCGCTCGATTCAGCTCAAACTGCCGAAGTTCACCCTGATCGGCGCGACGACGCGCGCCGGCTTGCTGACTGCGCCGATGCGCGCGCGTTTCGGCGTGGTGGCGCGGCTTGATTATTATCTGCCGGAGCAATTGAGCTTGATCATCAAACGCTCGGCGCAACTGTTAAGCGTCGAAGTGCTGCCGGAAGCGGCAACGGAGTTGGCGCGGCGCGCGCGTGGCACCCCGCGCATCGCCAATCGCCTGTTGCGGCGCATCCGCGACTTCGCGCAAATTGATGGCAAGAAATCTATCGATCTCGCGCTGGCCGGCGCAGCGCTCAATCGCCTCGAAGTCGATCATCTCGGTTTGGATGATATGGACAAGCGCATTTTATCCACGCTGATCGAAAAATTCACCGGCGGGCCGGTCGGCATCAACACCATCGCGGTGGCCGTCGGTGAAGATGGCGAAACACTCGAAGAAATATATGAACCTTTTCTCATTCAACAAGGCCTGTTGAAACGAACCGCGCGCGGCAGAATGGCGACGGAGTTGGCCTACCAACATCTCGGCCTGCCGCAACCGGCTGCACTCACTGCTGCACAAAAGAACCTTTTTTAAGAGCCGTCCTCTATGAAGCTTTCCGATTTCAATTATAGTTTACCGCAAAAATTTATCGCGCAGTATCCCGCCGACAAACGCGACCGCTCCAAATTGATGGTGCTGGATCGTGCCAAGCAAACCATCGAAGAGCATCCCTTTACCGACATCGTGAATTATATCAACCCCGAGGATTGTCTCGTTATTAACGAAACTAAAGTTTTTCCGGCGCGCCTGCTCGGCACCAAAGATAAAACCGAAGCCAAAGTCGAGATTTTTTTGCTGCGCCAATTGGAAGAAGGTTTGTGGGAAGTGCTGGTCAAACCGGCGCGCAAAGTTCGCGTCGGCAATCGCCTGTCGGTCGGGCGCGAATTATTTTGCGACGTGATCGATAACACCGTTTCCGGCGGCCGCGTCGTGCGGTTCAATTATAACGGCGACTTCTTCGAGGCTGTCGAGCGTCTCGGCCAATCGCCGCTGCCGCCGTATGTGAAACGCGAGCCGGAGACCTCCGACAAAGAGCGTTATCAAACCGTTTACGCGCGCGTGCGCGGCGCCGTCGCGGCTCCGACCGCGGGTTTGCATTTTACCAAAGAAATTCTGCGCAAAATCGAGAACAAAGGTGTGAAGATCGCGCCCATTGTGTTGCATCTCGGTCTCGGCAGTTTTCGCCCGGTCAATGTCGAAGATTTGAATCGCCACAAGATGGATTCGGAGTATTATGAAATCAGCTACGACTCGGCGACGAAAATCAACGACACGATGAAAAAAGGCGGCAACATTATCGTCGTCGGCACGAGTTGCGTGCGCGCGCTCGAAACCGAAGTGAGCAGCGAAGGCTGGGTTAAACCCAACCGCGGCTGGACCGACAAATTCATTTTCCCGCCGTACGATTTTAAAATCGTCGACCGCCTTGTTACCAATTTTCACCTCCCGGGCTCGACGATGCTCATGCTCGCTTGCGCTTTTGCCGGCCGCGATTTTCTATTCAAGGCGTATCGCAAAGCGATGAAAGACAAACTCCGCTTTTTGAGTTATGGCGATGCGATGCTGATTGTTTGAAATCAAAAACGCTGGGAACTTTATGGAAAGCAAAACGATAAGTATCTCGTCCGATGTGATGAGCGGCACGCCGGTTTTTAAGGGAACTCGCGTCCCTTTTCAAACCTTGATTGAGTATCTCGAAGGGGGGGAAACCATCGACAGTTTTTTGGAAGGATTTCCAACGGTTACAAAGGAACAAGTCATCGATTTTTTGGAAGAAGCCAAAGAGCGAATGCTTACTATGGTGAAGCCAAGTGAAACTGCTTCTTGATGAGTGCGTCGATCAAAGACTTGCAAAGGAATTCCATAGTTACAGCATTACGACTGTAAAAAGAATGGGTTGGGCAGGCATAAAGAATGGGCATTTACTGACACTTGCCGAGCAACAGTTTGATGTTTTGATCACTGTTGATCGCAATCTTCCATTTCAACAAAACTTGGCCAAATTTAAAATTGCGGTTTTAATTGTGTGTGCACCAACAAATCGGCTTGTAGATTTAAAACCGTTGGTGCCGGATGTTCTGGCCGAATTACCCAATATTAAAATTTGGCAAGCGACAAGAGTTGGTAAATGCGATTAAGCAACCATCGATAGTGAACGATCATTTTTGCAAGGTAGCCTTGACCGACGTCGCTGCAATCGTCGTCGCTGCCGGCCAGGGAACCCGGTTTGGCAGCGACATTCCCAAGCAGTTTT
>CAZVZZ010000002.1:40706-58927 GCA_964631505.1 uncultured Cytophagia bacterium
GTCGTCGCTGCCGGCCAGGGAACCCGGTTTGGCAGCGACATTCCCAAGCAGTTTTTGCTGCTGCAAAACCGCCCCATCATCGTGCATGCATTGGAGCGTTTGCAAAACGCCGCCATTATCAGCCAGATCATTATCGTTGCCGGCAAAGATTGGGTGCCATACCTCGGCCGCGAAATCGTCGCGCGTTTCAATTTTGACAAAATCAGCGCCATCGTTCCCGGCGGCAAAGAGCGGCAGGATTCCGTTCTGGCGGGATTGCAGGCTTTGCCCACGCCGCACGAAGTCGTCGTCGTTCACGATGCCGTGCGCCCGCTTTTCTCGTTGGATTTATTGACGCGCGTCATCAATGGCTGTAACACGTTCGACGCCTGCGTGCCCGGCCTGCCCTCACGCGATACCGTGAAACGCATCGCCGGCGATCGCATCATCGAAACCGTGCCGCGCGAGTCGTTGCGCCTCGTGCAAACGCCGCAAGCGTTTCGGTACCAGAAATTGCTGCAAGCTTTTGAGCAAGCGGCGAAAATTAATTTTTATAGCACCGACGAAGCGGCATTGGTGGAAAAATTCGGCGGCGCGGTCGGTTGGGTTGAGGGCGAAGAAAACAATTTGAAAATCACGACGCCGCGCGATTTGCAGATCGCGGAAGTCTTGCTAAGGCAAAATGATCTTTCGGCCGAATAATTGATTTGTTCCTGCTTTTACCACTTCCCCAATTCATCCGTATAAGATCCCGCCCGTTCGCTCACCGTCCACTTGATAAAATCCAGCGCACGCCATTTGTTTTTAGCGCGAATTTGCAAAACGCGTTTGGTCTCGTCGTATTTGATGTACGGGTTATCGAAAACCGGCCAGTTATCAAATTTAAACGGCAATTCATTCAGAAAACGCGCCACCGTTTCGGTGCGCCCATCATACGTAAACTCCATCCGATCGCCGTACGCCGTGGTGTATTGCAGCCGCGCCTGCGTGTTCTCTTCTTTGAAGTCGACTTTGCTCACCTGCAAAATGCGGCGTTTAAATTCTGCGAACGACTTGCTCTCTTCCGGTGTGCTGATCTCGAGAATGACGCCGTTACGCCGGCTTTCGGAAACATAACGCCAACCGCCGTCCATCTTGCTGAAGCGAAATTCCTGCAAGGGGCGAAAAGCAATGAAGGTGTTGCCGGCGCGGCAGAACAGCCACGCGGGATCGTGCGACAAGCCCTCGCCGTCGAAGCCCTCCTCATTTTTTAAACTATCCGAAAAAAAACCGGCAATATAACCGAATTGCACGTTTTCCGGAATATTATACAACGCCAGTAACGTGTTGCGATGTTGGAAGATTTGTTCATACGGCGAGCCGCCCACGAGTTTGTCGCCGTGACTGTAGCGGCCTCTGAATTTGTTCAGTTCCTGAAACAGCAACGCCGGCTCGTCGATGAAAAAGGCGCCCAATTCGCGTTGATCGAAATACGGGTGCATCACATAAAGCGTCGGCCGCGGATCGTATGGCGCGAGATAGGTGAGATCCCATGTATGCTGTTGCATCGGCGAAAGCAGCCCGCCTTGCATGGAGCCGAGGATATAATCGCGCGTGATGTACGCGTATTTATAAACCGCCGCGGTGCGATCATAATTGGTGCGCAGTTGATTGCGCACGCGTTTGCGCTCACGATGCACGTACCCGCCGAGCGGCTCGCGTTTGGTCGCCAACGCATAAACCGCTTCCGAAACATTGTAGCCGCTTAAGGCGCTGATCAGCGCTTCCACGGTTGGTTTCATTTCACCCGCGCCAAAATGCAGCCAGAACAACGCCCCATTCGCGCTCTGCCGCGGCGAGTGCACGGCCGGTTCGGTGTCATAACTGTGCGCGCCGGCATACATGCCGTCAATTTGCTCCAGCGCAAAATCGACGAGCAGCAAATCCAACATCATGCTCACACGGGTTTGTAAATTCACCGCGGCGGTCTTGCCGTTGGCCGCGTGCCCGTTCGCCAGCGGAAAGGGCGGTTCATTCGTGACGAACTCGTGCAGCAATTCCAAACAGGCGAGAAACGCCGGCAGCAATTCCGGCGAGTCAAATTGCGTTTGGCCATGAACGGCATTGTTCTCCATCCAGCTCACCAGAAACGCGGCGGCCTCGCGCCAATTTTCCGCGGCAGATTTGCCGTTGAACCATTGTGCTGCGGCCATCTCCGGCCAGGTTTGCGCGGCCAACAGCAGCGCGGCGTGATAACGGAGTTGGTTGTCTTCGCTGTCGCCACGCAACAACGCGTTCGTGGAAAAATTTTGCCGCACTTTTGCACGCAACGAATCCGGCATACTGCGCTGGCCGAATAAATACGTGGCCATCAGGTTGAAACCAAATGCCGGATCACCGGAGGGCTGGCGCAAAAGCTGCGATAACATTTGGTTCGCTTCC
The DNA here is from genome assembly GCA_964631505.1 of uncultured Cytophagia bacterium. Classification (GTDB taxonomy): domain Bacteria; phylum Zhuqueibacterota; class Zhuqueibacteria; order Zhuqueibacterales; family Zhuqueibacteraceae; genus Zhuqueibacter. The sequence goes on from CAZVZZ010000002.1 coordinate 43,107, forward strand.
GGAACACGTTCATTGGCGGCATACCGTGCCATGACGGCGGCAAACGACGGCGTGGATTCATTTTCCACCAAATGCGTGAGCAGCGCTTGCCGGCGCGCGGCCAGATCCTTTTCAAAATTTTCCTGCGCCAAAACGGGCGAAATAAAAATGTGCAGTAATAAAACGTAAAACGTAAAACGTAAAAAAGTAAAAACGTAAAACGTCTGCGGCGGGGCTTCCTTGCGCCAAAATGAGTTCATGCTGCATCCTTCATCAAAGTAAAAAAATTTTGCTCACCCAAAATTGATTGGCCGGCGGTCCGGGTTACGGGTGCATCCAATTAGATTCGCCGAGTAAGAGCTGGCGAACGTAAGCGCCGACCAAACCAAAAGCTTTCCACGTTTGGCCGTTGTTGCGGCTGAGCTGCACGCCGCGATCATAGGTTCCGGCCAATAAGAGGTTTTGCTCCGGCAGCGGCAGAAGGCACGTTACACTGCCGAGTTGTTCGCTGCCGGGAAGTTGCCGCCAGTTTTGGCCAACAGAAGAAGCGAAAAAAATTCCGCGTTTGTAAGCGCCGGCGTAAATCGGCCGGTTCGAGCCGCCGCCAGCCAGCGCATAAATCGAGATTTCCTCTTCACCCACCAAAACCGGAAGAAAATTTTTTCCGCCATCGATACTTTCATAAAGCCCGTGGCGTTCGGTGCCCACCCAAAAAATTCCCGGCCATGATTCCGGCTCGCGCAAAATCGCGCGCACGGGAACGCCGGCGAGCGCGAGCGCCTCCCACTGGTCGCCGCCGTCCAGGGATTGATAAAGGCCGCCCTCGGTTCCGGCGAGCAAACGGCCTCGCACTTTCGGATCGGGAAAAAGACAACTCACAAATAAATTATTTAACCCGGCGTTGGAACGGCGCCACGATATGCCGCCATCCGGCGAAATAAAAATTCCATTCGCCGTGCAGGCATACAAAATATTATCTTGAAAAGGATCGCCGCGCAAATCCATGACTTGCGTGATTTGCCAGTCCGTGAGGAGTTGCCAATTGGTCGGATTGGCGAATGGACGCAGGATGCCGTTGTCTGCACCCAACAATAGCTGCGGCTCGCCCGTCGCCTTTGACATGGCCAGCGTACGCAACGTTAAATTGGGCCAGCTTGCATTTTGCCAGGTGGCGCTGTCCAACGGCGAAGCATAAAGCCCGCCGGGAAAAGTTAATTCGCGCCCGATGTACTGTCGCAAGGTTTTGACGATATTGGCCTGGCCGGGATCAAGCGAGCGCGTGCCCACCGCCAGCGCGGTGCTGCTCAAGGTAACGGGAGAGGGTCCCACCACGGCGGCATACAAACGTACGGGATTGGATTGGTTTTGGGCAACGGTAAAAATGGGAACGGCTAATAACCCCCAAATACAACGAACGAAATTTTTCATCTTCACTCCTGAAGTTTTTCGCCAATCATCCTGTTTGCCTGAAATTTCAGGCAAGCTGGCGTTCTATAAAAAACTGCCACGGCCGCATCTTCCGGCTGTGTCCGCAAAGCTTACCGTCCGTACGGCAAGCTGGTTACAACATCCTGATAACTCGCCAACTCGTCCGCCGGTTCCGTATGAATCGTCACCGTGGTGTTGCGCAAACGTTGGCGGATTTCATTTTCGATTTGCTCGCAAAGCTCATGGGCGGCGCGAATGCTCATTTCACCCGCAACCAATAAATGAAATTCGATGAAGCGATGCGAGCCGGATTTCCGCGTCCGCAGATTGTGATACACCGGCCTTTCGCCAACGTACCGGCGCAATACTTCATCAATAGCGGCAATCTCCTCGGATGGCAGACGAAAATCCATCAATCCGCGAAACGAGCGCCGCAGCAGACCAATGCCGGAAAAAATAATATTGCCGCCGACGGCAAATGCAATCAGCGGATCGATGATCATCCAATCGGTGAATTTGATGATCAGCAGCGCTGCCAGCACACCCAGCGTCGTCCAAACATCGGTGAGTAAATGCTTGGCGTCGGCTTCAATCGTGATCGAATCATGCTCGCGGCCGGCGCGCAAAAGAAGCTGTGCCACCAAAAAATTCGTGGCGGCGGCAAAAACCCCGAGCAACAATCCCGCATCGAGTTTAGCGAGCGGCGCAGGATGTAGCAAGCGCTGGCTGGCGGAATAAATGATGCCCGCCGCGGCCACCAAAATCAACGTGCCTTCCACGCCGCTGGAAAAATATTCGATCTTCTCGTGCCCATACGGATGCGTTTCGTCGGCTGGCCGCACGGCGATCGTCAGCGCGGTAAACGCCACGAACGCGGCGACCAAATTCACGATCGATTCCAATGCATCCGACAGCAAGCCGACCGAGCCGGTGATCCAATACGCCGCAAACTTCATCACCATGGTGACGAGGGCTGCGGCAATGGAGAGGTAAAGAATGCGATTTTTACCGAGTGTGAATATCATTTATTTCTTTTTCTTTTGCACCGGCGGTTCCACCGCTGGCGGCGGGGTCGCTACCGAAGTATGATCATGCACGATCTTCCAGCCTTCTGCAACGCGGTGAAAGATTAGTGTATACAAACCGCGGGACATCGGCGCTGAGGCATTGTTTTTTGCGCGGCGAGGAAATAATTTCCATTCTCCCAAAACTTTCGCCCAATCTTCGCCCATGAAATCAATTTGCTGAACATCGAACTGCAAGTGGCCGGCTTTTTCGGCGGTGTCGTAGCCTTTTTTGTAGCGGGCCAGCATTTGGTTCCAGCCGCGCGAAGCTTCACCGCCGGAAGCGAAAATGGTGGAGTCGTTTTTCCAATAGCCGCGCATGAAGCGGTCAATATCAAAATCGTTCCACGCGCGTTCCTGCCGCGCCAGCACGGCGCGAATTTCCCGCTCGGCGCGGCGATGCGGCGAGAGGAGTTTACGCCATTCTTCGGCGCGATACAATTTGCCGTTGCGCACCACGAGAGCCGGGGTCCGCAGCGTTTTAATGTTGGCAAATGGGTTTTCATTCACCACGACAATATCCGCGAGCCGGCCGGCAGAAAGTTCACCAAGACGATCCGAGAGTTTTAGCGCGAGACTGGCGTTGGTCGTGGCGGCTTCGATGGCAAAGCGCGGCTCCAAACCGGCGGCGACCCAGCTTTCCAGCTCCTCATGCAAGGTGGTGCGATCGTAACGATGCGTGCCGTAGTCCGAGCCGGCGAGCAGCGGCACTTGCAAATCAAAAGCGAGACGCAACATCGCTACAAATTTTTGCGCCGTCGATTCGGCCAGTGGCATCTGGCGAGTTGCCACTTCGTTTTGTAAAACCGTCAGCTCATTGGCCAGTGTCGGCGCCAAGAAAGTCGCGTTATTGGCAAAAAATTGCATTTTGCTGCGCGCGTTTTTATCGAGCGGCACTTTTTCCCACGCCGGCAGATACGTGGGGAACCAACGCTTCGCCAGCTCTTTGCGCTCGCTGCCGCCAATATAATCCGTCAGCAAACCGCTCATTCCTTCGAGAATATCGATCCGCGCTTTTGCCGCCTCTTGATAAGAAGTCGCGATGAGATGGCCGATGGCCAGCAGGCCTTGCGCGTGCGCTTCGTCAATGGCGGCTTTCGTTATTTCTGCCGGCACGTTCGAATCAATTTTGATCGCGTCCACGCCCTCGGCCTTCAATTGCCGAACGATATTTTTTACCTCCAGCGGCTGGCGCACGATAAATCGCTGCGTCAGCGAATCCAAACCGGCGACTCGCTCGCTGAACAACGGGCTGCCCGTGTGCAAAAAACGCGGCCCATTCCACCCTTGCATTTCTGATCTTTTCTTTATATCTTTTAAGCTTTCCAGCCGGCCGCCGAGATCCAAAACGGTCGTGATGCCGCCGGCAAGCAGCTCAGTAAATTCCTGCTCCTCTTCGGGCCAGCGCAAATCCCGCAGGGCAAAGTGAACGTGGGTATCAATCAGGCCGGGCAGCGCCCATTTGCCGGTGCCATCAACGGCAAGCGCCTCGCCGGGAAGCGGCCGGCCCGTCGGACGAACCGCCGTGATGCGTTCGCCTTGAATGAAAATATCCTGTCCGCGCAACTCGGTGTTGCCGGCGAGGCCCGGGATAGAAACGTTGCGCAGGACAAGGGTTTTGGACTCCTGCGCCGGCAGAGAAAATGAAATCAGCCCAAAAACCAAATGAAACCAAAAACGATGCTGCATTGCACTTCTTTCTTTGCTGTAACAATTTTATTTCACGCGGTGGCCAGCACTTCGCTTTAAAATATAACCGTGGGCGCCGGGAATTGCAACTAAAAAGTTCTCAACTTTTCCTCCGCCGCAACGTCAAATAAAAAGAAGAAATGCCAATCGAGGAACCGACAGCCGTAGAGTCACACGCCGCGGCGGCAGAGGCCGAATTACTCGCCGCGTGCCGCGCCGGCAAACCCGAGGCGCTCAACGAGCTGGTGCGGCGTTATCACAGCGCGGTCCTGCGCGTTTGCGTTTCGCTGGTCGGCAGCCGCGACGTGGATGATCTGGTGCAGGAAATTTTTATAAAAATCTTGCGGCGCCTCGACACTTTTGCAGGACGCTCGGCATTTTTCACGTGGATATATGAAATTACGGTGAATCATTGCCGGGACGAATTGCGCCGGCGCAAACGCCAGCGCTGGTTCTCGCTGCACAACTTGCCGGCGGAAACCGTTGCGCAAATTAAGGCAGACGACGCTTTGGCGAGCGAGTTGATTGAAACGGAGGAGTTGCACGCGCACTTGCACGCAGCGTTGCAGCAGTTGGAACCGAAATATCGCGAGTTGATCGTGCTGCGCGATCTGGAAGATTTGAGTTATGAAGAAATAGCCAAGATCAAGCGGATGGATGAAAAATTGGTGAAATCGCGACTCTATCAAGCCAGACAGGCGCTGGCAGATAAAATGCAAAAATATGCAGAGGCGTTTTATGAATGAGATCGGACCACATTTGGGGGAAGCCACGCTGCGGCAATGGCACGAACGCGAATTGAGCGAACACGAAATGCTCGCGGTGCAATCACATCTTGATCACTGTGACTCGTGCCGCCAGCGCGCCGCCGTCACGGCGCGGCTTTTCGCCGCATTGCGTGAACGACACCACGCTGTGCAACCGACCCTGGCGGAACAAATGCGGCTGGCGCGCGCTTTGGAGAAGCAATTCGTTAGCGACGAACTGCCGAGCATTTGGGTTGATGCCAGCCGCCGGCTGGTGCGCTGGCTGGCGCCGGCGGCAGCGATTTTAGCCGCGCTGTTGGTGTTGCTGCGCCAGGAGCAAACTTCTTCGGTAAGTGTGTTGGCGAATTTGCTTCCGGAAACGCCGGAGTCCCAGCTTTTACTTGCCGACACCGACGAAAAATTCCAGCAAGCGATGTGGGAGGTGGCGCTGAGTCTCGAGGAAAATCAAAAATAAATGAAAACAAAAATTTTAGTGCTGGCGGCCTTCGTATTGACGTTTGCCGTCGGCGTTCTGACCGGTGCGCTCATGGTTCGCGAGAACAGCCGTCCGGCGTCGCCGTGGGCGCGCCGGGAGCGCATTCCCGATTTGCATGGCCCGCTCCAAGTGGAAATGCTGCAGTCCAGGCTGAATTTGAGCGAGAAGCAAAGGGCGCAGGTGGCCGAGATCATTTCCACGCATCACGAGCGGCTGCGCAACCACTTCAGCCAGATCCGGCCGCAGTCACATCAAATAATCAAAGAAATGACGGCGCAAATCGACAGCGTGCTGACGCCGGAGCAACGGCTGAAATTTCATGAGGTTTTTCCTTTCCCGCCGCCGTTCTGGAAAAAGCAGCACCGCCCGCGCCGGCCGCCGATTGATAGCCTCGAAAAAAAGTTTTGATTGAATCTGAATCGCCCAAATTCATCTTAATCATACTACATCTTACGGAGAGTATTCTATGAGCTTAAAAGCTGTCGGGTTGATAAATGTTGCCGTAATTGCAGCGCTGCTGTTGCCGACGCCATCTTTCGCGCAAGCCAAAACGGATTCGAGTCGCACGATTTTAAAGACGAGATCAGATTCTAGCCGCGCGCGTTTTATAGAGCGAATGAATTCAAGGCATTTTTCCGCCGATTCGCTGAAACGCCGGCTATCCCTCTCCCCGGAACAGGAAACGAAGGTTCGTGAACTTGTTCAAGCGTATCAAGAACAGACGATAGCAGATCGTGAGCTCTACAAAGGCGTTGAGATGGCCCAGCTCCGCGCCTCAAAAGAACGCTTTGATAAATTCGACAAGGAAATCCTCGCGGTGTTGGACGCCAACCAAAAGAAAAAATATGAAGCGTTCAAAAGGGAGTTTGGGAATCGCAACAAGGAAACACCGAGGAAAAAGACCTCCCCAAAAACTAAGACCGAAAACACGCCCTGACCTCGACCGTGGATCAATTTAGGGCGGTGGAGAGAATTTCACACTGCTATAATAAATGGGCCGCACCGAGCGCATCAGGCACACAGTTACGAGCATATCCCGCTCGACGTAATAGCTCGACTGTCGTTTCCAGAAAAGAGTGTTCGTTATCCGAAGGAAGTCTGCGGCCCATTTCTACCGTCGTTCCGTCTCAAAAGGTTGAAGCGTTACCTGCTGATTTCTTCCTATCGCCTGCCGTCGCATGGCAAAATAAGCGCAAAATAAAGTAAGTGCAAAACAAAAAGGCGTAAACGTCACACGCTCTTGAGAGTGTCACGATTACGCCTTCACTTGCTGGGCTATTCCCGACCCGCAAAGACGCCTATATTTTCATCTGCGATTTTAACGACGCGATGGCTGCATGACTCAAATTCATCAGCCGTCAAAATTTTCGGAACGCTTCACAGTATGAAGTAAATAATTTAAAGATTATCAGCAAATATGCAAGTAAAATTTTGTACAAAAATTTTGCACGATTCTGCAACGGGGCGCCAATTTCGAAAAAATTTCCGGACTGCCGTTTATTCAGATATTAAAGCCTCATCAATAACCACACTGTTACAATATACAAACAAACGGCAAAGTTCTCAGAAATCTTTCATGAAGATTTTGAAATGAAAAAAAATTGCTGCGTCCCGGGCTAACGCTTAAAAAAATATTGCAAGTGAAAACGTTTTTCGTTACTTTGAAAATCCGAGTTGCCCATGAAAAGTTTTTCAGGATGACACCGATATGATGCCCCCAAATCATCAAGACGCGCCGGCGACCGGCGGCAGCGCGCTCGAGGCCGATCTGAGCGTCGCCCTTAATTTCATTGTGCGCGACAGCCTCAAACCCATTGCCACCGGACTCAGCGTGCTGCTGATTGTGCTGGCCATCGCTTCGGTGTTGTTCTCGCCGCGAGAAGGCGCCACCCTGCTGGTGGCCGTGAATGCAGTAGCGGCGATTGGGATGTTTGGTTTTCGCATGGCTCTCGTGCGCTGGGCGATTCCGTATCGCTGGGCAAATCCGATTGGCGCGATGCTGGCCGTTTTGGTATTGCTGATTTGCCTCTTCGTCATGCGCTTCATGCCGGAGTCGCAGCATAGCATCAATCTTTTGCTGCTGGTGATTGGAACCGGTTTTGTCTCGCTTTCGGCGCATTGGTTTTTGGCTATGGGCCTGGCCGTTTGCGCCGGCGGCGGCCTGATGGCTTCGACCTCCCCTCCCGCCGCGGAATGGTTGCATTTCGGCTTTGCCTTGTTTTGCGCCGCGGTTTTATCTTTGGTGATTCACAACATTCGCGTGCGGACGCTGGCGCGCTTTGAAAAACTGCGCCTCCATGACCAAAAGCAGGCCGACGAGTTGAATAACGCCGTTGCGGCGCTGCGCGAGAGCGAAGTGCGTTATCGCCATTTAGTTGAACGCTCACCGGATGCGATTATTATCCATCAAAACGGCAAGTTTATCTACGCCAATCCGGCCAGCGCCACCCTCTTCGGGATCAAGGACACGGCCCAACTGGTCGGCACGGAAATTATGAATTTCGTCCCGCCGGCGGAGCGTGAACGCGTGCTCCAACGCCTGCAATTGCTGGCCTCAACCAACACGCCCACGCCGGTAATCGAAATGAAAGCGATGCGCGCCGATGGCCGCTTGATTGACGTTGAATCGCGCGGCATCCCTTTTACCCACAACAACCAACCGGCGGTGCAAACCATCATTCGCGATATTAGCCGCCGCAAACAGGATGAAGAAGGGCAACGCGAACGTGAACGCCTGCAATTGATTTTTGAAACCTCCCCCATTCCCATGGTGATCACGCGCCGCGCCGACAGCACCGTGTTATATGCCAATCAACAATTTTCCCGGATTTTTGATTTGCCGCGCCCTGAAGTCATCGGTCGCCGAGCCATCGATTTTTATGCCGACAGCAACGATCGTGAGGTTATTTTAGCCCAGCTCCAAACCGACGGCTACCTCGACGGCTATGAGCTTAAGGCGAAAAGTACAAGCAATCGCCCGTTCTGGATGCTGCTTTCGATGCGCCCGATCAGCTTCGACGCCGAACCCGCCTTGTTGGCTTCTTTCATCGACATCACCGAACAAAAATTCAGCCAGGAAATTCGCGAGCGTTACACGCACATGCAAGCGGCGCTGGTGCAGGCGAATAAATCGCTGGTGAGCACGCTCGAGCTTGACGATCTGCTGGTCAAAATACTGGAAGCGGCGCATGAAGCGCTTCCCGCCATGGAAAAAGGCACGATTCTGTTGTGGGACGAGGGCGCCCAAATGCTGCGCATGAAAAGCGTTTATGGTTATCAAGATCAGCGCGTGACGCAAGCCTTTTTTTCCAATGCCGAGGGCTTTGCCCATCGCGTCGCGTTAGAGCGGCAACCGCTGGTCATCAAAGACGTGCGCGAGCATGCGGAGCTGCAATATCACGGCGACATTGAAGAGATGCGAGCCATAGAGAGCGCGGTGGTGGCGCCGTTGATCGTACAAGATCGCCTGCTCGGCGTCATCAGCCTTGATTCCACCCGGCCGCGCGCTTTTACCGAAGACGACCTCACACTGCTGGTCACGTTTGCCAGCCAGGCGACGCTGGCGATTGACAACGCGCGTTTGTATGAACAAGTGCGGCTTTCGGAGGAGCGTTATCGCGCTTTGTATGAAGACAATCCTTCGATGTATTTTACCGTTGATCCAAACGGCAAAGTGCTCTCGGTCAATCGTTATGGCGCGGAACAACTGGGCTACGCCGTTGACGAGCTGCTCGGCCAATCGGTCTTGCAAGTTTTTTATGAAGAAGACAAACCGCGCGTGTTGGTGCAAATGCAGCATTGCTTGAATAATCGCGGCCAATTGCAGTACTGGGAGCTGCGCAAAGTGCGCAAAAACGGCAGCGTTTTGTGGGTCGGCGAAAATGCGCGCGCCGTGCAGGACCGCGACGGCAATATCGTGGTGCTGATCGTTTGTGAAGACATTACGGAGCGCAAAAAAATCGAACAGGAAATCCGGAAATTTAACGAAGAGCTGGAACAGCGCGTTCACAGCCGCACCAAAGAATTGCGCGAAAGCGAGGCCAAATTCCGTTCCTTGGCGGAAACGACGACGGCGGGAATTTTTATTTTTCAAGATGACTGCATGAAGTATGTCAACAAACAGGTGGAGAGAGCCTGCGGTTATTCTCAAGAAGAATTTGCCCGGATGCATTTCTGGGATATTGTTCATCCGGATTTCAAAGAGGCTTCTTACCGCCGCGGCATGGCGCTGCTGCGCGGCGAACCCGGCGATCAGCAATATGAAATCAAAATCGTCACCCGCACCGGCAAAGAACACTGGATTAATTTCACCACCATTCAAATCGAGTTCGAAGGCCGCCCGGCCATTCTCGGCACCGCGTATGACATTACCGAGCGCAAAGAAGCCGAAGCCAAACTGCACGAAAGCGAGGAACGCTTTCGCCAGCTTGCCGAAAATATTGCTGACGTCTTTTGGCTTGACACCGGCGATTTGCAGCACACGCTCTACGTCAGCCCGGCGTACGAAAAAATTTGGGGACGCACCTGCCAGAGCCTGCTGCAAAATCCCGCCACCTGGCGCTGGGCGATCCATCCGGAAGACCGCGAGGAAGCTTTTGCGTCGATGCATCGCTGGATCCAAGCCGGCAAAAACGAAACCTACAGCAGCGAGTATCGCATCGTGCGGCCGGACGGCGGCTGGCGCTGGATTTCCAATCGCGCCTTTCCGATTCGCAACGACAAGGGCGAAATCTATCGCATCGCCGGCATTGCCGAGGACATCACCGAACGCAAAGCGCTGGAGGAACAATTGCGCCAGTATACCTCGGCGCTGAAACTGCTTGTGGATGAGCGCACCGAACGCATCCGCGAGTTGGAAAAGCAACACATTGAAAGCGAAAAACTCGCGGCCACGGGACGCATGGCCGCGCGCATCGCGCATGAAATCAATAACCCGCTCGGGTTCATTCGCACCGCTTTCCGGCTCGTCAGCCGCTCCATTCCGGAGCAGGATCGGCATTATCATTACGTCCACACGATCGAGAAGGAAATCGAGCGCATCGCCAAAATCGTGCACCAGATGCTCGATCTGCACCGCCCATATCAGGAAGCGCTCAAAAAGTTTCGCCTGGAAGAAACCATTACGGAAATTCTCGCTTTGCTCAAATCGGAAAGCCACGAGCGCCAGGTCAGTTTTGAATTGGACGCGGAGCGCGCCCGCGATTTCATCACGCTGCCGGAAAACATGCTGCGGCAGATTCTTTATAACCTGGTTTTGAACGCGGTGGAAGCTTCACCGCCGGATGGCGTGGTTCGCATCGCCGCGGAGATCGCCGGCCGGCAATTACAGATTACCGTTGCCGATCAAGGCGCGGGCATATCCGAGGAAACCGGCGCGCGAATATTCGAGCCTTTCTTTACCACCAAGAGCCAATCCACTACCGGCGGTATGGGGCTTGGCCTCTCGATTTGCAAAAGCCTGGTGGAAGCCATGCGCGGAACGATTACATTCGAAGCCAAACCCCACGCGGGGACGATTTTTAAGATTACGATTGCGCTCAATAACGATAATACAAAAGGAGCAAACCATGTTGAATCTCGGTAGAATTTTATTGGCGGACGACGAAAAAAATTTTTTGGAAGCGCACGCCGATCTGTTGCGCGAAGAGGGTTATCAATGCGACTGCGCCGTGGATGCCGATGCGGCCCGAAAACTGCTCACGCAAAGCGAATACGACCTGCTCATTGCCGACATCAAAATGCCCGGCAACAACGAACTGGAGCTGATCGAAAGCCTGCCGGCGATTCGCGAAGGCTTGCCGGTGATTCTCGTGACCGGCTACCCCTCGCTCGACACCGCCGTGAAATCGACGCGGTTGTCCGTTGCCGGTTATTTAATGAAGCCCGTGGTTATTGAAGATTTTTTGAAGCTGGCGCGCGAGTCGGTCATTCGCTCGCAAACCTTTCGCCAGTTTTATCGCTTGCGCCAGCGCATGCAAGAAGTGCAAGCCGAGCTGGGGAGCCTGAACAGTTTAAAAAACCTGGCGCCCGCCAGCCCGTCGTTTGTGGACGTCGATGTTTTTTTACACTACACCGTGAAAAACATTTTAGCCAGCGTGTTTGATCTGCGCGATCTGACGCAAGCGCTGACGCACCACAAACCCAAGGAACAAGTTTGCCAACTGCTCAATTGTCCCCGGCACGCCGAATTGACCGAAGCCATTCGCGACGGTATTTTTGTCTTGGAAAAAACGAAAACTTCTTTCAAATCCAAAGAATTGGCCACCCTGCGGGAGAAATTGGAGAATGCAATAAAGCCGCGGGATTAATAATCAGTATTCAGTATTCAGTATTCGGTTTTCAGACCACTGACCACTGAATACTGACCACTGAATACTGAAAACTGCAAACTGAATACTACTTCTGACACTCATCCTCCCCAATCGACTTGCCGGGAATAAGCGGACAAACCTCGGGGTGCGGCACGCCCTGCAAACAGTAGAGTTGCCGGCGCTCAATCACTTGCGGCTGACGACGATCTTCAACATCGGCAAGCACGCCGTACTTGCACTTCAAACATTTGGCCGGCTGCCAATCAAAACCAGTGGCCACGGTGCGCGCCACCAGCGCGGTGCTGGAATTCCATATTGCCGCCGGTTTCGGATCTTCGGCAGGCTCTCGGTCCGAGGTTGGGTCCGAAGGCGCCGTTATGTTGGTTTTGTCGATTTCGGCGCGATGAATTTTTTCAAAAACGATTCGCCCCCGGCTCACCGTGAGCGTGGCGCGAAATTCCAGGCGCGTTCCTGGCGCCAACTGCCAGCGGTCTTGAAATTCACCGCTGACCACCGCGTAACAATCATCGTCAAGGTGATCGAGATCGACAAATGCTTCGGAGAAAGAAATCTGGAAACCGCGCAGCCGTAAGCTGTCTTGTTTTGGGTAAATGAAGCGCTGAAACCGGGGCTTAACGCCCGAAACCACGCCGAGAATCTGCGCCTCACGGTTTTGTTTTTGTTCCACCCACGCCGCAAAATCCCGATAGCGCTCGTTCCATCCTTCATATTCTGCCGCACTGATTTTCAATTCGGGAACGTTACAAACTTTTTCTTCCAAAAAATGCGAACAGCCCGGGCAGAGCCGCCCGATGTGCTTGTAGCCGCGAATGCAAGCCTTGCCTTTCTCAAACAATTTGCAGCGCCAACGATAATAAACGCAACCATGCGGAAAGCAACCCTTGCGATCCAAAATATGGAATGCGGAAACTTTGTATTCGAAATGCTCGTGGCTGTCATGGCGGCAGCGGAAGATATCCATCCGCTTGAATTCGTTTTGGTAACGCACAAAAAATTCTCCCGAAGCGTCGAGGCCAAGTCACTGGCGTGAATAAAAAATTGTTGTCATCGCCGGAAGCTGTTATTCAATCTAAGCAAATTGGGGGAATATTTAAAGCGAAAAATGGCAAGAAAAAAAATCGGCGTGAAGAAAAGGGAAGATTCAAACACATGAAAAAATTACCCACCGATAAAAAAACCGCCCACGGATAAAATCCAACAACGTTAGAAATCCGTGGGCCGCTTTTTATTCGTGGGTTATAGAAAAACTCTCGTCTAAAAAAAACAGAACTCGTTATCACTTCCCTGCTGAGAACGAGCTCCGGTGAGCATACCCACCGTGCAAGCCTTTCTTGGAGTAAAGCCTGAACTGGTTGAGTGTCTCCTCGCATCCAATGCGCCGTTTACGTAGTGGCTTCCCTGACGCGAGGGCTTCGCCACGCCGGCAACATACTTCCCTGCATGCTGCAATTCCGGCGGAACGTCGCCTTACTTTTTCGTATCAAACCTACCGAACCTTTCCGTTCGGCATTTTTTCGCCCAAATCGCCAATGCACATAACTTAACGCTGTGCAGGTTTAAAAGTTCCATTTTGTGCAGCCGGGGCGTGAAAATAATCTTGGGCGGGTGTGGCCATGTCGGCGGGAACCGGAATAAAAATATCCGGCAACACAATATCGGGTTTTAGCACTTGTGGAGACGCCGCGCTTTTCGCGCCATGGCGTGCTCCAGCTTGGACGTCATGGGCAAATTCTGCTCGCAGCGGCGCCGGCTGTGCGTTGTGAGTGTTTGGCGAATCGAGGCGCGCTAAATTCAATGCGACGACGATTAATCCCCACAACAACACCGCCACCACCGGTAAATAAAAAAATGCAACTTTGTCTCTCGCGTTGCTCAGCCATGCCCACGCATTCGCCGGCACCGCCACGCCGCGTAACCCAACTTCAACTTTTCTCATCGCCCAATCCTTTGAGTTAAGTTTGCTCCCTGCTTGGCAGTTTTCGAAGGCAGTTTAAAACCACCGCGGTCTCACCGCCAGTTTGACGTGATCTTCGTTATGTTCGCCACCGTGTTGTTGAGTCAAAGTTGTATGTGCGTTCCGTGCTGACTCAATTTAATTACAAAGCTTATGCCACGGCGGCTGCTCATTCCCTTTGCCCCAAGACAACGGCGCTATCTATTTGTTCATACAAACGCCGGCGCGGTTTGCTTCAACCGCTGGCAAGCAATTCATCTTCATCTCCACTAAACCGTTCTGCCGCAATACTGCGACACGGCGGATAAAAAAAACCGCTAACGTTTAATCTTTGTTTTTTTAACACCGCTTGGTCAAATGCTGCGGCAATGTGACAACGAAGAAAACGCTTTGCTTTCTGCCTGAATTTTCTTAGCTTGATGAAATAATTCGTTGATTTACAGCCAACTTTTTGACGATTAAAAGCGTCTAAATATACGATCAAGAGGAAAATCGTATGAAGGACACCTTGCCCACTTTGTTGAAGTTTGTCGGCGCGCTGGCCGTAACCGCCGCGATTTTTTTCGCCCTGCAGCCGGACGAGAAGCTCAAAGACGATGTCATCAATCGGTCGATGGAATTTTTGGGTTCCAGGCTTTTAGCGATGGTGCCGGAGGAGCAAAAGCCGCACGTGCAGAGAGAGTTCGACCAATTCAGCGAACAAACGCTCGACGGTAAAGTGAGCGACGAGCATTTCAAAGACGTTGCCGTGATGATTTTGAACGCGCAGCCCGAGGGCGAAAAACTCAATAAAGCGCAAGTCGATAGTCTCCTGGCCTCGATTCGCGAAGCGGAACGGGCGAAAGCCGAAGCCGCGATCGCCAGAGAAGAAAATGAAGTGCAGCGTCGCGAAGGCCTGATTGCATTCAGCGAAAGCGTCGAGGATTTTGCCAAATTTGAAAAAGAATGGCAGCGCATGGTACCCTTGCCGCCGGCGGATTCAACCTTGCCGCCGCCTCCGCCGCGCCGACCGCTGTATCACATCAACCGCAACCGGCACAACTTTGTGATTGAAATCGATTCCGTCGCGATTGCCGAGGTTGCCGGCGAATACGCCGAGGGCTGGGCCGCCAGTGCGCCGCATGCTGTTGTCGTGCATCCCGGTGAAGTTGATCGCTCGCTCCGCGCTTTGTCGCGCGAGCTGCCGCGCTTGAAAATCGAAATGCGGCGGATGAAAATGCACCGCCAAATCACCGACAGTTTGCGTCAAGCCCTGGCCGAAAATCCGCAATTGCAAAGTTGGTCGATGGCGTGGAGCACCGAGATGGGCGACAGCTTGAAAAAATCAATCCAGGAACTCCACCAACAGCAACTCCGGCAAACACGTTTGTACCGCCGCATCGCCGACAGCACGCGGAAAGCCGCGGAAGCGTATGAACGGGCATTTCGTTATGCTCCGCCGCCACCGCCGCCGCAAACCTGGACAACGCCTGAAACGCCGAAGCCTGAAAAAAACAAACCGCCGCAGTGAATATTAAAAAATATTCGCGTCGGAAAATTCCCCTTGCGTTTTAACCCGAAAATGTTTATAATTAAAACTGTCTTTTAATCAGCATTTTCTTTTTAGCTGTTTTTCTTTTTATCTTTTTTATCTTTTTTTACCCCCGGGGCTGTAGCTCAGTCTGGGAGAGCGCGTGAATGGCATTCACGAGGTCGCCGGTTCGATCCCGGTCAGCTCCACAAAAAAAGGCAACAAAAAACGTTGCCTTTTTTTATTTGTACAAAACCTTGCTCCAATAATGTGGAAATTGCCAAAAAAGTTATGCCATTAACCGGAAAACAAAAACGCCACCTGCGCGGCCTCGGCCATGCGCTGAACCCCGTGGTGCTGATCGGCCAGCAAGGCCTGGACGCGCGCGTGCTCGCCGCGATTGCCGACGCCATCGAAGCGCACGAGCTGGTCAAAATCAAATTGCTCGAAAATTTCAGCGGCGACCGCCATGAAACCGCGGCAGTTTTGGCGAAGCAAACTGGCTCCGCGCTGGTGCAAGTTTTGGGCAAAACCATTTTGCTCTACAAAGCCGCCGAAAAACCGAAGCTCCAATTCCCCGCCTAAAAGCGGAGTGCAAACTTCAGTTTGCAAATGTCAAAAAA
>CAZVZZ010000003.1:0-3341 GCA_964631505.1 uncultured Cytophagia bacterium
AGAATTAATCTATAAGGGATTAGGGTTTGGTTAGTAAACGTCGAATTCATCAAGTCGCTAAAGAGTTCAACATCTCCAATGAGATGCTGATAAATTATCTGGCCAAGTTGAATCGTGGCTACGATATTCGCGGCCCCATGACCGCGCTCACGGATGAGATGTATGAGGAAGTGCTGAAGAAATACCGGAAAGAGCCGGAAGCTCCACAACAGCACGATCCGAATTATGAATTTCGCAAGCGACTGCGCGATAAGAAGGCTGAAGAGGAGAAAGAACGTGAACGCGAGCGCCAGGCGCTCGAGCAGCGTATGCGTTCGACCTCCAAGCTTGCCGATCGTCGCACCCGCACGCAGGCGGAGGCAAAAGATGAGGGCGCGGCGAAAAAGAAAGCCGTTGCCGCGGATAAGACCAAGCGTGAGGGGGTCGCCTCCAAAGTTGCCGATGGCGTTCGGGTGGTCGCGCGGCACGAGACGGAGAAAGCCGCGCCGCTGCCGGAATTGAAACCGCTGCCCTCGATTCATGACACGGTGGTGGCGTTGATTTCGAAAGAAAAAGAAGAACAGCGCCATCACAAAGATGAACGACGTCCGGCCGCGCCGCCGGTTGCCGAGCAACCCCATCCCACTCCTGCCCCGCCGGCGAAAAAGACTGAAGCGGCCGCGGCGGAAGACGAAGGCGCGAAAAAGAAAAGAAAACGCAAGCGCCGGAAAAAGAAAAAAGCGATCGTGGTTGATCTCGCGCCGGAAGACGTGATTGAAGCGCGGTTGGTGAAAGAGCAGGACAAACCGGCGAAAAAAACGCGAAAGCGCGTTAAAAAGCACAAGCCGAGCGATGAAGAAATCGACGAATCGATTCGGCAGACGCTGGCCGCCATGGCCACTGGCGGCAAGGCGAGGCCGACGCGGCGCCGGCGCAGCAGCAGCGAGAACGGCGAGGACCTCCCGGCGGAAGATGAGAATACGCTAAAAGTGCCGGAGTTTGTTTCGGCGGCGGATTTGGCGCGTCTCATGGAGGTTGAACCGAGCGAAGTGATTCGCAAATGCCTCGATCTCGGTATGGTGGTTTCCATCAATCAGCGTCTGGATGCCGATGTGATTATCGCCGTCGCCGATGAGTTCGGTTTTCAAGCGGAGGTGGTGCAGGAATATGGCGGCGAGCTGATTGAAGAAGACAAAGAGGTTGATTCGGAGGAAGACCTGCAATCGCGTTGGCCGGTGGTGACGATTATGGGACACGTCGATCACGGCAAAACCTCGCTTTTGGATTATATTCGTGAAAGCGAAGTCGCCGCGGGCGAGCACGGCGGCATCACCCAGCATATCGGCGCGTACGTCGTGGAATTTAAAAACCGGCGTATCACTTTTCTCGACACGCCTGGCCACGAAGCGTTTACGGCCATGCGCGCGCGCGGGGCCCAAGCGACGGATATCGTAATTCTCGTCGTAGCGGCAGATGACGGTGTGCAGTTGCAGACGATCGAAGCGATCAATCATGCCCGCGCCGCCAACGTGCCGATGGTGGTCGCGATCAACAAAATTGATAAGTCCACCGCCAATCCGGAGCATATTAAACAGCAACTGTCACAGCACGGAATTCTTTTGGAAAGTTGGGGCGGTAAATATCAAAGCGCCGAAGTTTCTGCGAAGACCGGGAAAGGTATTGAAAATCTGCTTGAGCTTGTCTTGTTGGAAGCAGATCTCAAAGATTTGAAAGCCAATCCGAATCGTCGGGCGCGCGGCGTGATTATTGAATCCGAGCTGGATAAAGGCAAGGGGCCGGTGGCAACGGTGTTGGTACAAAGCGGCACGTTGAATATTAGCGATCCGTTTATCGCGGGCCATTTTTCCGGCCGTGTCCGCGCGATGTACGATGAGCGCGGCCGTCGTCTGCAATCGGCGCCGCCCTCGACGCCGGTGCGTGTCGTCGGTTTTTCCGGCGTGCCAACCGCCGGCGATCAACTGATTGTGTTGTCGTCGGAACGCGAAGCCAAGGAAATCAGCCTCAAGCGTCAGCAGATCAAGCGCGAGCATGATTATCGCAAAGTGCGTCATCTCACGCTCGATCAATTCTCGAAGCAGATGAAGGACGGCGAAGCCAAAGAATTGCGCCTCATCGTCAAGGGCGATGTGGACGGCTCGGTCGAAGCGTTGAGCGACTCGTTGTTGAAACTTTCGAACAAGGAAGTCACCATTCGCGTTATTCACAAGGCGGTCGGCGGCATTTCCGAGTCAGATGTGTTGCTCGCTGCCGCTTCGGAGGCGATTATTATTGGCTTCCAGATTCGCGTGTCCGCGCAGGCGCGTGCCGTTGCCGAGCGGGAAAACGTTGATATTCGCAATTATAAAATCATTTACGACGCCGTCAACGACGTCAAGGCTGCGTTGGAAGGCTTGCTCGAGCCGGAAATTACCGAGCAGGTCACGGCGACGATCGAAGTGCGCAAGATTTTCCGCGTGCCGAAATTCGGCACCATTGCCGGCTGCTACGTGCAAACCGGCAAGGTGACGCGCAGCGATTTGATTCGCTTATATCGCGATGATAAGCTGATTCATGAAGGCAAGATCGGCTCGTTGAAGCGGTTGAAGGACGACGTGCGCGAGGTCGCCTCCGGTTTCGAATGCGGCATCGGCTTGGAGAATTACGACGACGTGCACGAAGGCGACGTGCTGGAAACGTATCAAATCATTAAAACCAAGCGAACGCTGTAATTCCGATTCACGCATTACGTATTACGTTTTTTGGTCATGTTCGTTGGCGTTTGTCAAATAGAAATTTTGTTGCCGGAAAGCGACTCGTTGAAAGCCAAGCGTTTTGTTCTGAGCAGCGTGAAAACCAAAATTCAGAATAAATTCAACGTGTCGATTGCGGAGGTTGATCAAAACGATTTGTGGCAGCGCTCGACTTTGGGCCTGGCGCTGGTAACCAACGAACGCAAATTCGTCGATCAGGCGTTTACGAAAATTTTGCAGTTTTTGGAAGAAGACGGCCGTCTGGAAGTGTTGGATCATCGGTTGGAAATTTACTGACATGGACTACAAGCGTTCGACACGGGTGGCGGAGCTGCTCCGGGAGGTGCTCAGTGAAATCATTGCGACCCAATTGAAAGACCCCGCCGTGGGCCGCATCACGATTACCCGGGTTAAACTCTCCGACGATCTCCGCAACGCGCGCGTGTTTTTCACCATGCTCGGTGACGCGCAGCAGCGCCAGAAAGCGACCGCCGGCCTGAAGCGCGCCAGCCGCTTCCTCCGTGCGGAAACCGCCCACAAGATCAGCCTGCGTCATGCCCCCGAATTGCTCTTCCAATATGACGACACGCTCGATTACGTGGAGAACATTGA
>CAZVZZ010000003.1:3441-47747 GCA_964631505.1 uncultured Cytophagia bacterium
CCCCCGAATTGCTCTTCCAATATGACGACACGCTCGATTACGTGGAGAACATTGAGAATTTGCTGAAGCAGATTCATGAAAAAGAGAGGCGTTCGGAACCATGAATCGGGAAAGAGATTTTCCGTTGATTCGATGAACGAGGATAAAAATATACGCAATCATCAAAATCAAAAATTGATTAATGCTTGCAAAACCAAGAAAGGGGTTTGGTTATGGCTGACACACCGTCCAACAACGAGCTTTTGAGCAAGATTCTTGATCGTCTTGATTAACTCGATGAAAAGTTTACCGGCGAGATCCAAGCCGTCGGTAAACGCGTCGATCAGCTTGATGAGAAATTTACGGGTGAAGTTCAAGCCGTAGGCAAACGGGTTGATCAACTCGATGAGAAATTCACCGGCGAGATTCGGCAGCTCGATCAAAAGTTCACGGGCGAGATTCGGCAGCTCGATCAAAAGCTCACGGGTGAGATTCGGCAACTCGATCAAAAGTTCACGGGTGAGATTCAGTCCGTGCGCGTTGAAGTTCAAGCGACTCGCAAAGAATCACAGAACTTTCATGATGCTGCTAAAGCGACTTGGGAGCATATTAGACGCATTGTCGAGAATAGCGAGCACCTAAGAGCTGCCTTCGAGCAAAAAATGGATCAAAGATGGGATGAACAGCAGAAAAATTGGCTAGCTAGACATACTGGATAACATTCGGCGTTACTTGGAGAGGACTGATAAAAGAACGCTTAATTATGAAAAAGCGCTCGCTCGCGTCAATGAAGAAATTGACGAGCTTAAACGCGACAAAGCTGTGAAGGAGGCGATTATTCAAGATTTGCAACAGCGCCTCAGCAAGTTAGAAGCGGCGCAGAATATCACAAGCTAAGGTTGCGATGGAAAACTCTCTGGCCATCCGCCGCGCCGAGCTTCACGCCGGCAAAATCGTCGCCATCGACAAGCCTGTGGACTGGACTTCTTTCGACGTTGTCAATAAGCTGCGCCGCCTGACGAAAGTCAAGAAAGTCGGACATGCAGGCACGCTGGATCCTTTTGCCACCGGCCTATTGTTGGTCTGCTTCGCGAGCGCGACCAAGCAGGTCAATCAACTTATGGAGTTGGAAAAAGAGTATCAGGGAACATTTGCGCTAGGCAGCGAAACCGACTCGCATGACGTAACCGGAAAAATTGTCAACCAACGTCCGGTGCCGGCGTTGTCGCGAGCGCAAATTGAGTCGGCGATTCAAAAATATCGCGGCGAGATTTTGCAAGTGCCGCCGATGTTTTCAGCACTGAAGCGCGACGGCAAAAAGTTGTATGAGTTGGCGCGCAAAGGTGAGGAAGTGGAATTGGCTGCGCGGCCCGTCAAAATTTACGCTTTTGATCTTCTGGAAATGCGGCTGCCGGAGATTGATTTTCGCATTGCCTGCTCGCGCGGCACTTACATTCGCGCCATCGCGCGGGACCTCGGCCGGGATCTGGGCTGCGGTGCTTTTTTGAAAACGCTGCGGCGCACGCGCGTCGGCGCGTACACGGTGGAAAATGCTTTGAGCATTCAACAATTTGCTGAACGACTGACAGATTAGTTATGGCCTCGCAGATTTTTCGCCGACTCGAAGACGTTCAGCTTGCGCCGCGCGGCATAGTCACCGTCGGCACGTTTGACGGCTTACATCGCGGCCATCGGGAAATCGTTCGTGTTTTAAAAGAAGAAGCGCGGGCGGACGGCGGCAACACCACGGTGGTGACGTTTGATCCGCATCCACAGGTGGTATTGCAGCGCCCGGACAAGCCGCCGGTGCAAATTCTGACCACGACCGAAGAAAAAATCGCACTGCTGCAGCGAGAGAATGTCAAGCGGATCGTTGTCATTCCATTTACGCTGGAATTTTCGCGCCTTTCGTCGGAAAGTTTTGTGCGTGAGGTTCTCCACCAGCGCCTCGGCCTGCAGGCGATGGTGATCGGCCACGACCACGGCTTTGGCAAAAACCGCGAAGGCGATTTTGCGACCTTGCAGCGCTTGGGAAAAGAGCTGGGTTTCAGCGTGCGGGAGGTGCCGCCGTTTGAAATGAACGGCGTGACCGTCAGCAGCACGAAAGTACGCGAGGCGCTGTTGAATGGCGAGGTTGAAACCGCCGCGGAATATCTTGGCCGGCCGTACACGCTGCGCGGCGACGTCGTACACGGCGACGAGCGCGGCCGCACGTTGGGATTTCCCACGGCGAATTTGCAATTGCCGGCGGACAATAAATTAACGCCGGCGAACGGCGTTTATGCTGTTTGGGTGGAGAGCGAAAATGGGATGCAGGGCCGTAACCCCGAGTCGAAACGGCATCCGGCCATGCTGAACATCGGCGTGCGCCCGACGTTCGGGCAATTGACGCGCACGCTCGAAGCGCATTTGTTGGATTTTTCCGGCGATTTGTACGGCGCCACGCTGAACGTACATTTGGTGGCGCGCTTGCGGAACGAGCAGAAATTCGCCTCATTGGAAGCGCTGATCGCGCAGTTGCAGCGAGATAAAGAAGCCAGTGCTCTGCTTTTGACAAGAGCAAAAATCTGAGGCCTATTGGCGACTGCTTTTTAAAACTTTTATAAGCTTCACGTCGTCTGAATCAAATTGAAAAGCATGCTTTGCTTTTCAGGCAATAAAAAAACAAACAATCAACATTCCGGAGTCATGCTATGTCGTTAACCACTGCTGCCAAAGCCGAATGGGTTAAAAAGTACGGCGCCACTGAAAAGGACAGCGGCAAAGCCGAAGTGCAGATTGCTTTGCTCACGGCGCAGATTAACGGTCTCACCGGGCATTTCGAGAAAAACCCGAAAGACCACAACTCACGCCGCGGCCTGCTGAAAATGGTCGGCCAACGCCGCCGTTTGCTGGATTATCTCGTCAAAAAAGACATCAAACGCTATCGCGCGATTATTGCCGAATTGAGCATACGGCGATAAGAATTTAAAACGTAAAATTTAAAACGTGAGAAGTAAAACGTAATTTTTTACGCATTACGTCTTACGAATTACGCTTTACCTATTTACCCAAGCTATAACGGAGGAGAAGCCAACGTGATTCAAGTGCAAAATCTTACCCGTTATTACGGCCGCACGCCGGCGATCGAGAACGTCTCGTTCGAAGTTGAAAAAGGCGAGATTCTCGGTTTCCTCGGGCCGAATGCCGCGGGCAAGACGACCACGATGCGGATTCTAACCTGCTACATGCCGGCTTCGAGCGGCACCGCGAAAGTGGCGGGTTTTGATGTGTTTAATCAATCCCTGGAGGTGCGGAAACGCATCGGCTATTTGCCGGAGCAACCGCCGCTCTACACGGATATGACGGTAAAAGGATATTTGAATTTCGTCGCCAAAATCAAAGGCGTCGATCCGCGTGACCGCCAAAACCGCGTGAAAGACGTCATGGAAAAAACCGACATCATTGAACGGCAGGATCAGGTGATTCGGAAACTTTCCAAAGGTTTCAAGCAACGCGTCGGTTTGGCGCAAGCGATGGTACACAATCCGGACGTGCTCGTGCTGGATGAGCCGACGGTCGGCCTCGATCCCAACCAAATTATCGAGGTGCGCGAGTTGATTAAAAGCCTCGCCGGTGATCATACCATTATTCTCAGCACGCATATTTTGCCGGAAGTCGAAATGACTTGCCAGCGCGCGGTGATCATCAACCGCGGCCGCGTGGTGCTGCAGGACTCGATTGCGAACATGAGGCAGCAAAAACGCGGGATTGGCCGCCTGGTGTTGCAGGTGGACGGCCCCGGCGCGCAAGTCCGCGACAAGCTGGCGAGCGTGCACGGCGTTAAAAAAGTGCACGCCGGCGTCGGCGATCGCTATGAGATCGACTGCGAACCGGGCCGCGACGTGCGCCGCGAGTTGGCGCAGGCCGTTGTGCAAAATGGCTGGGGCCTTCTGGAATTACGTCCAAAAGACAAAGACGTTTCGCTCGAAGAGGTATTCCTCAATTTGACCACCACCGAAAATGGAGGCGCGCAAGCATGAGAAACTTTCTCGCTATTGTCGAACGTGAGTTGAAAAGTTATTTTCTCTCGCCGGTGGCGTATGTGGTGCTTGGTTTTTTTCTCATCGCCACGGGTTTGTTTTATTATAACATCGTCAATTGGTTCGACCGCATGAGCATGCAGTCGATGATGATGGCGCAGCAATACCGTCAAATGCCGCAACCGATCAACGTCAACATGATGGCGATTCGGCCGCTTTTCCATAATATCGCGATTATCGGTCTGTTTCTCGTGCCGGGCATCACCATGCGGCTGTTCGCGGAAGAAAAGCGGCAGGGCACGATGGAACTGCTTGCCACTTCACCGCTCAGCAACTGGCAAATTACGCTCGGCAAATTTGCCGCGGCGCTGGTGTTTTATTTGGTGATGTTGCTGACGACCGGTGTGTTCGTCGGCTTGTTGTTTGTTTTCGGCAATCCGGAGGTGAAACCGATTCTCACCGGTTACCTCGGCCTGCTGCTCGTGGGCGGCTGTTTTATTTCGCTGGGCTTGTTGTTCAGCGCCTTCACGGAAAATCAAATCATCGCTTTCGTCGGCGCGTTTGCGGTCAACCTCGCGATTTTGTCGCTCGGCTGGCTGGCAAATTTTGTCGGCCCCAATCTCGGCGCGTTTTTCACCAATCTGTCGCCGATCGAGCATTTCGATGATTTTGCCAAAGGCATTATTGACACCAAACATTTGATCTACTACGCCAGCTTCATGTTTGGCGCGATTTTTTTGACTTTTGTGACCGTTGAATCCAGTCGATGGAGAGGAGCGCGATGAAGAAATACAGTGCCATGGCCGGCACGCTCGGTTTGGTTCTCGCAGCGGCCGGTTCCTTGATTTATTATGTGCAAGCCGTCTGGCAATGGCAGAACCTCGTGCCGCTGGCTCTCGGCGGCGCGCTGCTGATCTTTTATCTCGTGTTTAATCTGAAGGAAGTGCTGGCGTTCATCACCAGTCGCGGCGCCCTGCAAACCGCGAATGCCGTGGTGATGTGCGCGCTGGTGCTGGGTTTGCTCGGCTTCGCCAATTATCTCGGCGGCAAACACACTTGGCGGAAAGATGTCACCGCCGCCAAGCAATTCAGCCTTTCCGATCAAACCCAAAAAGTATTGGACGCATTGAAAGAAGAACTGCGTATCACCGCGTTTTATCAAGCCGGTGAGCAAGGGCGCATCGAAGATCAATTCAAAGAATATGCCTCGGTGACGCCGAAATTTAAATACGAATTTATCGATCCGGATAAAAAACCGGATATGGCCAAGCGTTACGGCGTGACGGCATATAACACGACGGTGATTTCGTATCGCGGGCAGGACGAGAAAATCACGACGGCGACCGAGGAAGATTTGACCAACGCGATCATCAAAGTCACGCGCGATAAGAAGAAAAAAATTTATTTCACCACCAATCACGGCGAAAAAGCGATTGACAGCGAAGAGCGTCTTGGCATGAGCGCCGCGCAGAAGTCGATCAAAGATAAAAATTACGAGATCGGCACGGTTTCGCTGATCGATCCCGCCGATCTGCCGGAAGATTGCTCGGTGCTGGTGATTGCCGGCGCGCAAACACCGTTTCTGCCGCCGGAAATCGAGAAGGTCAAAAAATATCTCAACAAAGGCGGCGCGGCGTTGCTGTTATTGGAACCCGACCCGGCTCCCGCGTTCAGCGAGATTCTCGCGGATTACGGGGTGCAAGCGGACAATGATTTTGTGCTGGATTTCTCCGGCATCGGCCAACTTTTCGGCGCGGGGCCGGATATGCCGGTGGTCGCGAGTTATTCCAAACATGCGATCACGGAGAAGTTTGGCAGCTTCATGACGGCTTATCCCAGCGCGCGCTCGCTAACGCTGATGAGCGAGAAACCGGCCGGCGTCACCACCGATGCGTTCGCCAGCTCCAGTGCGAACAGTTGGGGCGAAACGAATATGGACGAGTTGAAAAGCGGCCGCGTCAGCCCGAACGTGCCGCCGGATCGGCGCGGGCCGCTGCCGTTGGGCGTGGCGGTCACTAAAAGCGCCACCGATGGCAGCAGCACGAACGGTTCAGGCAACAGCCGTCTCGCCGTTTTTGGCGATTCGGATTTTGCCGCGAATTATCTGTTCGGTTTCCAAAAGAACGGCGATCTGTTCATGAACGTCGTGAGCTGGCTGGCCGAAGAAGAAGATTTGATCGCGATTCCGCCGAAAAATCCCGAAGACCGGCGCATCAGCCTGGATGCGGCAAGCTCGAAGATTATCATGCTCGTGAGCCTCTTCCTGTTGCCGCTGGCCGCGTTCGGAACGGCGATTGCTGTCTATGTGAAAAGAAGATAAGTCGTGGAACTTTTTCGTGTAACGTGTTACGTGTAACGGTCTTTTCTTGGAGCTTTGATTTTAGGCCGTTACACGTTACACGTTACACGAAAGTATTGGAGTGGAGAGTCGAAGCAATGAAACCCCGTAACACCCTGCTGCTGTTGTTGCTGACCGCGGCAGTTGGCGCGTATGTTTATTTTTATGAGATCAAGGGCGGCGAAGAGCGCGAAAAAGAAAAAACCGCTGCCGGAAAATTAATCGATATTAAACGTGATTCCGTCACGGCGATTATGATTCGCCCGGACGGCATCGAGCTGAAAAAAGTCGGCACCACCTGGGAATTAATGGCGCCGGTGCAGTATCAGGCGGATGACGGCACGGTGAACTCGTTGCTGTCGGCGCTGGAATCGGCGCAGCGCGATCAAAAAGACATCACCAAGTCGCGCAGCGATTACGCGGGGTTCGGCCTTGAGCCGGCGCGGACCGAGTTGATCGTGCGGCATGAGAAGGGCAAACAGGATACGCTATATCTTGGCGACAGCAACGTGACGACGACGATGAATTACGCGCGCGTCAATAGCGATCCCGAAGTCGTGCTGACGAGCAGCGGTTTATCAACCAATGCGAAAAAATCGCTGCTGGATTGGCGCAATAAAGATCTGTTAGTTTTCGACAACAATGCGGCAAACCGCTTGTTGCTGACCACGCCCCAAAACCGTTTTGAGCTGAAAAAAGAAAACGGTAAATGGCAAATGGTGTCGCCGCTCAAAGCTGCGGCGGATGAGTCAAAGATTTCCAGCATTCTCAGCCGCGTGCGTTATGGCCGCATCAACGAATTTACCGCCGAGCAAATGGCTGAGGCGAAGGCTTACGGCCTCGACAAGCCGGCGTATGAATTTACCGTGTTCTTCGGCGCCAACGACGCGCAGAAAGCGATTAATTTCGGCAAAAAAGACGGCGCGAATTATTTTGCGCACGATCCGGCGCGGCCGCAGGTTTTCAAAGTGGACACGAGTCTCGTGAAAGACTTGAACGTCACCGTGATGGATTTGCGCAATAAAAAGATCGCTGAGTTTGAAAGCTGGAGCGCGGACTATATCGAGTTGAATTACGCCGACACACTGAAGATCGTTTGCGAAAAAGATACGGCGGAGACCTGGCAAATCAAATCGCCGCAACAGAAGAAAGCCAAGAGCTGGGAGATTTCAAACATCACCGGCGGCCTTTCCGGCATGGAAGCCACGGCGTTTGTCGATGAGAACGCGACCGATCTGAAAAAATATGGTCTCGACAAGCCGCGCGCAATCGTTACGATCAAACAAAAAGGCGCTGAAGTCGCCCGCGCGTTGATCGGCAAAGAAAAAGGCGACCGCGTTTATGCGAAAGCGGCGAATAGCACGGTGGTGGTGGAGGTAAAGAAAGAGGACGCCGATAAGCTTTTCAAGAAGCTGGCGGATTTGGCGGAATAAATCTTGTTGCTGGTAACTGGTGGCCGGCTGCTCGTTACCAGCGATATGCCGTCATTAAGTTAAAACCCGCGAATGGACCATTTACGATTAGAGAACAAACACACCGGCGAGGTTCTCGAACTGCGGCGACGGAATCAAAATGGAGAAATCTTTCTCGAGCTCCGAGGCACGTTGCCCGCGCATCGAGAAGGCCCTCCCTTGCACATTCATCACTTCGAAGATGAAGAAGGGCTGGTTACAGCCGGCACCCTGTCTGCAGAAGTCGGCGGGCAGCGCGTTGACGTTGGGGCCGGCAAAACGGTGCGGCTCCCGCGCGAGGTGCCACATCGCTGGTGGAATGAGGGCGATCAACCATTGTCCTTCGAGGGCCGCACGTATCCGATTGTTGATTTGGATCGCTACCTGCAGGCCATGTTTGAGGTCATGAATGCGGGCGTTTCGAACCGGCCGCCGTTGTTCTATTTGGCGCACGTTGCTTTGCGTCATCGCCGGACGCAAACCGTTTTGGTTATGCCGCGCTTGATTCAAGCCATCTTGTTCCGCGTGGTGGTTGTGTTCGGCACACTGCTGGGGCGCTATCGCGGAACGAAATGGCCCGGCTGTCCGGCAAGATGCACGGGTGTTCAGGAAGGCACTATCGGGAACGTTTAAGCTCGTGTAATCCGCGCCCCAAAATTGACTCGAAAGTTTTCAGGATTTTTTCTTTGACAAAATTGTACTATTTATAGATCAACGCTGCCGTGAGTTGGTTGTTGCCGGTTGCTTTAGGATCTGCGCAAAAGCAACTTCGTAGTCCCGCCCCCTGGTGGGGCGATATTACAAACTGAATGTATGGTTAATAATAGCCGCCCACAAGGGGCGGGGACTACGTGAGGTTGTTTTTGTGCGGACCCTCGAGATAAACAATCGGCGACACTCCGGCGGCATGTAGCTTATTTCATTTTTAGGAGTGTTTCACATGAGTTGTTTAAAGGAAATCGAATTAAACGGCAAAAAATTCAGCATCGAGACTGGCCGGGTGGCGAAGCAAGCGCATGGTTCGTGTTGGGTGCGCATTGGCGATACGATCATCATGGCTACGGTCGTTGGCGCGCCGGAAGCGAAAGAAGAAGCGGATTTTTTTCCGCTTTCGGTCGATTACCGCGAGAAAGCGTATGCCGCGGGAAAAATTCCGGGCGGCTATTTTAAGCGTGAAGGCAAGCCGAGTGACAATGAAGTTTTGATCAGCCGATTGATCGATCGCTCGATTCGGCCTTTGTTTGCCGATGAATATCTCAACGAAGTGCAAGTGATGGTGTCGGCGCTGTCCGCGGATAAAGAGAATGATCCGGACGTACACGGCATCACCGGCGCCTCAATGGCGCTGATGCTGTCGGATATTCCGTGGGCCGGGCCGGTGGCGGGCGTGCGCGTCGGTCGCGTGCGCGGGCAATTTATTGCCAACCCCACCCACGCGGAAATTGAGCAAAGCGATTTGGACGTGGTGATGGCGGCCTCCGAAGATTCGATCATGATGGTCGAAGGCGAAGCGCACGAGATTAGCGAGACGGATATGGTTGCGGCGCTGCGTTTTGGCCACGAAGTGGCGCGCCAATTGATCGTTTTGCAGCGCGCCGTTGCGGCGGAAATGGCAAAGCCGAAGCGCGCCGTCACGCCGGTGGCATTGCCCGCGGGTTTGGAAGCGCGTGTGAACGCGATGGTGACCGACAAATTGCGCCAGCTTTTGCAAGAACCGGAGAAACAAAAACGCAACGACAGCCTCAAGCAATTGCGCGACACGACGATCGCCGATTTGCAAGCGGAGTTTCCGGAAAGCGATGTATTCATCAAAGAGCTGTTTTATAAAATTGAAAAGCAGCTTATGCGCCACATGATCATCGCGGAGAACCGGCGGTTGGACGGCCGGCGGCCGGAAGAAATTCGCGACATTACTTGCGAAATCGGTGTGTTACCGCGGGCGCACGGCTCGTGTTTATTTACGCGCGGCCAGACGCAATCGCTCGGCGTGGTGACGCTCGGGACGAAAGTCGATGAGCAGAAGATGGACGAGCTGGAGGGCGAATATTATAAAAGCTACATGCTGCATTACAATTTCCCGCCGTTTAGCGTTGGTGAAATTCGCCCGTTCCGCGGGCCGGGCCGCCGCGAAATCGGCCACGGCAATCTGGCCGAGCGCGCGCTGAAAGCGGGAATGCCGAACGAAAGCGTTTTCCCATACACGGTGCGCGTCGTTTCCGAAATTTTTGAATCCAACGGCTCCTCGTCGATGGCCTCGGTTTGCTCCGGCTCGTTGGCGCTGATGGACGCCGGCGTGCCCGTGAAAGACGCAGTGGCAGGCATCGCGATGGGATTGATCAAAGAACGCGACCACACCGTCATTCTCACCGATATTCTCGGCGATGAAGATCATCTCGGCGACATGGATTTCAAAGTCGCGGGAACGGCGAAGGGTGTGACGGCGTTTCAGATGGATATTAAAATCGAAGGCCTTTCACAAGAATTGATGGCCGAAGCGCTGGAACGCGCGCGTGTGGCGCGTCTGCATATTTTGAACATCATGAACGGCGTACTCGCCAAACCGCGGCCGGAGATTTCGCAATATGCGCCGCGCATCGTTTCGATCAAGATTCCGGTGGACAGCATCGGCTTGGTGATCGGGCCGGGTGGCAAATCCATTCGCGATATTATCGAGCGCACCGGCGCGACGATCGATATTGCCGACGACGGTACGGTGACGATGGCCGCGGTCGATCCGAACTCCGTGAACATGGCGAAGGATATTATCGAAGGCATGGTCGCAGAGCCGGAGGTTGGCAAAATTTATAAAGGCGTCATCAAAGGCATCAAAGAGTTTGGCGCTTTCGTTGAAATCATGCCGGGCCGCGAAGGCTTGTTGCACATTTCGGAGATCGAGCATCGCCGCCTCAATCGCGTGGAAGACGTGCTGAAAATGGGCGATCAGGTTGAAGTGAAACTGCTCGAAATCGCCGACGGCGGCAAGCTGAAGCTGAGCCGCAAAGTGCTGCTGCCGGGCGGTAGTGGCGCGCCGCCATCACAGCGCCGGCATAATTAAAGTAGGCACGCAGGAGTGGCAGATTGAATTGTCACTCCTGTTCTATTTTGCTGTAGGCTTGGTCCGAGCCAAGCGGTGAAGTTTTACAAAAACATTTGCGGTTGAATTGGCGGTTTGCATCAACCAGCGAATTTAATTTTTATTTTTAGAAATCTATCCTTTGTCAAATTCTATCGACCCCACGATGCACCAAAAAACCGTCCTGCCGGGCGGGTTGCGCATCGTTTCGGAATATATGCCGCATGTACGTTCAGTCTCGCTCGGTGTGTGGGTGCAAAACGGCACGCGCGACGAGCGCCGGGAGGAAAACGGCGTTTCGCATTTCATCGAACACATGATGTTTAAAGGCACGCAGCGCCGCAAGGCCAGCGACATCGCCGAAAGCCTGGAAGCGTACGGCGGCCATTTGAACGCCTTCACCGGCAAAGAATTGACCTGCTATTATGCGCATTTTCTCGACGAGCATTTGCCGCTGGCGGTTGACGTGCTGGCTGACATGCTGACCAATTCGGTTTTTGACGCGGACGAAATGACGAAAGAGAAATCCGTCGTGATCGAGGAGATCAACTCCGTCGAAGACACGCCGGAAGATCTCGTGCAGGATTATTTTATGCGCGACGTTTTTCCGGAGCATGCGCTCGGTTATTCAACGCTCGGCACGCGCGAGATCGTGGCGAAATTCAATCGGGATCAGCTTTTTGATTACACGCGGCGGCATTATCCGCAAAGCCGTTTGGTGGTGGCGGCGGCCGGCAATATCCAACACGAGGATTTGGTGACGCAGGTTGGCGAGCGTTTCGGCATGTTGCCCAGCAACGGCGCGCGCGTGGTGCAAGCGCCGACAATGAAACCTCTGCCCGGCTCGGTAACCGAAGATGAATGCACGCAGACGCATATTTGTCTCGGCACATTGGCGTTGCGTTTTGACGACCCGCGCAAGTTCGTTTTGCTGGTGCTCAACACCTTGTTGGGCGGCGGCATGAGCTCACGCCTCTTTCAAACGATTCGCGAGCAGCACGGCTTGGCGTATTCGGTGTTCTCGTTTCATGATTTCATGCTCGACACCGGCTTGTTCGGCGTTTATCTCGGCACGGATCCCGACCGCGCCGAAAAAGCCACGAGCCTGTTGCGCCATGAATTGCATCGTTTGCGCGATGAACGTGTCACGGCCAATGAGTTGAATCGTACGATCAATCAACTTAAAGGCAGCCTCATGCTTGGCCTGGAAAGCACCAGCAGCCGCATGTCGCGTTTGGCGAAAATGGAGATTTATCTCAATCAATATGTAACGCTCGACGACGTTTGCGCCGGCATCGCCAGCGTCACCGCGGAGCAAATTCAGGCTTTGGCGCAGGAATTGTTTGCCGATGAGCGTATGACGTTGACCGTGATCAAGCCGGGAAGTGAAACGTAGAACGTAATGCGTAAAAACGCAATGCGTAAAAAGTAATTTTTTATGCGTGAAACGTAGTGCTTGCTTTTTACAAAATTACGTTTTACGTTTTACTCGTTACGTTTTAAGCTTTACGTTTCAATTCACCTAACCCACGTAGTTCACCAAGCAACGAACCTCTCGAGGGAGGATGGAAAATGAAGATCGGTGTTCCCAAAGAGATTAAGACCAACGAGAACCGCGTCGCGATGATTCCGGTCGGCGCGGAGTTGTTGAAGGCGCACGGGCACGAAGTCTGGGTGGAAAAAGGCGCGGGTCTCGGCAGCGGCTTTCAAGATGAAGATTACGCGCGCGCCGGCGCGAAGATCGTCAACTCGCCGGCTGAAATTTTTGGCGCTGCGGACATGATTGTGAAAGTCAAAGAACCGCTGCCCGCCGAGTATCCCTTGATTCGCGCCGGGCAAATCGTTTTCACGTACTTTCATTTTGCGGCGTCGCGCGAATTGACGGAGGCGATCATCAAATCGAAATGTATCGCCATTGCGTATGAAACCGTGCAAACGCCGGATCGTGCGCTGCCGCTGCTGGTGCCGATGAGCGAAGTCGCCGGCCGCATGTCGATTCAAGTCGGCGCCCGCTGTTTGGAAAAATTGTTCGGCGGCAAAGGCATTTTGCTCGGCGGCGTTCCCGGCGTCGAGCCGGCGCGCGTGGTCATTCTCGGCGGCGGTGTCGTCGGCACGAATGCCGCTAAGATTGCGGCCGGCCTCGGCGCGCACGTGCAGATTCTCGATATCAGTTTGGAGCGCCTGCGTTATCTCGACGATGTGATGGCGAAAAACGTCACGACCATCATGTCGAACCCGGCGAACATTCGCAAAGCCATTGCCGAAGCCGATCTCGTGGTCGGCGGCGTGCTGATTCCCGGCGCCAAAGCGCCGCGCCTCATCACGCGCGAAATGTTGAAGCTCATGCGCAAGGGTTCGGTCATTGTTGATGTCGCCGTCGATCAAGGTGGATGCGTCGAGACGATTCATGCGACCACGCATGAAAATCCCACGTATGAAGTGGACGGCATCGTGCATTACGGCGTCGCCAACATGCCCGGCGCGGTGCCGATGACTTCGACGGTGGCGCTTACCAATGCCACGCTGCCGTATGCCATGCAAATTGCGGACAACGGCTATCCCAAATGCGTGCAGGAATCCAGCGCGCTGGCGATGGGCGTTAACGTTGTGCGCGGCCAGGTCACATACAAAGGCGTCGCCGAAGCGTTTAATTTGCCGTACACGCCGCTTGAAGAAGTTTTATAAAATGGATTGATGGGTGTTGGAGCAATGGATGAATGGAGTGCTGGGGTTGGGGATGATGCAAGAATGGTTTTCTTGATATTTTAGTGATCCCCAACCCGGTACTCCCCAAATCCATCAATCCAACAACCCATTCTTCTATGCCTACTGTTCTCGCGTATCATCTTATTGAGCGCCGGCCAGACGCGGGCATCGCGTGGACGACGCCGGCGCGTTTTGAAAAACAAATCGCGTGGCTCGCCGAGGCGGGTTATCGTGCGCTGTCGTTGTCGGAATATTTGCAATTTGCACCCGCCCCAAAAGAAAAGCGCGTTGTGATCACTTTCGACGACGGTTATCGCGCGCTGCGGCAATACGCCCTGCCCATTTTGGCACGCTATCATTTCCGCGCCACGGTTTTTGCGATCGCCGGTTATGTCGGCCGCGCCAACGCGTGGGACGTAAAATTCTTCCTGCCAAGTTTCCCCCATCTCGATTGGAATGAATTGCGCGAGTTGCTGGCGGCCGGTTGGGAAATCGGCAGCCATTCGTTGAACCACGATTATCTTCCTGCGCTTACGAATGACGAATTACGCAACGATCTTGTTGACTCCAAAAAGATTTTAGAAGATCATTTACAAACGCCGATCCGCCATTTGTCGTTGCCGTTTGGCCGCGGCAGCGCGCGGGTTTACCAAACGGCGCAAGACGCCGGTTATGCCTCGGTGTCGATTTTAGGCGGTCACGGAGCGACTTCTCCGCTTCCGCTTATTCCGCGCCGCGGCGTTTACTTGCTCGATTCGATGCGCAGTTTCCGCCGCCGCGTCGAAGCGCCGCCGGATTCCGCCTGGCAATATTGGCGGCAGCGTGCCATCAGCTCGCTGGCGCTGGGCACGGTGATGGTGAAAGGCGCTAAAAAGAGGTTGGCCGGTGCTGTTGGCTGATTGGCTTGTCGTCATAAAAAATATCTTGATATTTAGCAAATGGTAATTTAAATTAATACAATAATAAATTAAGCCGGCAAACGCTTCAACAGGTCAATCGCCGTGAGCGAGCAGAAAATCAAAAAGCTCTATTATTCCATCAGCGAAGTCAGCCAAGTCACCTCGCTGAAAGCGTATGTTTTGCGCTACTGGGAAACGGAGTTTGCCGAGCTGCGCCCGAAGAAAAGCCGCGCCGGCAGCCGAACTTACACGCTGGACGACATCAAGCTCATTTTTCTCATCAAGCGCCTGCTTTACGACGACAAATACACGATCGAAGGCGCGCGCCAGCGCTTGCAGCAATTGCGCCGCGTCGGCGAGCAAATCGATATCTCGTTTGACCAATTGCGCCGCGACGATATGATCGTCGAGCTCAAACAAGAGCTGCGGGAATTGCTGAGCATGTTGAATCACGCCTCGCCGCAACAGGTAAAATAATTTTTTTGATTTTAATATTGCATAGCTCAACCATGTCACAAATTTAATCCTTCTCTGCTTGACAAATCACCAATTCTTTATTATCTTCCTAATTGCTGTCTGCAACGAAATGTTTCGTGGCTGTAATTTCACCAAATAAATTTATCCAATGCCGCAGATTTTTCATCCGAGTACGAATACCTTTTCCAAAGTCAGCATTTTTGGCGCGGTGTTTTTTATCGGCGGGCTGTTGTGGATTTTCGGCATCATCGAGCGCTCGCCTTACGTGACGCAGGCTAGCGTCGTGCGTGAACAACCCGTCCCCTTCAGCCATCGCCATCACGTTTCTCAGCTCGGTATCGATTGCCGTTATTGCCACACTTCGGTGGAAGAGAGCAATTTCGCTGGCATTCCTTCGACGAAGACGTGCATGACCTGCCATTCACAAATTCATGCCACCGCCGCCATGCTGGAGCCAGTGCGCGAAAGTTTTCGCACGGAAAAATCCATCGAATGGGTGCGCGTCAACGACCTGCCGGATTTTGTTTATTTCAATCATAGCATTCACGTGAAAAAAGGCATGGCGTGCGTCACCTGCCACGGGCCGATCGGTGAGATGGCGCTCACCTGGCGCGAAAATTCGCTGAACATGGAATGGTGTCTCCAATGTCACCGCGCGCCGGAACGCTTCGTCCGCCCGCGTGAAGAAGTTTTTAGCACGACGTGGAAGTCGCCGTCGCCGCAAGCGGCTTTGGGCGATAGTTTGTTGACCGCGTATAAAATTCAGAAACTCACGAATTGTTCGATTTGTCATCGGTGAAAATTTGGATAGCCGATCACGATCCTTTGAGGGGTTTTTAAGAATAAGTCAAGAAAGAAATTATTGTCATTGGTTTTATCCGTGCTCAAAAAGAAACCTCTTGCATGAATACAAATAACGACACATCGGATCATCTCAATCTCACCGCCCTCCGTGCGCGCTTGGAAAATCAGCATGGCAAGCAATATTGGCGCAGTCTCGAAGAGTTGGCGGACTCCAAAGAATTTCAAGAGGCGATTCACAACGAATTCGCGCCGACGGTTGTCGGCAAAGTCGAATTGGGCCGGCGGGATTTTCTCAAGCTCATGGGCGCGTCGATGTTGCTCGCGGGAGTCAATGCTTGCACGCGGCAGCCGGAAGAGAAAATCTTTCCGTATGTGAAACCGCCCGAGCAGCTTGTCGGCGGCAGGCCGCTTTATTTTGCGACGGCGAACGTGCGCAACGGCTATGCGTGCGGTGTGCTCGTGGAAAGCCACGAAGGTCGGCCCACCAAAGTGGAAGGCAATCCCGAGCATCCGGCGAGTTTGGGCGCGACCGATGTTTTCGCGCAGGCCTCGGTGCTCGCGCTTTATGATCCGGATCGCTCGCAAGTGGTGCGGCATCTCGGTGAGATCAACACGTGGGAAAATTTTGTTGCAGCGCTCAGCACCGAGCTGGAAGGCTTGAAAGCCAAGGGCGGTGAAGGCTTGCGCATTCTCACCGAAACCATCACCTCGCCGACGCTCGCGCAGCAACTGCAAACGATTCTCGCCGCGTTCCCCGCGGCGAAGTGGCATCAATACGAGCCGGAGAATCGAGACCATGCGCGCGAAGGCAGCCGGCTTGCCTTCGGCGAGTACGTTGAAACGCAATATCGTTTGAATCAGGCCGAGGTTGTTCTCTCGCTCGATTCCGATTTTCTCGTCGATCTGCCGGGCAGCTTGCGTTACGCCCGCGAATTTACCGCGAAGCGCCGCGTGCATGACGGCAACAAGAAAATGAATCGGCTCTACATGCTGGAGAGCAGCCCGACGCTCACCGGCACAATGGCGGATCATCGCCGCACGCTGCGCGCGAGTGAAGTTGAAAACATCGCGCGCGCGATTGCGAAAGAAGTCGGCGTCAGCGTCGAGAGCAATCAAGCCGACGAATGGATTTCCGCGGTGGCGCGCGATTTGAAAAGTCATCGCGGCGCGAGTCTCGTCATTGCGGGCGAGCAGCAGCCAGCGTTCGTGCATGCGCTGGCGCACGCTATGAATCACGCCCTCGGCAATGTCGGCAGTACGGTGATGTACACCAATTCCGTTGAAGCGCAGCCGGTACATCAAACCGAGTCGCTGCGTGAGCTGGCGAGTGATATGGAAGCGGGCAAAGTCGAAATGCTGCTGATGCTCGGCGGCAATCCGGTTTTCAACGCGCCCGCGGATTTTAATTTTGCCGAAAAAATTTTCAAAGTCAAAACGCGCATTCATCTGAGCTTGCATGAAGATGAAACCTCGGAACTATGCCACTGGCACATTCCTGAAACGCATGCGTTGGAAAATTGGAGCGACGCCCGCGCTTATGACGGCACCGCAACGATTATCCAGCCGTTGATCGCCCCGCTTTACGGCGGCAAATCCGCGCACGAAGTGCTCGCGGTTTTCACTAATCAAGCCGGTCGCTCCGGCTACGATCTCGTGCGCGATTATTGGAAAGCGCAAAAGAATGCGCCGGATTTTGAAAAATTCTGGCAAACCTCGCTGCATGATGGCTTGATTGCAGGTTCTGCATTTCCGGCAAAGCCTGTTGTATTGCAGGTCGAAGATAGAAGATTGAAGATGGATAATCGCGATCCTCAATCCTCAATCATCGATCTTCTTTTCCGCGCTGATCCGCACATTGCCGACGGCCGTTTTGCCAACAACGGTTGGCTGCAAGAATTGCCGCGGCCGTTCACGAAACTCACATGGGACAACGCGGTGTTGATCAGCCCCAAGATGGCGGAACGTTTGCATCTCGCGAATGAAGACGTCGTCGAGCTGAAATACAATGGCCACACGGTGAAGGCGCCGGTGTGGATTGCGCCGGGACATCCGGATCAGTCGGTCACCGTTCATTTCGGCCACGGTCGCACACGCGCCGGAAAATTGGGAACTGGAACTGGTTTCAATGCCTATGCGCTGCGCACTTCCGATGCCGCATGGTCCGCCAGTGGCGTCGAGATCAACAAGACTGGGGAAAAATATCTGCTCGCGGTGACGCAAACGCATCACAGCATGGAGAATCGCCATCTCGTGCGCGCCGGAACGATTGCAGAGTATGAAGCGCATCCGGATTTTGTGCATGAAATGGAACACGAGTTTCCGCGCGAGCTGACGCTTTATCCGGATCACAAATACGAAGGCTATAAATGGGGCATGGCCATTGATTTGAACTCGTGCATCGGCTGCAATGCCTGCACGGTGGCGTGTCAATCCGAAAATAATATTTCCGTGGTCGGCAAAGCGCAAGTGCGTTTGAGCCGCGAGATGCATTGGATTCGCGTCGATCATTATTACGAAGGCGATCTCGATCATCCCGACAGCTATCATCAGCCGGTGACCTGCATGCACTGTGAAATGGCGCCGTGCGAGCCGGTGTGCCCAGTCGGCGCGACAGTGCACGGCGACGAAGGCTTGAACGAGATGGTTTACAATCGCTGTATCGGCACGCGCTATTGCTCCAATAACTGCCCGTACAAAGTGCGGCGCTTCAATTTCCTTTTATATTCGGATTTCGAGACGCCGAGCTTGAAGATGCAGCGCAACCCCGACGTGACCGTGCGCTCGCGCGGCGTGATGGAGAAGTGCACGTACTGCGTACAACGCATCAACGAAGCGCGCATCACGGCAAAGAAGGAAGATCGCCAAATCCGCGACGGCGAGATCGTCACCGCCTGCCAACAAGTTTGTCCGACGCAGGCGATTGCGTTCGGCGACATGAATGATCCGAACAGCGCCGTGTCGCGCTTGAAGGCCAGCAAGTTGAACTACGGCCTGCTCACGCATCTGAACACGCGCCCGCACACGACGTATCTGGCGAAATTGCATAATCCAAATCCGGAGCTGGAGAAAGAGGCGTAGCGTGGGCTGCCAGTCTGCACGTATTCGAGATTTTCTCGAATAAATTTTACGCTTTATAATTTACGTTTTAAAAATAATGCAAACCCAACCCCCGATCCATTTTAAAAACGTCATCGACGAAGTGCCGGTATTAGAACCGGGCCATACGTATGCGACGGTGACCGACAAGATCAGCACGATGGTGCTGACGCGCAAAACCCCGCGTGGGTGGTTCATCGGCCTCGGCATTTCAATGGCGATCGTCACTGTATTGCTCAGTGCCGTCGGCTATTTGATGCTGCGCGGTGTCGGCATTTGGGGCATCAACATTCCGGTCGGCTGGGGCTTCGCAATCATCAATTTAGTGTGGTGGATCGGCATCGGCCATGCCGGTACGTTGATCTCCGCGATCCTGCTGCTCTTTCGACAGGCGTGGCGCACTTCGATCAACCGTTTCGCCGAAGCGATGACGCTTTTCGCGGTGGTCTGTGCGGGAATTTTTCCGGCGATTCATGTCGGGCGTCCGTGGCTGGCGTATTGGCTCGTGCCTTATCCGAACACGATGGGCCTCTGGCCGCAAACCCGCAGCCCGCTGGATTGGGATGCGTTTGCAATTGCAACTTACGCTTCGGTGTCGGCATTATTTTGGTACGTTGGGTTAGTGCCGGATTTGGCAACGCTGCGCGACCGCACGCACAACCGCTGGCTGCAAAAAATTTACGGCCTGCTGGCCATGGGCTGGCGCGGCTCCGCGGTGCACTGGTCGCGATATGAAACCACGTATCTGCTGCTCGCCGGATTGGCCACCCCGCTGGTGCTCTCGGTGCACACGGTGATCAGCTTCGACTTTGCGATGTCGATCATTCCGGGCTGGCACGCGACCATCTTCCCGCCGTACTTCGTGGCGGGCGCGATTTATGCGGGTTTCGCGATGGTGCTGATTCTCGCGATTCCGCTGCGCAAAATTTACGGACTGGAGGATTTCATCACGCTGCGCCATTTACGCAACATGGCGAAAATCATGCTCGCCACCGGTTTGATTGTGGTTTATGGTTACGCGATGGAAGCGTTCGGCGCGTGGTACAGCGCGAATAAATATGAGCAGTACATGATTTTGAATCGTATGACCGGCCCGTATGCGCCATATTACTGGGCGTTGATCTTTTGCAACCTCGTTGTGCCGCAACTGTTATGGTTCGACCGTTTTCAAAGCAGCATTCCGTGGCTCTTGTTCATTTCGCTCGTCGTGAGCGTTGGCATGTGGCTCGAGCGTTTCGTGATCGTGATCACGAGCTTGCATCGTGATTTCCTGCCGTCGTCATGGGACATGTATTATCCGACCGTGTGGGATTGGGCAACGTTCATCGGCACCATCGGTTTGTTTTTTGCGTTGATTTTTATTTTTGTGCGCGTCCTGCCGGCAATTTCGATTTTTGAAATGCGGACGCTGGTGCCGGCGGAGAGCGAGGATAGAAAATAGATCGTCGAGGATAGATGATGGAGCATTCTGAGCGTTTCAATCATCCATTCTCTATTCGTGATAATCAAGCATCAAAGGTATGAAAAAAGAAGCTCCAACAATCCACGGCCTCATGGCCGAGTTTGATAGTGCGAATGAATTGATCGCGGCGGCTAAACGCGCGCACGGCGAAGGCTATCGCAAATTGGATGCGTACACGCCGTTTCCGGTTGAAGGCTTGGCCGAGGCCATTCACGTGCATCGCAATCGCCTGCCGCGCTTCGTGTTGATCGGCGGCATCGTTGGCTGTTTGGTTGGATTCGGCATGCAGTATTACGCCTCGGTGATCGATTACCCGCTGAACATCGGCGGTCGCCCCTTCAACAGTTGGCCGTCGTTCATTCCGATTACGTACGAGTTGACGATTCTCTTTGCCGCGTTCACCGCGGTGCTGGCGATGTTTGCGCTCAATGGTTTGCCGCAGCCATATCATCCGGTGTTCAACGTCCCGCGTTTTGCTTTGGCCACGCATGATCGTTTCTTCCTTTGTATTGAATCGCGTGATCCGAAATTTGATCGGGTGACGACGAAACAGTTTTTGGAGAGTTTGCAGCCGCATGGGGTGTATGAGGTGGAGCCTTGATTTATCGTGTAACGTGATACGTGTAACGTTCATCGCATCGGCGGGAGTAAGAAGTTATGCGTTTATACGAAGTCATTTGGAAAGAGCAATACGTTGAGAAAATAGACGCGAAGCATGGCGTCGATACGGACGAAGTTGAGCAAGTTTTATTCGGCAATCCGCATGTTCGGCGTGTTGAGAAAGGCAAGGTGAAGGGCGAAGATGTTTATACCGCTTATGGTCAAACCAACGACGGCAGATATTTAATCGTCTTTTTCATTAACAAACGACAAAACGCCGCTTTGCCTATTTCAGCGCGAGACATGACATCATCCGAACGGAGTTACTATGCGAAACAAAAAGAAGCTCGTTGACCCAATTCCAGAAGAGTTTGCCAGCTACGAAGAAGCTGCTGAGTTTTGGGATGCACATGACACCACCGATTATCCGGAAGCATTTAAAGCGGTGACCGTTAAAACTGAATTGCGCCGCCGTCATTACGAAGTCGAAGTTGAAGCGACGCTGATGAAAGTTTTGCGAAAACGCGCGCAAGCCAAGGGTGTACCGACCAAGCGCCTCGTCAATGATATGCTGCGTCGCCAACTTTCACTTGCAGCTTAAAATCGTATGAGAAATTATTTTAAATTATTACCACTCTTTTTTTTATTCGGCACGACGGCCTGCCGCCAAGACATGCACGACCAGCCGCGGTATGAGCCGCTGGAGCGCAATGCGTTTTTTGAAGATGGGCGCGCCTCACGGCCGTTGGTCGAAGGCACGGTGGCGCGCGGGCAACTGCGACTCGACGATCATTTTTATACCGGCAAAGTCAACGGCGAGCTGGTGACGACGCTGCCGTTTGCCACCACGAAAGAAGTTTTGGAACGTGGCCAGCAGCGCTACAACATTTTTTGCTCGCCGTGCCACGATCAAATCGGCACGGGTCGCGGCATGATCGTGCAGCGCGGGTTTCGCCAGCCTTCGTCATTTCATATTGATCGCTTGCGACAGGCGCAGGCTGGATATTTCTTCGACGTGATGACCAACGGCTTCGGCACGATGTACAGCTACGCCGACCGCATTCCACCGAAAGATCGCTGGGCGATTGTCGCCTACATTCGCGCGCTGCAATTGAGCCAGAACGCCGCGCTGGAAGACGTTCCCGCCGCTGAACGCAGCAAGTTGCTTGAGAAATAGTTATGAACGAGATAAGTCACCGTCCGGACGCTTTTATGCGAGAATATTTAAAATTCACCAGCTCAGCGTCCGGACGGTTTCTGGTTTTTACGAACTGCACATGAATCAATCCGAACAACTGCAAACGCAACTCAATCGCATTCAAAAATTCGCGCTGATCGTCGGCGTTGCCGCGCTCGCATTGTGTGGCGCGGGCGTGGCGCTCGACAAGGCGCAGTTTTTTCAATCCTATTTATTCGGCTATCTGTTTTGGTTCGGCATCGCCGTTGGCTGTTTTTCCGTCGTGGCGTTGCACCATCTGGTCGGCGGCGGCTGGGGCTTTGTCATCCAGCGCCTTCTCGAAGCCGGCAGCCGCACGTTGCCGTTGATGCTGGTTTTGTTTATCCCGATTTTCTTCGGCATGCAGGAGCTTTATTTGTGGGCGCGGCCCGAAGCGATTGTGGACAAAGCCGGTGTGGTGGTCGATGAAATTTTGCACCAAAAAGCGCCGTATTTGAACGTGCCGTTTTTCTGGATTCGCGCCGCGTTTTATTTCGCCGTGTGGGGCGGCTCGATTTATATGCTCACCAAATGGTCGCACGATCAGGATCGCACTGGTTATCCGCTCATCACGCGCAAAATCGAAACCGCGGCCGGCCCGACTTTGGCGTTGTATGTTTTGACGATGACCTTCGCCGCGTTCGATTGGGTGATGTCGCTGGAACCACATTGGTACTCTACCATCTTCGGCGTCATTTTCGTCGTCGGGCAGGGCTTGACAACGCTTGCCTTTGCGATCATCGGCGTGAAGCTGCTCGAAGATCACGAGCCGATCTCCGGCGTGATTCAGACGAAACATTTTCACGATCTCGGCAATCTCATGTTCGCCTTCGTGCTGCTGTGGGCCTATGTTTCGTTCTCGCAGTTTTTCATTATCTGGTCGGGCAATCTGCCCGAAGAAATCACCTGGTACATGCACCGCCTGCACGGCGGCTGGGGCGTCATGGCGATGGTGATCGTGATTTTTCATTTTTTCGTCCCCTTTTCGCTTTTGCTGTTGCGCAAAACCAAGCAGCGCTCGAAAGTTTTGGTTAAAATCGCCGTCGCCATGTTTTTCATGCGCCTCGTCGATTTGTTCTGGACCGTCGCGCCGAATTTCAACGGCGGAAAATTCGGCATTCACTGGATGGATATTTTAGCGCCCGTTGGCATCGGCGGCCTTTGGATTGCGCTTTTCCTCTCGCAGCTTAAAACCCGCGCGCTCATGCCCCTGCACGATCCGCGTATGGCGGAAGCGTTTGCGGCTTCGCATCATCATTAGAGTTGAACTTTTTCGTAACAGCGCCTTAGGGCGCTCACTGTTGCAAAATTATTAAAATTTATGAAATAAAGAGAAATGTCATTCCGCAGGAATCCTGTTCAATATCAAAGATTGTCTTGAATTGGAAACAGATTCTTTCAGAATGACATGGTGCTCGAAAACGAGTTATCATGACGAAAACCCATAACACCCACTCCACCAACGGTCGCGGCTTCGAGGAACAAGACGCCAATGTCGGCGCGTTGAGCAAATTTGGCCTCGGCCTCGCGATCATCTGTGCTCTCGTCCTAGCCCTGATTGTCTGGCTGCAAAGTTTCTTTGCCGCGCAAACCCAGGATGCCATGCCGGCGAGTTCGCCATTAGCCGCTCAGCGTCAGGCGCCGCCGGCGCCGCTGTTGCAAGTCACGCCGGAAAAAGATTTGCATCTCTCTCGCGCCGCCGAAGATTCCGTGTTGCACAACTACGGCTGGATCGTGCGCGATTCCGGCGTCGTGCGCCTCCCCATCGCACGCGCGATGGAATTAACCGCGCAACGCGGCCTGCCGTTTCGTGAAGCGAAGGTGGAAGATCGAAAATCGAGAATTGAAGATGGAGGGCCGAAACAATGAAATCCGCAGCTCATTTTTCAATCTTCTATCTTCTATCATCTATCCTCCATCTTCTATCTTCGCCAGGCAATGCCCAAATGCTTGATTCCAGCGCGCCGCCGGCGATGTTGCGTGAAGTCGGCATCGATCAAAATTTGAGCGCGCCGTTGCCGTTGGATTTGTCCTTTCAAGATGAAACCGGACAAGCCGTGCCACTGCGGCAATACTTCGGCAAAAAGCCGGTAATTCTCGCGTTTGTTTATTACGAATGCCCGATGCTCTGCACGCAAGTGTTGAACGGCTTGTTGGAAAGCATGCGAACATTGTCGTTCGATGTCGGCAAAGAATTTGATGTCATCACCGTGAGTTTTGATCCCGACGAAACGCCCAAACTCGCGGCAGAGAAGAAAACGAGTTATCTGAAACAATATGAACGCGCCGGCGCTGAGCAAGGCTGGCATTTTCTCACCGGCGATTCCGCGGCGATTCGACAGTTAACGGACGCCGTGGGTTTTCGCTACAAGTACGACGCCGCCACCGATCAATTCGCGCATGCGAGTGGCATTATGGTGATCACGCCGGAAGGCAAGATCGCGCGTTATTTTTTCGGCATCGAATATCCGGCCCGTGATCTGCGTCTTGCGCTGGTGGAAGCCTCGGAAAACAAAATCGGCTCGCCGGTGGATGCGCTCCTGTTGTATTGCTTCCACTATGATCC
Source organism: uncultured Cytophagia bacterium (assembly GCA_964631505.1). GTDB lineage: Bacteria > Zhuqueibacterota > Zhuqueibacteria > Zhuqueibacterales > Zhuqueibacteraceae > Zhuqueibacter. The sequence continues at coordinate 28,131 of CAZVZZ010000003.1, forward strand.
CATGACCGGTAGATACGGTTTGGTGATCATGAATGTTTTACGCGTTGCGGGCGCCGCGACGGTCATAGCGCTGGGGACGTTTATGATCGTGATGTTTTGGCGAGATCGCCGCGCGCAGCGTGAATTGAGGATAGAGACTTGATGATCGAGCCTTGAAGATAGATGATGGATGATAGAGAATTGATGAGCGTTGATTAAAAATTGAAATTGCAGGCGCGCTCTGCTATTCTCAATTCTCCATCATCGATTTTCCATCGTCGAGCCTCGATCATCTATCATCGAAAAACAAACTATGGATAAAGACTTCCGCATTTTCCCCGATCAAGCTTCCACTCTCGCCGGTGAAGTGGACACGTTGTACTACATCCTCACCGGCCTGTGTATCATTTTCGGCATTTTGATTTTCGTGTTGATTTACATTTTCGCCGTGCGCTATCGCCGCCGTTCCGAAGACGACGTGCCGCGGCAGATTCCCGGCTTGTTGAAGCTGGAAATTGCATGGTCGATCATCCCGCTCGGCATGGCGATGGTCGTTTTTGTGTGGGGCGCAAAATTGTATTATGAAATGTACACGCCGCCGGATGATGCGCTGGAAATTTACGTGGTCGGCAAACAATGGATGTGGCATATTCAACAGCCTTCCGGCCAGCGCGAAATCAACGAGCTGCACGTTCCCGCCGGACGGCCGGTCAAGCTCATCATGGCCGCGGAGGACGTGATTCACAGTTTCTACATTCCGGCGTTTCGCGTGAAAAAGGACGTCGTGCCCGGCCGCTACAGCACCATGTGGTTTGAAGCCACCAAGCCCGGCATCTATCATCTCTTCTGCGCCGAGTATTGCGGCACCAAACATTCGCAAATGATCGGCAACGTCGTGGTCATGGAGCCGGTGCAATATCAACGCTGGCTCAGCGGCAATATCAGTGATGAGACCCCCGTGGCCGCGGGCGAGAAAAAATTTCAGCAACTTGGCTGCATCACCTGCCACGGCGACAAACCCGGCAGCCGCGGCCCTTCACTCAAAGGCTTGTTTGGTAAACCGGTGCAATTGCAAAACGGCGACATCGTCAATGCCAATGAAGACTACATTCGCGAATCGGTTTTGAACCCGGGACGTAAAGTGATTGCCGGCTATGCGCCGATCATGCCGACCTATCAAGGCCAAGTCAACGAAGCGACTTTGCTGCAGATTACGGCATATATTAAGTCGTTGGGAACCGTACAAAAATAAATTTGAATTTGTCGTAGCCCCGCCCCCTTGTGGGGCGCTATTGAATTTCCCTCATTTACTGTTAACAAAAGCAGCCCACAATGGGCTGGGACTACGTGAAAATAGTCAGGAGCAATTAATGGCCACCGCCGTATTCACCCCACAGCCGCACCAACTCGCCGATGAAGATGATCCGCGGCCGCGGAAAAATTATCTCAACACCGCATTCACGTTCAAATCGTGGCTGCTCACTGTCGATCATAAACGCATTGCCATCCTGTATCTCATTGCGGTCACGGTGTTTTTTTTGATCGGCGGCTTGTTTGCCGTCCTGATTCGCCTCGAATTACTCACGCCCGCGGGCGACATGATGCAATCCGAGACGTACAACAAAATGTTCACGATGCACGGCGTGATGATGGTGTTCTTTTTCCTCATCCCCGCCATCCCGGCGATTCTCGGCAACTTTCTCGTGCCCATCATGATCGGCGCGCGCGATCTCGCGTTTCCGCGGCTCAATTTGCTGAGCTGGTACGTATATATGATCGGCGGCCTGTTTTCGTTTACCGCGATTTTGTTGGGCGGGGTCGATACCGGCTGGACGTTCTACACGCCATATAGCAGCACCTATTCGAACACCAACGTCATTCTCACCGCGGTCGGCGTGTTTATCACCGGCTTTTCATCGATTTTGACCGGCTTGAATTTCATCGTCACCATTCACAAAATGCGCGCGCCCGGCTTGACCTGGTTTCGCCTGCCGCTGTTCATTTGGGCGCATTACGCCACCAGCCTCATTCAAATTCTCGGCACGCCCGTCGTCACTGCTGCGATTTTTCTCGTCGCGCTCGAACGCCTGTTTCACATCGGCATTTTCGACCCGAAGCTCGGCGGCGACCCGATTTTGTTTCAGCATCTGTTCTGGTTCTATTCGCATCCGGCGGTGTACATCATGATTCTGCCCGCGATGGGCGTGATCAGCGAGTTGATCACCTGCTTCTCGAAGAAGAAAATTTTTGGCTATGAGTTCATCGCGTTCTCGAGCGTCGCGATTGCCGTGTTGGGATTTCTCGTGTGGGGCCATCACATGTTTACCAGCGGCCAATCCATTTATGCGGGCATGGTGTTTTCGATTTTGAGTTTTCTCGTCGCGATTCCTTCAGCCATCAAAGTGTTCAATTGGACCGCGACGCTGTACAAAGGCTCGGTATCGTATCAAGCGCCGATGTTGTACGCCATCGGGTTCATGGGACTCTTCACCATTGGTGGTCTCACCGGACTTTTTCTCGCGACGCTGGCGGTGGATGTGCATTTGCATGACACGTATTTCATCGTCGCGCACTTTCATTATATCATGGTCGGCGGCACGATCATGGCCTATCTCGGCGGCATCCATTTTTGGTGGCCGAAAATGACGGGCCGCTTGTATCCCGAAGGTTGGGCGCGTTTCGCGTCGCTGGTGATTTTCGTCGGATTTAATTTGACCTTCTTCCCGCAATTCCTCGTCGGCTATCTCGGCATGCCGCGGCGCTATCATTTTTATCCGGAAGAATTTCAAATTTTGAACGTCATGTCCACCGCCGGCGCCTCGATTCTCGGCGTCGGTTATTTGATTCCGCTGATTTACTTGCTATGGTCGTTGCGCTACGGCCAGCTCGCCAGCGCGAATCCGTGGAACGCCACCGGCTTGGAATGGAAAACCCCGTCGCCGCCGCCGACCGAAAATTTTGCGAAGACGCCGATTGTGACGGAAGAGGCTTATGAATACACACCGGTAAGATCTAAATCGGAAGTTCAGACGATTTGAAAACTTATGATTTTCGAGCCGGGTTAAAGTAAAAGCTTTGAACACGGATTGCGCTGGCTGTGTCCGTAGGATGGCGCGGCTGCGCCCATGCGGATTTTCATAAATTTTTATTTTTTGCTTTATTCGTGGCAATCCTTCCAATCTGAGTTGGGCGAATGGGAAGCGGCAGCGCGCTGTGAAACCAGCCAATTTGTGAGGATTGCAATGGCCAAGAGCAAAGAAGAAAAAATTCGGCATGCTATTGCAGCGCTTGTTGAGAAAGGCAACTTAGGAATCGTCGAGGAAACCTTTGCGGCTGATTATGTTGCCCATGCCGGAGAAAAAGAATACCGCGGCCATGCATTCATCAAACGTTTCGCGAAGCAGCTTCGCACCGCCATTCCGGATATGCGCGTCGTGGAAGTCAAATTTCTTGCGCAGGATGGCAATACCATCGTCTGGCAGCGCACATTCAGAGGCACGCATAAAGTCAAAATGCAGGGCATACCGCCTTCCGGAAAAAAGGTGAAATGGGTTGAAATGGTGGTGACCCGCTTTCACAAAGAAAAAATAGCCGAGGAGTGGGTTGTATCAGAGCTTATGGGCGAGTTGCTCTTAAGGGTGCCTCGGAGATAAAGTGAGCTATATTTCGTTTTATGTTTAAAATACAGGAGACCAAAGTTGTCTGAGCATTCTTCAAATCCAGCATTGTTGCATCACTTCGAAGACGCGGATCAACAATTCGAAGCCTCCACGCTCGGGATGTGGACGTTTTTGATTACGGAGATCATGTTTTTCGGCGGGCTGTTTCTTGGTTACGTCGTTTATCGTTCGCTGTATCCAGCGGCGTTTGCCGAAGCCAGCAATCTGCTCGATTACCGTCTTGGCGCGATTAACACCGCGGTGCTGATCTGCAGCAGCTTGACCATGGTGCTGGCCGTCCGCGCAGCGCAAATGGGCCAACGCCGGCAGCTCGTTATCTTTCTCGTGCTGACGATTATTCTGGGTTCGGCATTTTTGGTGAATAAAGGATTCGAGTATTCTCATAAATTCCACGAGCACCTCGTGCCGGGGCCGAACTTTGGGCCGAGCCATCCGTTGGCGCATCCGCAGCAGGCGCAGCTTTTCTTTGGTTTTTATTTCGGGATGACCGGCTTGCACGCACTGCACATGATCATCGGCATCGTGATTTTGGCCATGTACGTCGTGCAAGCGCAGCGCGGCCGCTTCTCGCAGGAATATTTCACCCCCATCGACATTATCGGCCTGTACTGGCATTTTGTTGATATCGTTTGGATTTTTCTGTTCCCCTTGCTCTATCTCATTGGACGAACCTGAAATTAAAACGTAATTCGGCAAACGTAATTTACGAATTAACGACCACGTTTTACACTTTGAAATCTATGTCACAACACACCGTCATTCCCCAAAAAATTTACATTCTGGTCTTCGTCACGCTGTTGCTGCTCACGCTTGTCACCGTTGATGTGGCCTTTTACGACGCCGGTTGGCTGAATATTTACCTCGCCATGACCATTGCCACCTGCAAAGCGCTGCTGGTCGTGCTTTATTTCATGCACGTGCGCTACAGCCCGCGCCTCACCTGGGTCTTCGTCGGTGCGGGGTTTTTCTGGTTTTTGATTATGATCGTTTTTACACTCGGTGACTATTTCACTCGCGAAGTTTTGACGAAGCCGGGGTTTTGAAGCGACCAGTCCGTTGGTTGAGAAAATCGTACAATTGAAAAAACTTTTAAAGGGCGAGAGCAAATTGGTCACTCTGCCGTACAAACAGCGGTGGTCTGCGGAAGCATGTACCTGCCAACGCTAAAATTTTTTGTCTCTTTCTTTCCATCCTGAAATTGCGCTTGCATTTCAATTTCCCCGCCGCTATATTTTATCAAAATTTAAATTTCTCGGCATAGATATTGGCTGATTCTCATCTCTCCGGCAGTAAGATTTATTTTATGCGAAAAGCAGCGTTTGGTCTCATCATTTTGGTGTTTTTGGGGATTCTGTCGGTACTGCCCATTTCTTTTAATCATGCCATCGAAGATTCCAGCATCGATCTGCAATTCAAGTTACGCGGCAATAGGCAATTGGCGCATGAATTGGTTTTGGTTTTTATCGGCGCGGAAGACGTGCCGGCGCTTGGCGGCTGGCCGTTGACGCGGGATTATTATGGCTATTTGACGCACGTGTTGAGCCAGCTCGGCGCGAAGGTGATCGGCTTCGATATTTTGTTTGAAACGCCGAACCGCCAGTATCCGGAATTTGACAGCGCGCTGGCGGATTTTTTCCAAACCGCGGGCAATGTGTGTTTGCCGATGACGTTTGCGGAATTCAAACCACTTTCGCCGCACGCCGTTGCCGGCAGCGAGCCGAGCTTTCCATTTGCACAGCTCCGCCAGCTAGCTGCCGCCATTGGATTCGGTAATTTTACAACCGAACCGGTTGTTCGCAGTGTGCCGCTGGCGGCGAGTTATCGGGATAGTCTCACTTACGCCTTCGGCGTTGAGCTGGCGCGTTTGTATTTGAATGATTCGCCTGAACTCGTTCATCTCATTCAACAACGCGGCCGGTTGCGCCTGAATCATTTTGGCGATCTCAACAATGTTACGGCGATCAGCTTAGTCGAACTGCTGAAAACTTTCGAGCGCGCGCCCGACTCGCTGAATTTCAAAGATAAAATCGTGCTCGTCGCCGCGACGTTTCCCGGGGCGCCGACGCTGAAAGCCACGCCGTTGGCGGAGGCGTTGCCGGCGGCGCTGATTCATGCCACGGTGGCGGAAAATTTGATTCACCAAAATTATTTGCGGGAATGGCCTCGCTGGGTGAATTTGATTTTCATTCTGCTCATGGCTGCGGCGGCATGGGTGCTTGGGCGAAGCGTGCGATTTGATTTAAAAATGATTGGCGGACTTGGCATTGTTTTGCTCTATTGGATTGTTGCGCAGGTTTTGTTTCGCAAGATAAATCTTGCACTCCCGGTGTTTTACCCGATGCTGGCTTTTTGCGTGACGCTGATTTATCTCAACGTCACGCGCCGCCGCGAGCGCGAGTCGCTGGAGGATACGATCAAGCAGCTTTTACAAGAGCAAATCTCCGCGAAAGAAGAGCAGCTTGAAGAGGCGCAAGTCAAATTTAACGAAATACAAACGCAATTTCAGCAACAAGCGCTTTCAGCCGAACAGGTGCGGCAGTTGGCCGAAGAACGCCAACAAGCGATTCTCACGCTGGAAAGCGAGCTGCGCGATCTCCGGTCGCACGTTGTGCCGGAAGCGCAAGTCGCGCCGCAATTTCCAGAAATCATTCATGCGCCTGCCGGTAAGATGGCGCAAGTCCTGGCGTTGGTTGCGAAAGTCGGCGCGGCGAATATTCCGGTTTTGATTTCTGGGGAAACGGGCACGGGCAAGGAAATGGTGGCGCGCGCCATTCATCAAGCCGGCAAAAGAAAAAACGCGCCGTTCGTTGCAGTGAATTGCGGCGCGTTGCCGGAGACGTTGCTTGAAAGCGAATTGTTCGGCCACGAAAAAGGCAGCTTCACCGGCGCGACTACACGCAGACGCGGGCGCTTTGAATTGGCGGATAACGGCACGATTTTTCTCGATGAAATTTCCGAGACCACGCCGGCTTTTCAAGCGCGGCTGTTGCGCGTTTTACAGGAAGGCCGTTTCGAGCGCCTCGGCGGCGAAGAGACACGCCAAGTCGATGTGCGGGTGATTGCCGCCTCCAACAAGAATTTGCACGACGAGGTTGAGAAAGGAGTCTTTCGCGCGGATTTATTTTACCGGCTCAATGGCTTTCCTCTTGTTTTGCCGCCGTTGCGCGAGCGCCGTGAGGATATTCCACTGCTCGCGACGCATTTTTTGCAGAAGCACGGCCACCTGCATGTGGCTTTTTCCGATCAGGCGATGGCCGCGTTGATCAATTATTCCTGGCCCGGCAATGTGCGCGAATTGGAAAATCTCGTGCGCCGCGCCGGAATTTTGGCGCAGAGTGAAAAGCGCGCGATGATTCAAACCGGCGATTGGCCGGGAGAAATGACGCAGCAAAAACCGGCTGCAGCCGTTTATCAACCGCTCGAGGGCCAAATTTTAGACATGCTGCGCGCGCTAAAATTTTCCCGGGCGGCCATTTCCCAAACCGCGAAAGCGCTCGGCAACCGTGACCGCGGCACCATCACCGAGTATTTTCGCGGCATTTGTTTTGAATATTTCGTTAAAACAAATTTTGATTTAGAGCAAGCCGCCCGGGAGATTGTTGCCGCGTCAGATGACGAGGCGATTCAAAGGGTGCGCGAGAAGATCGGCGAGTATCTCGAAAATGTGCGGAGTGGAATTCAGAACGACCCCAACAGCATGGCGGGATACAAAGGGTTGCCCCGGAAATATCATTTATCTCTCCAAAAGATTTTGGAGCGCTTTGCGCAAGCGAATTCAAGATGAAAGCCGCATCAGCGCGGGCATGGCCATATTGGCGGAACGCAGCGATCACGCAAAAAGTTTGCCGTCATTTCAAAATCACTTCCGCCATGACGGGCAAATGATCGGAAGCATAACGCCCGTCGACAGCTTCGGCAATCGTGCCGTGGCGCAACACGGTGACACGTGAGTTGACAAAAATATAATCAATCAGCGGCCGCACCGTTGCCGTTCCGAAACCGTGAAAGCTCCACACGGGGCCGTAAGGCGGCAACTGCGCAATGGTGCGCGCATCAAGCAAACGAAAATTTGAATTTGCATTGGCGGGCGCCGTCAAAGTTTGATAAGCCGCTGAATTCTCCTCGGTATTGAAATCGCCCGTGACGATGATGGGCGCCGGCGCCAGCGCCGATATCTTTTTCAGGATCAGCTTGGCGCTTTCGAGGCGCGCGGTTTCTCCCCGATGGTCAAAATGCGTGTTAAACAGAAAAAAAGTTCTTCCGGTGTCACGATCGTTGAATTTGCCCCACGTGCAAACGCGCGTGATCGCCGCATCCCAGCCGATGCTGCCGGGCTGTTCCGGGGCGGGGGATAACCAGAACGTGCCTTGTTGCAAAAGCGTGAACCGCGTGGGGCGAAAAAGAATGGCGGAGAACTCACCTTGGGTGCGGCCATCATCACGGCCCACGCCGAGCCAATTGAATTCCGGCAGCAGCAGCGTTAGGTCTTGCATTTGCTCGTGGAGCGCCTCCTGCACACCGAACACATCGATTTCATGAAAACGCACCAGGTTGGCGACCAGTTCTTTTCGCCGGGGCCACGCATTCTCGCCGTCGCCCGGATTGTTGTAACGAATGTTGAATGTCATCACGTTGAACGAGGCGCTGGCAGCAGAACGACGGGTAAAATGGCAGGAGGACAAAACTGCGAGCGCGACGATGCAGAGCACAGCGGAAAAAATTGATCGCATTACCGGATTCCTGTTTAAAATTGGTTTTTTCCCGCCACGATCTTGGCGATGGCGGTAAATTCGTTTCTGAGCGCGGGATAAAGCGCGCGATAGCGGCGATAATAAGCTTCGTACCTCGAAACTTCATGGCCGGGTTGCTGCTGCCCCGTCACACGAATCGCCTGCGCCGTGGCCGTTTCAACGTTGGGATATATGCCGGCGCCAACGCCGGCGAGCAAGGCCGCGCCGTACGCCGCGCCTTCGGTTGAGTTGACCGTTACAATTTCCGCGTTGAAAATATCCGCAAGAATTTGCCGCCACAACGCGCTTTGGGAGCCACCGCCGGAAGCGCGTACTTGCGCTGCGGTAATTCCCAAATCACGCATCAATTCGAGCGAGTCTCGCAAGCCGTAGCTCACGCCTTCGATCACGGCGCGCGTGAGATGTGGCTTCGTGTGGCGCACGCTCAAACCGACGAAGGCGCCGCGCGCCTGCGGATCGGGATGCGGCGTGCGTTCGCCGGTGAGATAGGGAAGAAAAAATAAACCTTCGCTTCCGGCGTCGATCGTTGAGGCCGCTGCCGTCAACGTATCATAAGAATCCGCGTGGGCCAGCGTGTCGCGATACCACCGAAAGCTGCCGCCGGCAGAAAGCATCACGCCCATCAAATGCCATTTGCCCGGCAGGGCGTGACAAAAAGCATGCAACCTTCCCTGCGGTTCGATGCGGAAAGAGTCCGAGGCCGCAAACACAACGCCGGAGGTGCCGATGGTCACGGCAATGCAACCTTCATGGATAATGCCCGTGCCAATCGCTTGCGCGGCTTGATCACCGGCGCCGGCAATCACGGGCGTGCCGGCAAGCAAGCCGGTGGCGTGCGCGGCGGCCGAATTTATTTTTGCGCTCGCGACCGGCGATTCCGTCACTTCGGGCAACCACGCACGCGGAATTTGCAAAGCGGCCAGCATTGCACTCGACCAGTGCCGCGCGCCGACGTCAAACAGCGAAGTGCCGGAAGCATCAGCCACATCGCTAAAGAATTCCCCGGTGAGCTGGTAGCGCACAAAATCTTTGGGCAGCAGAACGTGCGCGATGCGGTGATAATTTTCCGGCTCGTTTTCGCGCATCCATAAAATTTTGGGCGCCGTGAAACCGGTGAGCATGGGGTTGCCGGTGAGCTGTAAAATTTTTTCGGCGCCGACGCGGTTGGTGATGGTTTCACATTGTGCCGCCGTGCGCTGATCATTCCACAAAATGCACGGCCGAATCGTCTCGCCATGCGCATCGAGCAAAGTCATGCCGTGCATCTGCCCGGTGAGGCCAACCGCGGCGATTTCTTTACCCGAAAGCTGGGACTTTGCCAGGACGGCGCGAATGCTCTGCACGGCGCCCTGCCAAAACAATGCCGGATCCTGCTCCGTCCACCCGGGCCGCGGCGTTTCGTAAGGATACTCCGCCGCCGCAACGGCGACGACGTTGCCGCTTGTATCGATGAGTAGCGCCTTGGTGGCTGTGGTCGAGGTATCGATACCAAGTAAGTAAGGCATTTAATTTTAACTCGCAGTTGTAAAAAGTAAGATGTAATTCGTAAGGCGTAAAACGTAAACGCATCACGTCTTACGTTTTACCAATCACGTTTAACGCACGCCCAACAACAATTCAAACACCAACTGATCCAGGCGCTCATAGTGACAACCTCGCTTGCCGATAGCCTCGCGATCAAACGAAAGCGATTTCAGTTTCGCCGCCTTCTTGGGCGAATATTTTCCCATAAGATTGGTCAGCGTTTTATTGCCGCTGGCGATTTCTGCCAGCAAGGCTTGAATTTCCTGGTCGGCTTGAAATTGCGCTGCTTTTTCTTTTAAGATGAGATAGCTGCGCATGCAACCGCGCGCAAAATCTTTAACGCCTTCGACGTCCTCGGTGCGATAAGCGTGGGCGTCGAAATGACGCGGGCCTGAATAGGCAACCTCTTCGAGAAATTTGACCAGAAAAAAAGCGGGCTTGATATTCTGCGAGCCGAAACGCAAATCCTGGTCGTAGCGCGCAAAATTTTGATCGTTCAAGTCCACGTGAAAAAATTTGCCGGCATCCCAGGCTTGCGCCACATTATGCAAAAAATTCAGCCCCGCCATGTGCTCGTGCGCAATTTCGGGATTGACGCCGACCATGTCCGGATGATCGAGCGTGGCGATGAACGCGAGCATGTGGCCGGTGGTGGCGAGATAAATATCGCCGCGCGGCTCGTTGGGTTTGGCTTCCAGCGCGAATTTGAGTTTGTAGTTTTGCGCTTTGACATAATTGCAAAGAAAATTCATGGCCTCGCGCAGGCGTTGGATCGCGTCGAGCGGATTTTTAGCGGCGTCGGTTTCCGCGCCTTCGCGGCCGCCCCAAAACACATAAATTTTCGCGCCCAGCTCGACGCCGAGGTCGATGGCGTGCATGGTTTTGTGCAAAGCATACGCCCGCACTTTGGGATCAGTGGAAGTAAAGGCGCCGTCTTTAAAAATCGGATCGCTGAATAAATTTGTCGTAGCCATCGGCACGACGAGGCCGGTTTCGCGCAACGCTTTTTTAAATTCACGCACCATGCGGTCGCGTTCGCTGGGCGTGGCGTCGATCGGCACCAAGTCATTGTCGTGAAAATTCACGCCGTATGCGCCGACCTCGGCGAGCAAATGCGCTATTTCGACCGGCGACAGCGTTGGCCGCACGGGTTGACCGAACGGATCGCGGCCGGTATTGCCGACGGTCCACAGGCCGAAGGTGAATTTGTGTTCGGGCTTGGGTTGATAAAGCGGCATTGCAGTTGTTTCCTTTTTAATTTATGACCGCATTTCAATACGGCGGCTCGGCCGGGCCTTCGTACGCGCATAAGCCCAGTCGCGGTGAATTCACGAGCGGAATCGGATCGCCGTAGTTTTCATGCGGATGTTTCTTCGCGTGTTTGTCGCACAACACCCCCCAAATGCCTTCTTCAATCATGCACTCCATGCACAAGTACGTCGCCGGTTTTTTACATTCGGCGCAAATGGTTTCCGGCATCGGGTTACGCGCCAGCAGGGCGATAGGGCGTGCCGTGGCCGGTTTGCCCTTGCGCACGCCGACGACTTTAATCATGGTCACGGATTCCGTTCCGAAATCATAAATGTGTGTCAGTTCTTCATTGCGCTTAAAAACCTCGTCGGCTTTCCGGCTCATTGGAATTTCTTCGCCTCCCCAGCCACCGACGGAAAACTGGCTGAGGTGGCCGCAACACTCCAGCCAGATATGGCGCAAATAAGAATCGAGCTCCTTCAGACTTTTTGCCCCGCGCATTTCCAAGTCCAGCCAAAAGTCGGCGCCCGCCGTTGCATCCTGCACGCGGAGATGATACAACGTTTCGCTCGCGCCTTTCTTGCGCTCCGCTTGTTGGATAATGCTTTGGCGTTCGGAGCAGGTTGATAGATGCTTGCTGACGCTATTTTTGGCGATCTCAGTGCCGCAGTAGGCGCACTGGCCTTTGGATGGTTTGATACGTGGCATGGGGGAATCCTTTCAAATTGTATTAAAAGCAATCGTTGAGCTTTCTTGCCTTGAAACAAATAAACCCGGGAAATTTCATCAACTCATGATAATGTTTCCAAGTATGCATCGTAAGGCAATGATTTTTTCATCTATGTCATGTTTTAAAATAGGCGTCAGATGATCAAGTTCAATGGAATCCATTGCTACGTCTCCATACCTTTCTCACACCTTTTTCGGCACCACAAACGGCTTGCGATATTTTCGGCGCGTCAGGTATTTATTGGCTTCCGAAGAAAATTTTCCGACAAACTTTTCTTTTTCCGCTTCCAGCGTCAGCCACGGGCCCCAGGTGGTTGGCGACTCGACGCCGTTTAATTTCAAATGGTCGCCGTATCGCGCCAGCGTTTCTCTTGCCTGCTGATGCGGATAAATCTCTTCACGCATTTGCTCCGGCGAAGCCGCTTTGCCGAGACGATAAGAAATATTCGCGACATGGCAGAGCAGCGAGGAAATATGCCCTTCGAGAATTTCCGTGTGCAGCTCGCTCGATTTACGGCTGCGCACGGCGGCGATGAAATTTGCCTGATGCGTGCCGCCACCATCGCCGGGAAATTGCTTGAGCTTATTGCCGGCGTTGTCATACGCCCAGCCGCCGCCGCGGCCGCCGGCAAAATAGCCGTGCTCGCATTGAATGATATTGCCGACGCGCACGCCGCGCCGATGATCCATCACTCGCTGCCCTTTGGCAGTGGGCAAATTGCGAATTTCGATGATTACCGGCGCGGGTTCATAATCCAAGATGGCGATGTGCGTGTTCGGCGTTTCGGCGTTGTCGTCAAATGCGAAGCGGCCGCCGAAGCTCATCACGCGCTGGGGCAGGCCGGAAAGAGTCATCGCGAAACGGCAATCGTCAACTTGATGCGGGCCCCAGTTGCCCATCTCGCCGCTGCCGGTGTCCCAAAACCAATGCCAGTCGTAATGCAAACTCTTTCGCATTAACGGCGCGAGTGCCGCGGGGCCGGACCACAGATTGTAATCAATATTCACAGGCACGGGCTGCGGCGTGGTTACGCGGCCGATGCCTTGACGCTCACCGTACCAAACGCTGTGCGCCCACAAAATTTTTCCGAGTTGCCCTGCTTGCAGATATTCCCTGGCTTCGCGGAAACCGACGTCCGAGCGATTTTGCAAACCGGCTTGCACGATGCGATGATATTTGCGCGCCGCCGCGACGAGTTGGCGGCCTTCCCAAATGTTATGTGAAATCGGTTTTTCGACAAACACATCTTTGCCGGCCTGACAAGCCCAAATGCCCATCAGCGCGTGCCAGTGATTCGGGGTCGCAATCACCAGCGCGTCGATATTTTTATTGTCAAGCAGCTTGCGAACGTCCTGGCAGGTTTCAACCGTTTCGCCGCGGTCTTTAAACTTTTGCGCTTCGCGCGCCAAAATTTCCTGATCCACTTCACAAAGAGCAACAACGCGCACGCCGGGCAAATTGCGAAACACCTCGATATGATCCGCGCCTTTGATTCTTGCGCCCACAATCGCCACATGAACGTCGTTGTTGGCGCCAATGATGCGCGAATACGACGACGCACGGAGGCTTTTGAATCCCGCGCCTAGCGCCACGCCGGCGCAAAGCGATTGCTTCAAAAACTCGCGGCGGGTCAGGGGGCGCATTTTTTCTCCGGACGTGGTAGCGTTATTCTTTTCAACTTATTCATAGGAAAAGATGCACAAATTCCCTCGCAATGTCAAGCTTTGACCTCTTTTTTCAGTAGCGGGCTTGACTTTTCGGGAGAAGTTCAGTAACTTAATTCATGATCGCGAAACTCGATGTTCCATATCACCAACAGAACCGTGAATACACCTGCGGCCCCGCTTGTTTACGCATGGTGCTTGAATATTGGGGTTTCCAGCAGGATGAAGTTTCGCTGAGCATGTTGTGCGGGACAACTTTGGCCGGCACGGGTCTCGCTGAAATTGCCGAGGCGGCGCGGCGATTAGGATTTGAAGCTGAATGGAAACGAAGCGCAAAATTTAGCGATTTGATCGATGCTCTGAAGCGGGAAATTCCGGTGATGGTCATGGTGGATGCGCGGCTTTTGCATGAAATCGAAATGCCGCTTCCGCTTGGACATTTGATCGTCATTTTTGCAATTGATACCAACACGATCTTTTATCACGATCCTGAAGCGGGGGCAAAGAGAATCGTTACTCGGTCAATCTTCACCCAAGCGTGGGGAAATTTAAGAAAAGGCATGGTGATCGTATGGCGACAAAAAAAAATGTAAAAAAAGCGCAAGAAGCCGTAACCGACTACCTGATTGCATATATCGGCGAAAAGGCCGTGGCGGGGACGCCTCATTATGAGGCAGGACGGGAAGTTTGGTCGGTTCCAATACTTTGTTATACCGCCAGAGGCATTTTCCTTGGCGGGAAAATCGAGCTTGACGAACAAATGGAAATCATTTATGCGCCATCGAAAAGCGAATTTACACGAGTTGTCGAACAACAATTGAAACGCTTGCCGGCTATCGTATACGCCGAAGAGGATGAGCTTGTATCCAAAGGTTTTGAAGTTGCGAAGGTCATTTAGTCGCGCCAATCTCATAATTCAGGGAAAGCCGCGTTACATCATCGTTCCAGAATTTTTATTTTGATATTCCGAAAGGCCGCGCGGTTGCCGTGTTCCTGCAATAAAATATGGCCCTGCGGCGCTTCGCCGAAATTCTCCCAGATTTTGTACTTGCTCTCTCTGTCCCCAATTGCCTGATATCTTCGCTGCCCCGTTCAAGTGAAGATGCCATTTCGAGAAACAAAGCGACGAGAAATCTTTGCTCCCATTTTATTTTATTTGATTTATACCGAGCAAGGGTTTGATGTCACCAAAACGCCAAGACACGAAGAAAAAAAATCATATCTTCATGTCTTGACGATAAGCTGAAATCGAAACGGCACTACCTCTCACGCTTTTTTATCAGCGGCATTGTCTTTAAACGTCAACGCGAAGAGCAGTGAAATGCCGGCGGCAAAGGCGCAGGGAATCCACCAGATGGTAGGCCACGCGCGGACGGTTTTTTCCACGCCGTCGACAATCGCCTGCGTGCTGTTCGCTTCAACCACTTGCCCCGCAAACCAGGAGCCGAGACCGAGGCCGACGCCATAAGTCACCAACGCAATAAAACCCTGCGCGCTGGCGCGAACGTCTTTCGAAACTTTCTGATCGACATAGATTTGACCGGTGACAAAAAAGAAATCATAACAGATACCGTGCAACAGAATGCCAAGATAGAGCATGCCCACCGAGCTTAAAGCGCCAATGAGCTGATCAGCCGTTAATCCCGCTATCGATAGCGAGGGATTGTTGCCGATAGCAAAAAACGCATAACGCACCAACCACGCCAGCATGCCGACCAACAGCATTTTCTTGACGCCAAGGCGCACGAAGAAAAGCGGCATGAGAATCATAAAAAGAACTTCCGACATTTGCCCCATGGTCTGTTTGCCGGCCACGCCCTGCATGCCAAGATCATTCAAAAACGGATTGGTGAAGCCGTAATAAAAGGCAAGCGGAATAGAAATGAGAAACGAACAAAGCACGAAAATGAAGAAAGGCCATTCCTTGAGCAGGCGCAACGCTTTTAGGCCTAGAACGTCGCCAATGGTTACGTCCTTGCCGACGTTTTTCGGCGGCGTGTTGGGCAAAAGAAAGGAATACAATCCCATCAGCATCGATGCTATCGCTGCCATTTTCATCGGAATGTTACTTTTTTCCACGTCGGCGTTGAAATTGTATTGAATGAAGGTGATCGTCAAACCCGCGACGATCCAGCCGATGGTGCCCCACACGCGCACTTTGGGAAATTGCTTGTCCGGACTGTCCATTTGATTGAACGAAACCGCATTCACCAGCGCCAGCGTGGGCATATAGCACAAATTGTAAAGCAGCAGAACCGGGATCAAAATACCGGCGTCCGTAATGCCGGTGGCAAAGTACATCACCACCCCGCCCAGCAAATGCAACACGCCCATAACTTTTTGCGAAGCAAAAAAACGGTCAGCGAGCATACCCACAAAAAACGGCGCAATCACGGCCGCAATATTGTTCATTAAATAGGAATTGCCGACTTGCCCGCCGCTAAAACCGATCTTGAATAAATAAGTGCCCAACGTGACGAACCACGCGCCCCAGATGAAAAATTGCAGAAACATCATGACGCTGAGCTGCGCGTAGGTTTTGTTGTTCATCATGCTCCTTCCTCCTTCGGTTTGGATTGAATGGTAATTTTAAATCATCAGGCAAAAAAATACAAAAATTGCGCGCTGGTCAAAGGCTTCACTCTTTTTCCTCCGCAGTTTTCTCCTCCGGCCATGCCGCGCCCAGCCACGAGCCGTAAATTTTTTTCTGTAGGGCGTTTGGCTCTTTCACCCGCAGCACTTGATAATCCGGCGCTGGCGGCGCCAGCTTCACTTCAAACTCGCGCAATTGTTCTTCGCGAAAAACCGTTAATTTTACTCTGTCGTCGGGTTTGTAATCTTTGAGACGGTCGTTTAAATCGTTGCTGCGCACGCGTCTGCCGTTCAACGCCAGCAGCTCATCGCCAAGCTCGAGGCCCGCGGCCTGCGCGGCGGAACCGGCCGTCACGCGCCGGATGATCGAACGTTCGCCGCTGGGCACGACCGTAATTCCCAAATCCGGCGCAGCATGCGCATGTTTTTTCTCGACGACTTCCAAACCAGCATAACCCAAAAATTTCGCAAAGTCAATTTCTTTTTTTCCGTAAATATAATCGGCAAAAAATTCGGCAAAACTGCTTTGCGTCAATTCTGCAGAAATTTTTTGCACATCGGCGTTGGTGTAGCCTTTTTTGCCCAGCGGGAATCTTTTGTAAAGCGCGCGCAAGGCGTCGTCGAAGGAGGCGCGATTTTCGGAGCGCCGGCGGATTTCCAGGTCGAGCAGCAGCGTGACTTGTTCGCCTTTTTCGTAATAATCCACTTCAGAATTAAACGCATTCGGCGAGCTTTTCCAGAGCTTGACCCATGCGTCGAAGCTCGATTCGGCGGCGGATTGAATATGGCGGCCGGGCCGTGCTTTATCATTGCGAATCATGGCGGCCAAAGCGTCGAGAGTTTGTTCAACCGTATTGAATCCGGCGCGGCGATTCAGCACCATCGTATAATAATCGGTGCCGCCTTCGGCGAGCCATAATTCTTCGGTGTAATTCTCCTTGGTGAAATCGTACGGCGTAATACCGGCCGGCCGCAACTGTTTCACGTTCCACGTGTGAAAAAATTCATGCATGGCCAGGCCGATGAAACCGCGATAGCTCGCCGGCTCGCGGAAAATATACGGTCGCGTGCCCATGATCGTCGAGTTGATGTGTTCGGTGCCGCCGCCGCCCGCAGGCGTGCAATGCAACATGAACGTGTAATGCGCATACGGCAGTTCGCCCCAAAACTCTTTGCAGGCTTTGACGATCTTTTTGAGATCTTCGATCATCTTTGGCGCGTCCCAGTTGCCCTCGCCGTAAATCATGAGCCGGTGCGGCTTGCCCTCGGCCTCGAAATCGAAATCTTTGTGTGTGCCGATTTCCAGCGGACAATCGGCAAGATAATCATAGTTCGGCGCGCGAAAGAGATTTTTTTGTCCGGCCACCGCGTCAAGCCCGGTGGTGACGTGCCAATCACCGAACGGCTGCACTTGCAGTTGCAAAGGCAGCTTGCGAAATTTTTCGACATACATCAAGACCGCACTGGCATCGACAAAGCCGTGGCGATCGTTCAACCCGCGCGTGCGCTGCTCAAATTCATTCGCATAAACTTTGTAGCGCACCGTCACTTTTGTACTGCCGTTATTTTCCACGCGCCATGTGCATTTGTCGATTTTGCGCCAGGTGATGGCCGCGTTATTCGCCTCGGCAGAAAACTCCTGCACGCCGCCGGCAAAATCAAATAGCACGTACCGGCCCGAGCGCCACACCGGCATGATAAAGTCGATTGTTTTCTCGCTTTTGGCGAGACCGTCGAGCGTGATTTCGACTTCAAACAAATGCGTGTGCGGCCGGCTCATGCCGAGCTGATAGCGCACGGAGGGATTCTGCGCCTGGACGAATTCTGTTATTGATAAAACTGTGGCTGCGATGATCATGTAATTCCACACTTTGATTTTCATGCCGTTCCTTTGCATTAAAAATTATCACAACTCACATACGCCTCGATCACGGCCAGCTCGCCTTCTTTGCCGGGCTTGGCGTTACCGTGCTCCATGCCCATCACGCCGCGATAGCCTTTCTCGTAAATGTGTTTGAAGACGTTGCGATAATTCACCTCGCCCGTGGTCGGCTCTTTGCGGCCGGGGTTGTCGCCGATTTGGAAATACGCGATTTCCTCCCACGCCAGATCGATGTTGGGAATGAGATTGCCTTCGGTGATTTGCTGATGATAAAGATCGTCGAGAATTTTACAGGAGGGGCTGCCAACCGCGCGGCAGATTTGATAGGCCTGCGGGATTTTGGTGAGAAAAAGTCCGGGATGATCGCGCCACGCATTGAGCGGCTCCAGCACCATGACGATGCCGTGCGGCTCGAACACTTCGGCGCAATGTTTCAAATGCTCGATCACGTTCGCGGTTTGATAATCCCATTCCAGACGCGTGTTGAACATGCCGGGCACCACCGTCGTCCATTTCGCATTCACGCGCTTCGCCACTTCGACGGCGGCACGCATTTGTTTGAGCAGCATATCGCGCACGTCTTGATCTTTATTCACGAACGTAGCTTTGCCAAACTCCGCGTACGTGACGAACACGCCCATCGTCATGTTCAACCGCGCCATTTCTTTGGCAATGCGTTCCTGCTCGGCAAGTGGACGCGACATCATACCGTTGTCTTCCAAAGCCGTGAAGCCCTGCTCGGCCATAAATTTTAATTGATCGATCAAATCCTTGCCAGCGTGATTTTCAAACATGCCGAAATGCGGTGCGTATTTATGTTTGAATGTATGTTTCGCTGCCGTTGTTTTCGCAGGAAAAAGATTTGCCGGAGCCAGCGCTGCCACGCTCGCGGCGAAGCCGGTTTTCATGAAAGCTCTACGGTTCATTTTCTTGCTCCAAAAAAAGTTATGTGCAGTCCAATTTGCGCTGCGAGATTTTGCTAAATTGGAAAAATCGCCAAGCGCAAGTTGGACTGCGCTGATGTTTTGTACTCACGCCATCCGGCTCAATTTCGTCACGCCCGGCACGGCGACCGGCGCCACCGGCAACGGGCCGAACGCAAAGCGCTTCGGTGTGATATCGAGTTCGGCGTTCATAATTTCATCCCACGTGATCGCTTGTCCCGTGTAAGCGGCTTCGCGGCCCATGATCGCCGACAGCGTGCTCTCCGCAACTTGCCGGCCTTCGTTGAGCGGCGCGCCTTTGCGAATGCTCGCGATCAAATCCGTGTGTTCCTGCACATACGGATTGGGCGGCTCCTCAACGTCAAAGCGCCACGGCTTCGCGGCCTTGATCCATTTTGCAGGATCCGCCGTGCCCTTTGTGCCGATCAAATGTTCATCCACGCGCGTCGCCGTGCCGTCGATTTGCCGGCACATGCTGAGCACACGCGCGCCGTTCGGATATTCAAACTCCAGCGCGAAATGATCGAAGATGTGACCATACGCCGGCTCCACGCGCACTTGCCGTCCGCCGACGCCGACGGCTTTGAGCGGATGCGCTTGCAAGGCCCAATTCGCCACGT
>CAZVZZ010000004.1:0-45422 GCA_964631505.1 uncultured Cytophagia bacterium
TTCAAACGGATCGGTTATGATGCTTTGTATCGGCAGCACGGTGTGGTGAAAAAGAAAGTCATTGTCGACAATCAACCGTTTGTGGTTGAAATGACGATGACCGAATCAGATACCGCCTTGATGGGCATGGAAATGCTTTTAGAGCACGAAGCGATTTTTAATCTCCGGAATATGACTGTAACTGTAATTTAGAAACCTTGCCCCAAATCATCTATCACGAACGCGCGGGTCGCGACGCCGTTTTGCGGCTCAGTTGCTCGGCGGTGATTTTCGATGCCGCGCGTGAAAAAGTGTTGCTCATTCGCCGCCGCGATAATGAGAAATGGGGCTTGCCGGGCGGCCAAATGCAAGCCGGGGAGAGCGTCGCCGAAGCGTGCAGCCGCGAAGTTTTGGAAGAAACCGGCTTGCAAGTGCGGGTTGGCAAATTGCTCAGCGTGTTCAGCAACCCGCATCGCTGTATCGAATATGAAGACGGCCGGCGGGCGCAAGCCGTCGTGTTCACGTTTGAAGCCGAACCGGCCGGCGGCGCGTTGCAACTGAGCAACGAAACCACGGCGTTCGGCTATTTTGCGTTGGCAGAAATTCAACGCCTGGCGTTGCTGGACAACCACCTCGAACGCATCAACGACGCGTTTGCCAACCGGCCGGCGGCGGTGGTGCGGTAAAATGCAAATTATTTTCCAAACAGAAACAGCAACGGCCGCCAGAGGCGTTTCGCCCAGGCGGGTTCGTTGTGCGCCGCGCCTTCATCGTAGAAATATTCCAGATCGGCGCCGCGTTTGTAGCCTTGCGCTTGCAGCAGCGCGATCATTTCATCGTATCCCGGTTTGAGGCGCGCTTCGAGGCCTTCGCTGCCGTCGTCGAGATAAACACGAATCGGCTTTTTCGGCCCGGAATAAGTTTTGACTTCCTTGAGAATTTTATTGTCCTCCCACAAAAACGCGCTGGAAAGACAACCGGCCTTCGAAAAAATATCCGGGCGTTTCCACACGAATAAAAATGAACTCAGCCCGCCCATCGACGAACCCATCACCGCGGTGTTCTTGGCGTCCGGTTTGGTACGATAGGTTTGATCGATCAGCGGCTTCAGTTCATTCGCCACAAAATCGATATAACCTCGGCCCAGCTCGGAGTCGGAATACTCCGGCGCGCGATCCGGCGAATTATAAATTCCCACCACGATAATCTCTTCCATTTTGTTCGCGCGGATCAAGCTGTCGGCAACTTCATCGACGCGCCAATCACGGCCGCCGAATGAGGTGCGCGGATCGATGATATTTTGCCCGTCGTGCATATAGAGCACGGGGTAACGTTGTTTTTTATTTTTTTCATAAGAAGGTGGAAGCCACACGATCACATCGCGCGGGTGGCGCAGCTTCGGGCTTTTCATGGCGCGAAAATACTTGACCGTTCCGGTAATACCACCGCCCGTGCTGAGCGCCGTCGAGACGCTCATTTGATCGCGCCACGTTAGCGGCCGCAACGTGATCGCCGTATCCACGCGCGCCACAAAACTGGTATTCCCCGGAACCGCGCCGGTCTGATAAATCGCCTCGGTGTCCCAACTGCCGCGCGTGATTTTAAACTCGATGAACGTGTTTGATGGAAATTTCCGGGTAATTGTCCATAATGAATCGTTTTGTTTTTTCAACATCATTTTGCCGGGGTCCCAATCCCCAAGCGCCGGTTGATTACCGGGAATGAACACGCGCGTGTCGGCCGGCGAAGAAGGCGGGACAATCACTTTGACGGTGACGTAGGCATTTTTCCGCGCCTCGGCATAGTCGAGCCGGAATTTCTCCAAATTCGGCGCGTGTCGGCGCGGCCGCGTTTTTTCATACTCGTAAATCACGCGGCCGAGATTGGCGAGAAAAGGAAAGCCGATGGTGTCATATTCATATTTGTCGTCGTTGAAAATACCATCGGCATTGACGTAAATCACCGCGGTGAGCAGAAACTCGATTTTATTCGCGAAGTCCACCACATAAGCGTTGTCGCTCAAATACCCGTACGCTTCGCCCACTTTGTTGAAAATGCGAATGTGCGAGGGAATCGGCTGCTTCGAATCGCCGAACATGAAAAACTTGACGTAGCCATCGTAATATTCCGTTCGATCATATTCGGGATAGGCGCATTCGCCCGGCAGCATCGACATGTATTTGTATAAAAATCGATAGTCGTCCGCCGTCAGTTGAAATCGTTGTTTGGCGGAAACCGCTTCGGGAAACATCACGGCTTTGAGTATGTTTTGCTGCGTGGCAATTCCGAAATAATTATTGCCGGCAAAATCCTTCGGCTCGTTGACCAGCGAATCGCCTCTCATAAAACCCTTGCCGCGGCGCGTGGTGGTGAGTTTATTCTCGAAAATCACCGGGTTAATGACCAGCGGCTGTTGATAAACCGTTTGGCCGTTTTTAAAAAAAGTAAAAGGATTGGTGGCGCGATTCTGCTCTGCCGAGCGCGCGATCGCAAGCCGATGCACCAACCGCACGTCTTTGTATCCCTTTTTCCACAGGCCTTCATTCAGCTCGCGCTGGCCGAGAAATTCGTAAAGGCGGTTGAAAGCATCGTTGTCGCTGACCAAAAAGATTTTTTTAATGTAGTGCGCAAGAGATGGCAAATTGTTTTCCGCGCTGGAATCGCTTGTAATCGCAATTTGGCCGCTGGCGGCGCTGTCGATGCGCAGACTCGTGAACTTGTCGAGATTTTGAATGCCAAGGCGGTTGAGCTTTTCCAGCGCCAGCACCGCCGCGGGAAATTTGACCGTGCTGGCCGGATAAAAATATTCTTTGGAATTGACACGGTATGAATACGAACGGAACGAGGGCTTATTCTTTTGATCGCGGTCGATTTGCGTATACAAAATCTGGACTTCGTATGGCTCGACGTTTTTTAAAATTTCCCCAAACCAATCCGGGCGCGAGCGCAAAAGCTGCTCGACTAAATTGGCGTTATTTTTAACGGCGGCATTTTGTGCGTGAACCGCGCCGCTGGCAGCAAATAAAAAAAGCAGAACGAGGTGAATGAGACGTTGGCGCATGTGCGAAGCTACCTTTCTGGGAATTTACGCTGTGCTGCAACATATTCCAGATGGATTAAGTTAAGCTAAGGTTTCGAATTGCGGTTACCGCAATATAACGAATGGAATTTGGGTTTTCAAGGAAAATAAACGGCAGGGAAGAGCTTGGCAATGCGATGCCGGTAATTTTTAAAATGCCTTGTGCCCCAAAACTTGGCGGCGCGTGCCCGAATAAAAGAGTGTCCCGCCACGATGGACTCGCAACGGGACACGACGGAGGTGGTTTATTTGACGGTACAGCAACACAGGTTCGGATCAAATCGTCTGCAAATCACGCAGGTTAATTCTTTTGGGCGAACGTTGCAGTTCTCGCAATTCGTCGCGCCGGCGGTTTTGCACGTCGCTTTCAATCAAGCCTTTTTCCAGGCCTTCGAGATGGCGGTGGAGCAGGAGATCGGCCTCGCCGTCGCGACCGTCGAAGCTGCGAATGCGAATTTTGCTTTTTTCGGGAATTCGAATTTTGCCCTGCTCGGGCATGAAAAATTGAAAGCCGTGGCTGTTTTCAGTGTTCTCAAATTCAACTTCCACGTTGGCGTTTTTGCCCTGACGCACGTATTCGACCTTCGCCTTATCGCCGTCTTCATAATCGCGCAGCGCGCTGATCAGATCGTCGGCGTCGGTGATTTTTTCGTCGCCGAGGCGCGTAATCACGTCGCCGGCTTTGAGTCCGGCTTTTTCGGCGGGCGTGTCTTTGCCGACGGATAGAACCAGCACGCCACTTTTTTCCTCGACTTTGAAATACGGCGCGAGGTCGCGGTTTAAATCCTGCACTTGCACACCAAGCTGAGCGCGATTGCCGGCCCAAAATACACCGGGCGCATGGCCGCTGCCGCCGCTCCAACTAAAGGTGCGGGCGGAGGCTTCGTTTTTGCGCGCGCCCACGGTCACTTCCAGTTCGCGCTCTTCGCCGTTGCGCATAATCTTGACTTTCACTTTTTTATCCGGCGGCGTGTTGCGCACCAGTTGCGTAAAATCGTCGGCTTTTTCCACGGCTTTGCCGTCGAAGGAGAGTAACACGTCTTCTTCGCGCAAGTTGGCGTCATCGGCCGGGCTGTCATCCACCACGTCGGTAATCAGCAAGCCGCTGCGATTGCCGACTTTCATGCTCTCGCGCAGCGACGGGGTTAATTCCTGCACGCTAACGCCGAGCCATCCTTTTTTCGTTTTTTCCACCGCGTTGCCATCGCGCAGGGCGACAAAGAACAAGCCGGCGCTCACAACCACAAAGGCGAGCACGCCCAGCCCGCGAGGCGATAACATTTTTTTCAGCATAAGCAACTCCGGTTTGAGGGTAATAGGTAAAACGTAAAAATAAAACGTAAATTTTTTGCATTCGTGTTGGCTTCAGACCTCGGACAAAAGTCTTGAACCATTTCATAAGACCGCGGCATCGGATAAAAAGTTTTGCATATCGAAAATTTGTTTGTATATTGATTTAAACGGAACGCCGGCCGCAACGTCTATATTGGTGTAAGGCGCTTTTTGTTTAATCGAAATCCCGTGGAGCAGAAATCCGGATTTTTATTTTAAACCCAGCATGAGCAGACAAGCTGCAGCAAAGATGCAAGTGGCGACAAGTTCGGCGGATCAATACGCCGGCTTGTCCGAAATCGATTTAATCAGCCGCGCTCAGGAAGGCGATGAATACGCGTTTGAAGCGCTCTATCGGCGTTTTGCGCGGACGGTTTACACGGTGGCGTACCACATGCTTGGTAACCACCACGACGCCGATGAAGTCATGCAGGAAGCGTTTATCCGCATTTTTAAAAATCTGTCACGTTTGCGCAGCCCGCAGGCTTTTACTTCGTGGGTCTATCACATCACCGCGAATTTGTGCATGGATTTTCGGAAAGCGCGGACACGCAACCGCTGGGAACCGTTGGACGGCAACCTGCGTCAAGGCGAGGAAGAGCGGCACTCCCATTTCGAGCTGGCAACGGCGAAATGGGTGCGCAATCCGGAGCAGGTGCTGGAGAATAAGGAGCTGTTGACGCACATTTCCGCGGCGATCGACTCGCTGCCGGAGCAGCAAAAGGCCGTTATTCTTTTGCACGAAGTGGAAGGCACCTCCAAAAAACTGATTGCAGAAATATTGGAATGTTCGCTGGTCACGGTGCGGACGAACTTGCACCATGCCAGGAAAAAGCTGCGGCGAAGATTGATGAAATATATGAACGCGTAAGATGGGCGCAAGACGATGCAGCGCTGCGCAGCCGCGGCGAAAACCGGAAAAGATCAACTATCAAACGATGCCCCGCCTGGGGCAAGGCTATACTTATGCGAGAGAGTCTAATGAACTGTTTTGAAATCGAAGAACACCTGCTCGATTATGTTGACAATGAATTGAGCGCTTCTATGCAGCAGGTGGTGGCGGAGCATTTGCAAACGTGTCTGGCTTGCCGCAAGGAAGTGGAGAACTATCGCAAGACCGCGATGCTGCTGCAATTGCGCGCCGTACCGGAGCCCCCGGAAAAATATTGGGATCAAAGCTGGGAGAAAATTCGCGCCGGTTTCCAAGCGCGCGTGCTGCCGATGTCCGAGATGACTTTGCATGTGCCGGCGCGTTGGCAATGGCTGGAGCGTTTCAATTGGCGGCCGCTGGTCGGTGTGGCTGCCATGTTCGCGCTCATCATCGCCGGCGTCGTGTGGTCGTGGCAGACCAATTCGCGGCAAATGACGGCGAAAATGACTCGCCTCGTGCCGCCGGTGGCCCAACAGATGGCGGGATACGATGACAATCTGCAAGACGATATGAGCCACCAGATGAATATTATTTCCGCTGGCCGTGTGGCCTTTGGCTCGATCGATCCGATCTCGAAAAGTGCGATGTTGGTGCGCCTGGAGACGAATAATCGATGACGGTCGAATTGGAAAAACGAACGCTGGATGAAGATAGCCGATAATTTGCCTATGTCTATTTATCGCGGCCTGCCCATACTTTTTCTGATTCTGCTGGTGAGCGGCTGCCGCGAACGCCAGAAAGAAGTGTTGCTGGAATTTAAACAGCAACCCGGTGAGAAATATGTTTATCATGTGGCGGACAGTGTCGAGTGGGAATTTGTCGACGTCGATCAAAAACGTTACACGTTCCAGCATCTGCAAAATCAAAAATCGGAAATGGTGATCGAGACGCTCGACTCGCTGCAGATACGGACATTGACGATGACGTTTGTCGTGACGCAGGACACGATGATCAACCCGCCGGACTTTGTCGCACGGCGCCGGCGTAAAAACCAAATTGGCCGGGAATTTGGTTTTATTTTGCGCATGCGCAAAAACGGGGAGATCGTCAAAGTCGTCACCGAAGATCCGAAATTGGCGTTCGAGTTTGATCGTTCCTACAAACCCAGCCAGCCGGTTTTTCCCGGCCATGCCATTGCGCCGGGTTATAAATGGGCGCAGAATTTTCCGGTCGAAGTTCCCGAAGGCAAGCCGACGGTCGCCGCCACCGAATATCGCTTGAACAGCTTTACTAAACTCGGCGAATTTAACTGCGCCGTGATTGATTTCAGCGGCGCGCTGGAATACGAAGACACGTATAAACCGGCGGAAAATAAGCCCGCCGAATTCATGCTCCGCAAATATCGTTCGCGGGTGACCAGCGAGGGACAGTTCTTCTTTGCCTACGAAGCCGGTTTCATGGTGAAAAAAACAAATTTGATCTCTTCCACAGTGCGGACGACGACATATTACAAAGACAACACGGAGCGGCAGTCGCAATCGCTTTTCAAAGATTACGAGCTGATCAGTCTGACTGCGATTCATCGCTCCGGGCAAGAATCGATTACCTATAACATTCCGTAGCCAACAATCGTCTTTGCGGTTGCGGTTACAATATTTTAATTTGCTCGCCAGAAATTTTCGTTGCATTAAACCGCCGCGTCTTGTAAATTCTCCGCTGCTGTTCATTCATCATTAAACCCAATGCGACGTCGATTCCAACTCGTTTTTTTTCTCGCCAGCTTTTTTCTCGCGTTCTCCCTGCAGGCGCAGCCGGACTTGGAGCGCGGTTGGCAATTTTTTTACCGCGGTGAATACGGCGCGGCGGCGCAAGCATTCGAGCGCTCGGCAACCGCGCCGGCGACGCGTGCGGCGGCCATGGTCGGGCAGAGTTTAGCGCTGGAAGAAATGGGCGAATATGACCGCGCTCGCGCGGTGATTGCCGGCGAACAGGCGAAGACGCCAGCGGCGGAACTTTCCAACCGCTTGGGCGAGCTGGCGCTGCATCTCGGCGAGCAAGCGGAGGCCGTGCGTCATTTCAACGAGGCGCTGCGCTTGCAGCCGCAATTCCGTCCGGCGCAGCTCAACGCGGCCATTTTGCAGTGGCATCGCGGCGAGCGGGCCTCGGCGCAACGCACACTGACCACCTTTCTCGATTATTATCAAACCGCCCAACAACTTTCCGCCGCTGACATTTTTTTAGTGGCGCGCGCGTGTGTCTATCTCGAACGCTTCAAAGATGCAAACCGGCTGTTCGGCGAGGCGGTTAAAAAAGATCCCGGCAACTGGACGCTGTACATTGCTTGGGGCGATTTGTTTTTGGAAAAATACAATGTCGCCGAGGCCATCGGCATTTATCGGGATGCGCTGCAACACAATCCGCGCGCCGTGCCTGCGTTGAGCGGATTGGCGCGTTGCCTCGCCACGGAAGACATGCGCGAAGCGGTGGCCACGGCGCAGCGCGCGCTCTCCGTAAACCCGAACTCGCCCGCGGCCCACGCCACGTTGGCCGAATTGTATCTGGCGATGAACAATGAAAAGGACGCGGCTGCGGAGCTGGAAAAAATCACCAGCCGTTTTCCCAATTATTTGCCGGCGTTGGCGTTGCGCGCCATTCTCGCCGATCGCCGAAATGACGCTGCTGCCGTGGCGCGCATTTGCCAGCAAGCCGCCCAGGTGAATCCGAAAACCCCCGACCTTTATATCCGCCTCGGTGAAAATGCAGCGCGGCGTTATCTTTTTCGCGAATCCGTCGTTTACTACCGCCAGGCGCTCGCGCTCGATCCGGAAAACTGGACGGCCACCGCCGAACTGGGCATGAGCCTCTCGCGCCTCGGCGAAGAGAAGGAAGCAAAGGCCTTGCTCGAGCGCGCTTTTGAGCGTGATCCGTATAATGTGCTCGCCGGAAATTTGCTCAACCTGTTCGATGATCTTGCCAAATACGACACCATTCGCACGCCGCATTTTTTGATTCGCCTGCATCGCGATGACAAACCGATCATCGGCGCAACCGCGGCGAGTTTGAGCGAGGCGGCTTACAAAAGCATGGCGACGCGTTACCAGGTTACGCTGCCCAATCCGATTCTGCTCGAAATTTTTCCGAAGCATGATGATTTTGCCGTGCGCTGTTTTGGCCTGCCCGGCGCACAGGTTTTTCTCGGCATCTGTTTTGGCCGTTTGGTGGCAATGGATTCGCCGCGCGCCCGCGGACAGGGTGATTTCAACTGGCAAGAAACCTTGTGGCATGAAATCGCGCACGTGTTTCATCTCGAGCTGACTGCGAATCGCATTCCGCGCTGGCTCGCCGAGGGCATCGCCGTTTATGAAGCCACTGCCGCGCGCCGCGAGTGGGATATGAACATGGAAGTGGTGATGATTCGCGCGCTGCGTGATCATCAACTGCTGCCGCTGCGCGATTTGGATGAAGGCTTCACCCGCCGTCCGGATTTGGTTTCCCTGGCTTATTATCAGGCCTCGCAAATCATTGTGTTCATCGAGCGCCAATACGGCTTTAACAAAGTGCTCGCCCTTTTTCCGCATTTCCGGCAGGGCAAAAAAACCGAGGCGGCGATCAGCGCCGTGTTTGGCCAATCGGTTGATGATTTTGATAAAGCCTTCCACGAATTTCTTCGCGTGCGTTTCAACACCGATCGCGTCAAAGTGGAATGGCCTTATGCCACGGCGCCGGAAAAAGGTCCGCCCAAAGAAATTGAGGCCTTGCGCCAGGCTGCGGCCAACGCGCCACAAAACTTTTTTGCGAATCTCTATTACGGCGCGCGACTGGCGGAAACCGGCAGTTCGAGCGAAGCCGGTTCGAGCGAAGCCGAGAACTATCTGAAAAAAGCCAAAGCCCTGTTGCCGGAATATGTGGATGAGAAAAATCCTTATGCGCTGCTTGCCGCGCTTTATTGGAAGCAAAACCGCCGCCGCGAAGCCGCTGGCGAGTTGGAATTTTTGACTGGGAAAAATGGCAAGAGTTTTCAGGAGGCCGTTCGGCTGAGTGAATGGCAATTGGCGCTCGGCGATACCGCGGCGGCAACGCGCGCCCTCGAACGCGCGCTGGCGATTTTTCCTTATAAAGTTGAACTACAAAGCCAATACGGGCGTTTGCTTATTGCGTGTCGCCAACCGAAAAAAGCGGTTGAAGCCTTTCGTATCGTGCTGGCGATGAATCCAGTTGACCGCGCCGAAGCGTACTGCTCGCTCGCGCAAGCGTATCTCGCCGCCGGCCAGAAAACCTCGGCGAAAAAAAATGCGCTGTTGGCGCTGGAAATCGCGCCGAATTTCGACCGCGCGCAGGAGATTTTGTTGCAGGCCGTGGAGTAAAGATTTTAAAAAAGATCAAAAGAGAAATTCATAAAAGGAAATGCCCGTTATTTTTGAAACGTTGCCGGCCCGTTATTGCGATGCGACTTCAAAATAAAAAATTCGTTATCACTGGTGTGATCTTTTGCCTTTTCGTATTCGGCTTGCAAAACCGTATCGGCCTCGCGCAAGCATCTCGATCACCGGCGAACAACGGTATCGCGCCGCCGGCGCAGGCCTTCACGTTTGTGCGTGTGCAATGGGAGGGAGGCCGTCGCGGCTTCGGTTTTTCCGGCCGCGGCAATGGGCCGTTGTGGGCGCACGATTTTCCCACGGCGGAGCAGAATTTTTACACGGCACTCGCGGCCTTGACCACGCTGCCGCTGACGCATGAGAATAAAATCGTGACGTTGCAGGACGACGAAATTTTCGATTTTCCTTTTTTGTATATTTGTGAAGTCGGCTATTGGACGCTGGCCGAAAAAGAAACCGAGCGTTTGGCCGAGTATCTGGCGCGCGGCGGCTTTTTGATCGTGGATGATTTTCGCGGCGGCTATGAATGGGACAATTTTTTCAATCAAATCAAACGCGTCACCACCAAAAATCCCGAGCCGCTTTCACTCACGCATCCGATCTTTCATTGCTTTTTTGATTTCGATCAAGTCGGCGATCATGCGCCGTACGGCGGCTTGCAGCCGCGTTATCTGGCCCTTTATGATGACAAAGGCCGCATGATGGCCATCATCAACCACAATAACGATCTCGGTGACGGCTGGGAATGGCCGGAAAATGACGAAGTGTTTTCAACGGAGGCGTTCAAATTGGGGATTAATTATTTGATTTATGCGATGACGCATTAGAAATTAAAGAGATGTTTTTCTGTGAACGCGGATGACGCGGATTGGACGGATTGACGCGGATAAAGCAAAAATAAAATCCGCGAGAATCGGTGACATCTGGGTCATCCGCGTTCAAAAGCTTTGGCTTTGACGGGGCCAGGGAAATTTAATTTTGTTTTGTGAAATCATAAATGCGATTATTCAAAAAAGTTTTCTTGTCGTTTAATCTCGTTTTCGGCACCGGCCTGTTTGAGCTAGCGGAAGCGCAGATCGTCCAGAACGACATGTTCACGTTCGTCCGTATCAAATACAGCGCCGGCAACGCTGCGTTTGCCTTTCGCATGCGATTCAACAGCGACAGTTGGGAAGTGGATTATCCCACCGCGGAAGAAAATTTTTTGCGCGGCTTCCATCGCCTGACACAGTTGCCGGTGAATGATCAATCGCTGGCCGTCACCTTTTCCGATGCGGAAATTTTTCAATATCCGTTTGCCTACATGCTCGAAGTCGGGAATTTGAAATTTTCGCAAGCCGAGGCGGATACGTTGCGAGAGTGGTGTTTGCGCGGCGGTTTTTTAATGATCGACGATTTTCACGGCACCGTGGAGTGGGAAAACTTTCGCGTTGAATTTAACAAAGCGTTTCCCGACCGCGAGCCGGTGCGCTTGCAAGCAAGCCACCCGATCTTCCATTGCTACCATGATTTTAATTCCTATCCGCGCGTTCCCGGGCTGGGGCCGCTGCTGGGCGGTCGCGTTTATGAGCGCGATGGTTACGATCCCGAATGCTGGGGAATTTTTGACGACAACAAGCGCTTGATGGTTTTGATCAATCACAACGTCGACATCGGCGACAGTTGGGAACACGCCGCCGACCCGCGCTACCCGCCGCAGTTTTCAAAAATTGGATATATGTTGGGAGTTAATTATATTATTTATGCATTGACGCATTGAAAGTTTGGTGCTGGTCGCTTGTCGTTCGTTGCTGATAAACGGCAAACCAGCAACTAACAACCAGTAACAAGAAACCAGCAACAAGCAACCAATAAACCATCTTACCGCAAGCCATGACCAACTACGAACGCCCTTTACAACCTGTTGATGACAACGTTCTCACGGAACAACTGCAACGCACGCGCGATGCGATTCTTGGCGAATTGCGCAAAATTATTATCGGGCAGGAAGACATCGTCGAGCTGGTGATGATCGCGCTGTTTACCGGCGGCCATTGCTTGATCACCGGTGTGCCCGGCCTCGCCAAAACCCTGCTCATTCGCACGCTGGCGACGATTCTCGACATTGATTTCAAGCGCATTCAATTCACGCCGGACTTGATGCCGGCGGACATTACCGGCATCGACGTCATTGAAGAAGATCGCACCACGGGGCGGCGCGTGATGAAATTTATCAAAGGGCCGCTGTTTGCGAATATTATTCTCGCGGATGAAATCAACCGCACGCCGCCGAAAACCCAGGCCGCGCTGCTTGAAGCCATGCAGGAACATCGCATCACCGCCGGCGGCCAAACCTATAAACTCGATGAGCCGTTTTTCGTGCTCGCCACGCAAAACCCAATTGAGTTGGAAGGCACGTA
Source organism: uncultured Cytophagia bacterium (assembly GCA_964631505.1). Lineage (GTDB taxonomy): Bacteria > Zhuqueibacterota > Zhuqueibacteria > Zhuqueibacterales > Zhuqueibacteraceae > Zhuqueibacter. The sequence goes on from CAZVZZ010000004.1 coordinate 12,037, forward strand.
TCCGCTGCCGGAAGCGCAGCTTGACCGTTTCATGTTCAACGTCGTCGTGGATTATTTGCCGGAGGATCAGGAAGTGCAAGTGGTGAATGCCACCACCAGTAACTTCAAGCCGGAAATCCAACGCGTGGTGAGCGGAACGGACGTGCTGGCGATGCAAACGCTGGTGCGCAAAGTTTTTGTGGCGGATGAAGTCGCGCGCTACGCGGTTCGTCTCGTGCGCGCCACGCGGCCAACCAATGCCGACGCCGCGGATTTCGTCAAAAAATGGATCAGTTGGGGCGCGGGTTTGCGCGCCTCGCAATATCTCATTCTCGGCGCCAAAGCCCGCGCGCTGCTGCGTGGCCGCGCCAACGTTTCGGTGAAAGACATTCAAGCGCTCGCGCTGCCCGTTTTGCGCCATCGCGTGTTGACGAATTTTTATGCCGAATCCGAGAAGGTCAATTCCGAAACGATCATTCGGCGATTGCTGGAGCAAGTACCCACGCCGAAATCGGGGTTATAGGATTTCCCCAAGAAAACTACTATAATCACGATGGTTTTTAATGGCAGAATGATTGTTCGGCAGAATGATTTTAAAAATCATTCTGCCGAACAATCATTCTGTCTTATTTTGATTTTTAATCCGCTGGAAAATGTTTTTCCGCATGAAAAACTAAGCTTGGCATGAACACTCAACTCCGTTTCCTCGACCCCGAAATTCTCTCGAAAATCTCCGGCATGGAGTTGCGCGCGCGGACGGTGGTCGAAGGCTTTCTCAGCGGTTTGCATCGCAGCCCGTATAAAGGCTTCAGCGTGGAGTTTGCCGAATATCGCCAATACACGCCCGGCGATGATCCGCGCCATATTGATTGGAAAGTTTACGGCCGCACCGATCGCTATTACGTGAAAGAGTTTGAAGAGGAGACCAACCTGCATTGCCATATTCTCTTCGATCTCTCCGGCAGCATGGCCGGCACCTCGGGGAAAAAAACGCCCGCGGCGCGCCTCAACAAATTTGAATATGCCACGTATCTTGCGGCCTCGTTGGCGTATTTTATTTTCATGCAACGCGACGCCGTCGGACTGGTGGCATACGATCAGGAGATTCGGCTGCACATTCCGGCGAAAGCGCGCGCCGGACATCTGCATCATATTTTAGTTGAGCTTGAAAAACTCCGGCCTGGCGACAATCTGAAAGAGCAGCCGGAGACTTTGCATCGCGTCGCCGAGGGATTTCACCGCAAAGGCATGGTGATTCTCATTTCCGACTTTTTCAGCGACCTGGCGCCGCTGACCCGCGCGCTGGAGCATCTGCGTTTTCGCGGCCATGATGTGATGGCTTTTCAAATCATGGATGATTTTGAGCTGAATTTTAGTTTCAATCAAATGACGCGCTTTGTCGGTTTGGAGGGCGAAGCGCCGCTGCTGGCGATGCCGCAAGCCATGCGCGAACATTACTTGAAAAATTTGCGCCAACATCTCGACGGCCTTAAACAAACCTGCGGCGTGAATCACGTCGATTATTCGCTGCTCACCACGAATCAGCCACTGGATTTCGCGCTGCAGGCGTATCTCGCCGCGCGCAGTGGCAAGATGTAAATACAAAGAAACATAAAAGAGATTTTAAATTTTAAATTGAAAATTTTCAATTTAAAATTGACAAAAACATGTTTAGCCTTTTAACAACGCCATATTTATGGCTCGGCCTCGGCGCGGCGCTGTTGCCGGTGGTGATTCATTTGATCTATCGCAACAAGCCGGAAATCGTGCATTTCGCGGCGATGCGTTTTCTCGAGCTGGCGCCGCTCAAGTTGTTGCGCTATCAAAGGCTGAAGCATTTGCTGCTGTTGCTGATGCGAATTTTGGCGCTGTTGCTGCTCGGTTTGGCTTTTGCGCGTCCTTATTTAGCGGGCGATAAAGCGCCGGCGTTTTTCGGCGGCGAGCCGCGGGCGGTGGCGATCATCGTCGATGCTTCGGCGAGCATGGCCGCGGCTAATCATTTTGCGGCGGCACGCGAAGAAGCGCGGAAAATATTGCAGCAGTCGGCCTCCGGCGATCGCGTGTGGCTCATTAGCGCGGCCAACACGATGGCGTTGCTCGCGGAAGAAGTGGAACCGCAGAAAGCTGTAGCGGCACTGGCACAATTAACCCAAAGAACAACCGCGGGTAACTTGCGCGAGGCCTTGTTATTTGCGGATCAATTGCTCAGCCGCGCGAGATTGCAGCGCCGCGCCATTTATCTCATTTCGGATTTGCAGGTGAGCAACATGCCGGCGGGAACGCTGGCGCTCAATAGCAATGCCGAGTTCATTCCCGTGTTGATGAAACCGGCGTGGCAAAATGTCGCGATGTTGGATGGACAACTCGTGAAAACCGCCGGCATTAAATCAACGCTGGCCGATAAGTCAACCGCGACCTATGCCTGTCGCGTGCGCAATTTTTCCGATACGAATCAGTTAGTTGAAGTGCAGTTGTTGAACAACGGTGCGGTGGCAGGAACGAGAAGTTTGTCACTGGCGGCGCGCGCGGAACAGGTGATTCAATTTCCGCTGAAAGCGGCGGGCCGTGAGGAAAATTATTACTTCGAAGTGAAAGCGCCGGTTGACGATTTGCCCGCCGATAATCGCTTTTATTTGATTGCGCAAGCCGAGCGCAAGCGGCGCTTGCTTGTTCTCAGCGGCAATGCGGAAGCGGCGTATTTTGTGCGCGAAGCCATGCGGCTGCCGGGTTCGCCGTATCAGCTTTTTGAAGCGGCGCCGAGCGCCTTGAATCAATACCGCCTCGAAGATTTTGACGCGGTACTCGTCGTCGGCGTGACCGGTTTCAATCGCAGTGAAGCAACGGCGCTGCAGCAATACGTCGAGTCCGGCGGCGGGTTGATTTTGACGCTGGCTCCGGCGCTGCAAAGTGAAATGTACAATCGTTTTCTCGCCGAAATTTTGCCGGGTCAAATCACTGCGGCAGTTCGCGCCAACGACGGCGCCAAACGCAACGGCGTGGCGTTGACTGAAATCGATTTCGGCCATCCGATTTTTAAAATTTTTGTTGATCCGTCGAACGGCGATCCGACCACGGTACAGGCCCTGCAATATTACCGCGTCGAGGCAAACGCGGCGGCGAATCGCTTGGCGGGATTCGAGGACGGCGCGGCAGCGCTGCTCGAACGCGGCGCCGGCCGCGGCAAAGTTTTGTTGTGGACGTCGAGCTTGGATTTGCCCGGCGGCAATTTGCCGGTGCGCGGTATTTTTGTGCCGCTGCTGTATCAATGGTTGAATTACGTTTGCCGCCCGGAGCCGCCGCAAACCACGACGCTGGTCGGACAAACACTTTTCTTTGATGAAGCGATCAAAGCCGGGCAAAACGTCACCGTCACCTTGCCGGATGGCTCGCAGCAAACGCTGGAAAAATTATCAACGCCGGTTTTGAAAGAAACGCCACAAGCTGGTTTCTATCGCGTGCAGCAAAATCAGCGCACGTTTTGGCATGCGGTTAATTTCGACGCACACGAATCCGACCCCGCCAGTTTGCCGGCGGAGAATTTTGCCGCGCGCCTTGTACGGCCAGACGATCAAGCGCAGGCGCAAAATAGCGTGGCCGGAATTTTTGGCGCAGCCGAAACAGCAGCACGCGACGCGGAGAAGCAACAAAAACTCTGGCGGCTGGGCTTATGGGCGTTGCTGATTTTGCTGTTGGGTGAAGTGTGGCTGGCGAATAAAACGCCGCGATGAAATGGAGTGTTGGATTGATGGCGTGATAAAATTTTGGAGTGATAGAGTGATGAATAGGTGAGTTCCAATAATCCAGAAATCCAACAATCCAGCGATTTAACAATCCAGCGATCCAGAAACTCAATGAGTTGAGAAAATGAACTTGCTCTACAAAAATCTCGAAAACGAATTGACGCTCGGCTTGCAAGCGTGGCGGCGTAGCCGTTTACAGCGCGGATTGGCGATTGCGTTGCTGGCGTTGGTGTTTTTATTCGCGCTCGTTTTTATCGCGACGCCGGCGTTGAACGCCTTTCCAACGTTGTGGTGGCTCATGCTCGGCGCGGGCGCGCTCGGCTGGCTGGCGTTGATCGTGCAGTATTTGATTTTGCCGTTGCGACACCAACCTAATTTAACCCAAATCGCGCGGCACATTGAAGAGCAGAACCCCGATTTGGAAGATCGTCTCGCAACCGCGGTGCAGTTCGGACAGCACGCGCCGGCCTTTCCGAAAAAAACAAAAAGTGAAACGAGTGAACCGGCGACCAATCCCAACGCGCTGTTGCAGCGGCTGCTGCAAGATGCGATCACGCATTCCACCAAAATTGATTTTCCGCAGCAATTGGAAATTCGTTTCGCGCGTTTATGGCGCGTCCTGTCGGCGGTTGCCGTCGTGTTGGCGCTCGTTGCCTTCTTTGGTTGGAGCGGCGCGCTGCGGCTGCGGCTGAATCAATTTTACACCACGGTTAAAAATGCGCCGAAAGTTTTGCTCGGTCTGCAAGTCGCGCCCGGCGACGCGCGCGTGCGCCACGGTGAAACGGTGGAGATTATCGCGCAAACGCCGGATGAAACCGTGACGCGGGCTTCCATTTATATCGCCTCCGGCAAACACGCGGCGATGGCCGTCAATCGCCAACAAGACGCGGCGTGGTCGGCCAATGATATGGAAACGACCACGCAACTCGGAAAATTTTTGTATCGGTTTTTCGACGTGCGTGACACGGTGAAATATTATGTGCGTGTCGGTGAGGAGTTTTCAGCGATTTATACGATCATTCCGCTCGCCGCGCCGGAGGTGAAAGACGTGCGGCTCACCTATCATTTTCCGGCGGAAGTCGGTTTGCCGTCGCGGCGCGAAACCGGCAACGGCGACGTGTATGCGCCGGCAGGAACGCGCGTCGATCTCGAGATGCTCGCTTCGCAACCGCTGGCTAAAGCCGAATGGCGATTCGAAGAAAACCCGGCGAAGCCGATGCAGATCATCGCCGACACACTGGCGCGCGTGACGTTCACCGTGGAAAAAGAAGGTTACTATGTGGTGCAGCTCGCGAACCGCGACGGCATGACCAATGCGCCGGTGGAATATTTTGTGCACGTCATGCCGGATGAAGCGCCGCAGATCACGCTGGAGCGTCCCGGGCGCGACCTGCGGCCGACGATGCTCGAAGAAGTGCCGATGGCAGCGCGGGTTAGCGATGATTATGGCTTGAAACAATTCGAACTGATTTATTCGATCAACGAGCAAGCGCCGAAGCGGCAGAATTTGCTGGCGACGATGAAGCGCCAGCGCGAGGCGGAGAATAGCCGCATGAATTATCACGCGGCCACGCAGCTTTTTTTAGAAGAGCTGGGTGTGCAACCGGGCGATTTTATTTCCTATTATTACGAGGCCGGAGACGCCAAACAAAAAGCGGAAACCGATCTTTATTTTTTGGAGGTGCGCCCGTTTGACGAAGAGTTTTATCGCGCGCTCAGTCAGGGCGGCAGCGGTGAAAGCTCGCCCGGCCTCGCGGTCTCGCAGAAAGAAATCATTACAGCGACGTGGAAGCTTGAACGCGCGCGGCAAAAATTATCGGATGACGAATTGGAAAAAGGCAGCAAGGCGCTGGCGGAAACGCAAGCGAGTTTGCAAGAATCGGTGACGCGCATGATCGAAACGGCCAAAATGCGCGGCGGCTTCGGCGATGAGGAGGGAAAACTCGTCGAATATCTCGAGCGCGCGGTTGAAATGATGCAAGCGGCGGTGCCGCCATTGCAGGACACCAAGCTCGCCGAGGCGCTCGATCCGGAACGGCGCGCGTATCAATTTCTGCTGAAGTTCGATGCGGACATGCGGCGGCATGAATTGGCAATGGGCGGCGGTGGCGGCGGCTTCGGCCAATTGCAAAGCAGCGAAGAATTTTCCCGTCTCTTTCAAGACGAGATGAATAAAATTCAATCGAAATATGAGACGCTGCAAAACCAGCAGCAACAACAGCAGCAGGCGCAGCTCAACGAAGCGGCGCAGAAAGTGAAAGAGCTGGCGCAGCGGCAGGAACGTTTGAATGAGTTGAATCGCCTGTTGCAGCGCGACCATCAATCGGCGGAAGAGAAGAAGCGGCAGATCGAGCGTTTGCGCCGGCAACAGGAGGAGCTGAATCGCGAGACGCAAAATCTCACGCGGCAAATGCAGCAACTCGGCCAATCGTCGGGCGCCAATCAACAATCGCAACAGCAGCTTGAAGAAACGCTGCGGCAGGCCGCTGAAGATATGAAGCGCATGACGGATAATTTGCGGCGCGATAATCTCGCGAACGCCGGCGCCGAAGGCAACCGCGCGCTCGATCGTTTGCGGCGTTTGGAAGAGCAACTGCAGCAGCAGCGCTCCAATTCGTTGCGGGAGAATTTGTCGGAGCTGCGCGAAGAATTGCAGCGTCTCGCCGAAGAGCAATCGCAATTGAGCGAAGATTTGGCGCAACGCGGTGCGGCCGGCAACGAGCAAAAATCGCGTTGGCGGGAGCGCCAGCAGGATTTGCAGCGTCGCGCCGAGCGCGCCCGGGAAGATTTGCAAAAAAAGCAACGCGCCGCGGCGGTGGGCGCCGGCGAAGATGAAAAAGAAAATGCGCGTGAAAAACGCGAGCTGGCGCAGGATCTCCGCAAGGCGGCACAAGAGTTCGATCAACGCCAAATTCCCCAGCGCATGGCGGAAGCCGGCGAGGCGATTCAGCAGGAACGTTTCGACGAGGCCGGACGCATGCAACGCGAGGCGGCACAAAATTTAAAACGCCTTGAAGCGAAGCTCGGCGAAAGCCTGTCGCAATTGGCGGAAGCGCCGGATGAAAAACTGGATGTGGCGTTGCAGGAAACGCAGCGCCTGCGCCGCGAGTTGGAAGAAAAGTTGCGCGAGCGCGCCGAAGCTCATGCTGCCGGGCAACAAGGCCAGCCCACGGAAGGACGCGGCGGCCAGCAAAATCAGAATCCCCAATTTGCGCCAAACGGTGCGCCGGGAGGCGTTGCGCCGTCCGATCAAAAACTGCGCCCCGAAGAAATGAATTGGTGGTCGGAAAAAACTTGGCAGGGTATTCGCGATTTGGAAAAACTCAACCAATTCATCCGCGCCGACACCGCGCTGGCCGATGATTATTCGCGGTTGATGCAAAATTATCGCGGCGTGGTGCGCTCCTTCCGCGGCGGCGATCCGTTGAAGCGCGAGCAGATCGAAAAACAATTGCTCGATCCGCTGCGCCGCTTCGAAGCGGAACTGGCAACGCGGCTCGCCGTGTTGCAGAATCAACAACAAATTTTCACCGTGCGCGATGAAGCGGTGCCGCCGCAGTATCGTGAGATGGTAGATAAGTATTTTGAGACGCTGTCGAAAAAAAGGTAGCTGGTTGGCGTCAAATTTAAACATTATGAGAGGAAGGGTCATGCGAAAAAAATTTATTCTCGTTGTTTTAATCGGATTGCTTTCAAGTTCATTGCTGGCGCAAGATTTTGCTTTGCAGCGTTTGGAAAAATCGCCGCGCCATCACGAATGGGTGGCGGTGAAAAACGGCGAGCGCGTCGTGCACAGTTTTTTGGTTTTTCCGGAAGTCAAAAATAAAGCCACGGCAGTGGTGGTGATTCACGAAAATCGCGGTTTGACGGATTGGGTGCGCAGCGTGGCCGATCAATTGGCCGAGGCCGGTTACATTGCGATTGCGCCCGATCTGCTTTCGGGCATGGCGCCGAATGGCGGAAAGACGAGCGACTTTCCTACTGGCGACGCAGCGCGCGAAGCGATTTCCAAAGTGACGCCGGAGCAAGCGAACGCGGATCTGAATGCGGTGACGGATTACGTCGCGAAGTTGCCTGCGGCCAATGGCAAAGTTGCCGTCGCCGGATTTTGCTGGGGCGGACGGCAGTCGTTTCGTTTCGCCACGTACCGCGCGGATTTGAAAGCCGCATTTGTATTTTACGGCAGCGGCGCGGACAGCAGCGATATTCCGAAGATCAACTGTCCGGTGTACGGTTTTTACGGCGGCAATGATGCGCGCGTAAATGCCACGATCCCGAAAACCGCGGAGTTGATGAAAGCAGCCGGTAAGCGTTTTGAGCCGGTGACTTACGATGGCGCGGGCCACGGTTTCATGCGCGCAGGCGAAGAGCCGGAGGCAACAGAAGCGAATAAAAAGGCGCGGGATGAAGGCTGGGTGAGGTGGAAAGCGCTTCTTAAAAAAATTTAAAAGGCTCGTAGTGACGCCTTCAGGCGTCGTGCTTGCAAGCGAGCGTGAACGCCTAAAGGCGTTACTACAAACATTTTCCCCATGTTCGATTTTCTCTTCAAATTCAGCCCCGTGGTATACGAGCAAGGCCAATGGGTTTTCCGTGCCATGCCCGCGCTCATCACGTTGGCGATACTTGCGGCGATGATTGCAGCGGCTATTTTTTTATTCTATCGTCGTACCACGGCGCCGGTGCGTCGGTGGTGGCATATCGCGCTCATTCTTTTGCGCGTGCTTGCCGTTGCGATTGTGGTCTTTTGTTTATTGGAGCCGGTGTTATCCGTATCGACCGTTGTGCCGCGCAAAAGCAGCGTGCTGGTTTTAGTGGATGATTCCGAGAGTATGTCGATTCAAGACGGCAATCAACGCGCGACGCGTTTGCAGCAGGTGGCAAATTGGCTCGGCGAGGCAACAAGCGAAACCAGCACCTGGTCCCGGCTGCAAAAAAATTTTCGTATCGAATCATTTCGCTTCAGCGCGGCGGTGGAGCCGTTGGGCAATGTGAAAGAGTTGCGCGGCAAAGGGCAGAGCACGAATCTCGCCGCGGCGCTGGCATTTGCCGGCATGCAGGCGCGGCAGGATGCGCTCGCGGGCGTGGTTTTGGTCACCGATGGCGTGGCCTCCACCGGCGCTGATCCGTTGCAGGTGAGCCGCGATCTCATCGGTTTGCAAGTTCCGGTTTTCACCATTGGCGCCGGTGCGAAGATCGCAAACGATTTGCAAGTGGCAAAAGTTGAAGCCACGCGTTCGGTTTTGGAAAAGACCCGCGTCGAAGCCTCGGCGATGATTCAAGCGCGGGGCCATGCCGGCGAAACCGTGACTGTGGAATTGCGCGAAGGCGAGCGTATTGTACAACGCCAAACAGTGAAGCTCAACGAGCGTGGCGCGCGGGTCGCGTTTCAATTCACGCCGGATCGCAAAGGGTTCACCAAATACACCGTGGCCGTGCCGGCGGTCCGTAACGAAGCCGTGACCGCGAACAATCAAGCAAGTTTTTTGATTGACAGCCGCGACCGCACGGGCCGCATTCTTTATGTCGAAGAATTGCATCCGTGGGAATATAAATTTCTTTCGCGCGCCCTCGATGGCGACCCGGCGTTGCAACTGACGGCGTTGCTCAAAACCGGCCCGGAGAAATTTCTGCGCCTTGGTCTGCGCAACGCCAATGAGTTGCGCGACGGCTTTCCCTCGAAACGCGAAGAGTTGTTCAGTTATCAAGCCGTGGTGATTGGCAGCATGGAAGCCGCTTTTTTCTCAAAAGCTCAATTGGAATTGATTCGTGCTTTTGTGGCCGAACGGGGCGGTGGTTTTATGATGCTCGGCGGCATGCACGCGCTTTCGCAGGGCGGTTATAGCAACACGGCCATTGACGAGTTGTTGCCCGTGCAACTGCCGCCGCTGCCGGAAGCCGATGGCCGCGCGTTTCCGCCGCAATTGCAGGAAGAATTTCGTTTCACCCCGACGCCGGAAGGTTTGACCTCGCCGTTGTTGCAGCTCGATACCGATCCGATGACCAACAATCAGCGTTGGGAAAATTTGCCGCTGTTGCAGGGCTACAATCCGCTCGGCCCCGCCAAGCCCGGCGCAAGTATTTTGGCGGTGCATCCGATGCATCAGTCCGGCGCGCCGCGCATTTTGCTGGCGACGCAACGTTTCGGCCACGGGCGCACCGGCGTGCTGGCGACGAGCACAACGTGGCGCTGGCAAATGCATCTCGATCATCGCGACATGACACACGAACGTTTCTGGCGGCAACTGCTGCGCTGGCTGAGCTTGCAATCGCCGGATCCCGTGCGCATCAGTTTGGAGCGCGAAAGTTTTTCGCCGCAGGAAGGAATGACGATGCAGATCAGCGTGATGGACAGCAGCTTCGCCACGCAGGAAAATGCCAACGTCGAGTTGCGCGTGATTGCGCCGAACGGCGAACCGCAGGCGCTCACCGCGAGTCCGGATTTGCGGCAGCCCGGCAATTACCTCGCGTCGTTCGAACCCTCGGAAGAGGGTTTGTATAAAATCGAGGTGTTGGCGCACGATCAAGCCGGCCATTATCTCGGTAAAGCGGAGAACGCATTTTTCGTCGAGCCATCGCACGCCGAGTTAATGCATGCGGATTTGCAAGCGCCGCTGCTGCAGCGCCTCGCCGAAGTCACCGGCGGTCGCTATTTTCATCTCAGCGAAGCGGAAAATTTGCCGGACGCGATCACGGTTTCCAAAAGCTCATATTCGAAACTAACCGAGCAGGAAATCTGGGACGCGCCGATTTTCTTTCTCGCGATAGCGCTGCTGCTGGCGGCGGAATGGTTTATTCGGCGGGCAAAGGGGTTGGCGTAGGGGGAAAAAAGCAAAAGGAAAAAAGCACCAAGCAAAATTCGACGTACTGAAAAGCGAAGAATTGCTATGAAAATCGCAGTCATTTCTGATATCCACGATAATGTTTGGAAACTCGAAGCGGCGCTCAGTAAAATTCAGGAACAGAATTCTGACGCCCTGATTTGTTGCGGAGATTTGTGTTCTCCTTTTATTGTCGGGTTGTTGAAGAATGGTTTTTCCGGTCCCATTCATATCGTGTTCGGCAACAATGATGCTGATCTATTCCGCATAACGCAACAGGCGATTCCTGAACGCGTGATGTTTCATGGCGAGCTTGCCGAGTTTTTGTTGGAAAATGAACGGCTGCTGACGCGGCGAGAACTCATGGAACGCGAAAAGGCAGATCGATTTTTTGACGCGGCAATTGCGGGCAAACGCATTGCCGTTAATCATTTCAATTATCTCGCGCGGCCCATGGCGGCGTCGGGAAAATACGATGTTGTTTTTTACGGCCACAACCATCAGCACCGGCATGAACGTTTGGGCGAGATTGACGTTATTAACCCCGGCGCGATTATGGGCTACAACCCTTCGGCTCAAACGGAAAAAACTATCGCCTCGACTTTCGTTATTTACGACACCACAACGGGAATGGCGCCAAGTTGGTACGAGATCGTCACGGCGCAGGATGTGCGTGCCTATCACCAAGGCGCGATTGAAAATTTTAAATTGTAGTCGCCTTGATTTTTAGAGGAAAACGGCGTATTTTGAATTGAATTTGTTGCTCCACGAATAACGCACATGAAAGAAACCTTGAAAGTCATCAACCAAATGACGAGCGGCTGATATCGTCGATCTTTCCACACTTGAGCTTGTTCTTGCTCGGCATGGGTTGAACGAAAAATGGAATGTTTTTTTAAGAAGGTTCAACCTCAACATGAGGAAGTCATCATAATGAACGATTCCCATACTTTGCCGCCTGAAGTCAACGAGCTTTTGGCCGGACATGCAGAGTACCGCCGCCGGTTAGCGCGCTTCAGTTTCGAAGAGAAGATCGTGATCATTGAGCGAATGCGCGTCTTAAACTCCTGGCGCCAACAGCACGAAAAATCCTACTTCATTAATCCCACTGGCGACACCAAAGACTGGAAGTTTTAACTCGCTAACTGCCATTCTGCATTTTGGTCTGACAAAATCCTCCCGCTTTTGGGTTATAAAAACCTCTTGCTTTTCTTTCGACAAAATCGTTACTTGTTTATCCGAGTTGTAACAATTTTATGAAAAAGAAATTTAACCTCACATAAAGTTTGGCTTTGTACGACGCAATCATTATCGGCAGCGGTTTTGGCGGCGCGATGACGGCGCATGCATTGGTTAACGCTGGAAAAAAAGTTTTGATGCTGGAACGCGGCGATTGGGTGCCGCGCGGGCCGGAGAATTGGGCGGCCAATGCCTCGGTTGATCTGACGCCGTTTTATTCGATGGAATCGCCGTATCGCATTCTCGCCGGCGGCAACAAAGAGCTGATGGGCGCTTACAGTTGCGTCGGCGGGCCGTCGGTGTTTTATGGCGGCGTGTCGTTGCGCTTTCGCGAAGCCGATTTTGCCGTTGATCCGGAAATCGTTGGTGAATCGAAGGCGTGTTGGCCGTATCAATACGCTGACCTCGAATCGCACTACACGCGCGCGGAAAAAATTCTCAACGTGGCAGGGGAGAGCAATGCCGATCCCACCGAGCCTTTTCGCAGCGCGCCGTATCCCCAGCCGCTCAATTTACTGTCGCAAACTTCGCAACTGATCGGGAACGCAGCGGCCGCGCTCAATTTGCGGCCGTTTCGCTTGCCGCTGGCGATCAATTATTCCGTCAATCAGGCGCGCACGCCGTGCGTGGCCTGCACGACTTGTGACACATTCGCCTGTGCCGTGCAAGCGAAAAATGATTTGGCCACTTGCGTATTGCCGCAACTTCTCGCCAAAGGGCTTGTGCTCAAAACCAATATGGTGGCGACGCGATTGCGCGCCGAAAATGGACGCATTGCCGCGGTAGAATGTTTTGATAAAACGGCGAAGCAAAACGTTTTTTTTACCGCCCAAACTTTTGTGCTCGCCGCGGGCGCCCTCGGTTCGCCGCATCTGCTGCTCGCGTCGGATTTGCAAAATTTGAATCCCGCCGGCCAAACCGTCGGGCGATACTTGATGCGGCATTGCAATGCTATCGTGTTTGGATTTTTTCCGCGGCGGCCCAATCCAGCGAAAGAATTTCACAAGCAGCTCGGCATTCACGATTTTTATTTTGGCCACCCGAGCATCAAACATCCCCTCGGCAAACTCGGCAGCATGCAGCAATTGCAAACGCCGCCGGTCGGCCTCGTGCAGGCGCACTTGCCGAAGCCGTTGGGCCAATGGTTCAGCCCGGCGGTCGAGCATCTCACCGGCTTGCTGGTGATGGCAGAAGATCAGCCGCAATACAACAATCATGTTGCCGTCAATCGCAGCCAGACGGATCAATATGGTTTGCCGCAGCTCACGGTGACGCATCATTACACCCAGCGTGATGTGGCTGCCTGCGAGGCGTTGATCAAAAAAGCGCGTCAAATATTGCGCCGCGCCGGCGCGCTGTTTTTTTACACGCATCGAATCAAAACTTTTTCACACGCCGTCGGCACGGTGCGGATGGGAAAGGATCCCAACACTTCGGCGCTTGACGAATTTTGTCAATTTCGTGGCGTTAAAAATTTGTACGTCGTCGACGGCAGTTTCATGCCCACGTCCGCCGGGTTAAATCCAAGCTTGACGATTTCGGCGAATGCTTTGCGTGTGGGCGAGCATCTTGTAGCTCAACATTTATGTTGAGCGAGCGGTTGCCGGTAAGCAACACATCCCGACGAATCAAGACTTTTTCTGCAGGCAACAGATATTGACCGGTCGCTTAAACTGCGCAATCATCGAAAGGCGGTGGAATTACAGCGACCGGTCAATGAGTTGCTGAGAAACTGAAGCGCAACATAAATGTTTCGCCACAAAAGTATGTCCATCAATCTCGCATTTTTAGGCTGCGGCTTCGCAACCCGCTTGCATAGCAAAACGCTCAAAAGCCTCAAATCCGGGGTGCGCTGTTTTTACGCGAGCCGCGATCAGCAGAAAGCGCTGGTGTTCAATCATGAGTTTAATGGCAACGGGCATTTCGCTTCTTATGAAGCGGCGATTCATGATGCCCGGATCGATGCCGTGCTGGTGGCCACGCCGCCGGTTTCACATCTCGATTTGACCCTGCAAGCTTTGCAGGCGGGGAAAAATGTCATTGTCGAGAAACCGCCGTTTTTGCGCGCCGCTGATTTTGAGTTGATTCGCCAAGCGCAAAAGGAAACCGGCCGCCGCGTTTTTGTTGCCGAGAATTATTTTTATAAACCCGTGGCTGGCAAGTTGCGTGAACTCCTCAAGGACGAGGTGATTGGCGAAATTCTTTTTGTACAGATAAATGCCCTCAAGCTGCAAAGGACGGGCAACTGGCGCGATGATAAACAACTTTCCGGCGGCGGCGCGTTGTTTGAAGGCGGCGTTCATTGGATCAATTTGATCGCGAATTTAGGCTTGCCGGTGAAAGCGGTGCGCGGCCTGCGTCCGGGCAATCACGACAGTTTTGAAAAGAGCGTGCTCGCCGTGATTGAATACGAAAACGGCGCGGTGGGAACGCTGTCGTATTCTTGGGAAGTGCCGATGCTGCTCAAAGGCGTGCAGCTCTCTCGAATTTATGGCCGCCAAGGCGTCATTACGTTAGAGTCAAATGGAATTTTTGTTTTAGTGACCGGCGCCCGCAAAAAAATTATTTTTCCCGGATTGGGTGATATCGCCGGATATAAAGGCATGTGGCGGGATTTTTTGCGGGCGCTACAAACGGGCGAGGAACCGGCGATGAATTTGGAAGTTGCACAAAGAGATTTGCAATTAGTCGAGGCTGTTTATAAATCCATTCGGAGGAGAAGGAACCACTCATGAATTTACTTATCGCCCTCGTCGTCGGCTTGGCTGCCGGCGCGCACACGTCCACCTGGGGCATGTACAAAGACGCGATCTATGAAGGCTTTACGTATCGAAAATATTTTCGCAGCATCGTGCTGGCCGGTATCATTGCGATGGTGGTGGAATGGATCACGCAGCTCGATCTCACGCGCGCCGCGAACCTGGTGGTGCTGTACGGCGTGACGTACGTGATCGAGCGCGCCCTGCTGGAGTTTTATAAGACGTTTCTGCGTGAAGAAGATCAGTCGAAATATTTTATTCCCATGCAATTTCACGTGCAGGGCAAAATCGTGCAAAGCCGCGCGAAGCGCTGGATATTGGGCGCGGCCTACGCGATCGGCGTAGCGCTCGTCGTTGCAGGGTTGAATTATATGCAGCACGCCAATTTGCAAATTCCCGGCCTGGTGATCGTGTTCATCATCGGCAGCTTCGGCGGCTGGATTTCCGCGTTCGGCGGCGCGTGGAAAGATGCGCCCATCGAGGGCTTTGAGCTGTTCAAGTTTTTTCGCAGTCCGCTCATCGCGTTGACGTATGCGCTGATGATGGCCTGCTTCACGACCAATTACATCTTTATCGCGATGGGGGCGCTGGGCTACACCATCGGCACGATTGAAACCTACAAAACATTTTTCTTTCCCAACAAGCCGCGCGGCAAATTTGCCGGCAAGCCGATTCAGTTTCCCGAGATGCTCGAAACACGCAAAAAATTTGTGCCGCTCTACGTCGCGATCTGGCTGGCCGTCATCACGGCCATTGTCATTGCATTCACGCAACCACGGGAAGGGCTGATTTAATATGGCAAGCACGCAGATTATTCGTGTCATTTATCCGTTGGCGAGCGGCAGAATCATTCTGCGCGTTGACGATGATTGGAATCGTGACGTTGAAGCCGTGTCGGTGGACGCGAGCCGCACGGCTTTTGCGTTTCATTACGACACGGCTAAAACCCATTTCTATTTCAAGCCGTGTATTATTGATCAAAACGGCTTTCACTGGTCGGTGGGGAGCAATTATCTGGCAATCGTCAACGCCGCGGCGCCGAAGGAAATTTATCCGCATTTTTTCAGCAATGCCGGCGGCAGCATTTCCGGGCCGATCGATTTTTACTCGCAGCGGTTGGCCGTGTCGCATCGGCTGCGGATTTATTTTCCGCCGGGTTACAATGAGAACACGCTCAAACGCTATCCGGTGTTGTACATGCACGATGGCAACAATCTGTTTATTCCCGACGAGGCGTTTTTCAACAACGAGTGGCGCGTCGATGAAACCATGGATCGCCTCGATGCGATGAACCTCATCGACAAAGTCATTGTGGTCGGCATTTACCCGCACGACCGCATGTACGAGTACACTTTGCCCGGCTATGAAGGCTATGGCCGTTTTGTCACGGAGGAATTAAAAAAGGCCGTTGATACGGGCTTGCGTACGCTGGCGGCGCCGCAACACACCGCGGTGATGGGCGCTTCGCTCGGCGGGGTGGTTTCGCTTTATCTCGCGTGGCAACACCCGGAGGTTTTCGGAAAGGCCGCGTGTTTGTCGAGCACGTTCACTTATCGTGACGATTTACGGCAACGCCTCGCGCGCGAGCCGAAACGCAACGTGCAGATTTATCTCGACAGCGGCTGGCCGGACGACAATTATGAAGTGACGCGCAGCATGCGCGATTTGCTGCTGGAACGCGGTTATGAATTTGGCAAAGATTTATTATATTTCGCTTTTCCCGAAGCGCTGCACAGCGAGACGTATTGGGCGACGCGCAGTCACATTCCGTTTCAATTCTTTTTTGGGAAGGCACCGAGTTTTAAAGCGTGATGCTTAAAACGTATTGCCTTCATAAAAATGACAACCTCGCCAAGCGGCACGGCTTTCCCGAGAGGGAAAATCGAACACGTGCCATGTTGGGTGTAAGTATATTCAAGTAACGGCGACCAAGCCTTGAAGAAATCGCCTGAATTTTTGGAGAATACACATGGCAGATTGGAACCCTTTGACGCGCGTGGCGAATTTGCGCAAAGCGAAGCCGGCGCGCCAAGCTGATAACGATCCGTTCGGCCGCATTCCGCCCGGCCAATATTTGACGACGAAATTTCCGGTGCTGACGTATGGCGAAACGCCGCGCGTCAGTTTGGATGATTGGCGCCTCAAAGTTTGGGGGCTGGTGGAAAACCCGCTCGAGCTGAATTGGCAGGAATTTCGTGCGTTGCCGGTGAAGGAGATTATTTGTGATTTACATTGTGTGACGCGGTGGAGCCAGCTCGGTATGAAGTGGGAAGGCGTGCCGTTCAGCGAAATCGCCAAGCTGGCGCGGCCAAAGCCCGAGGCGAAATTTGTGATGCAACATTGCTACGGCGGTTACACCACGAACTTGCCGATCGAAGAAATGTATGAGGATGACGTGCTGGTTGCGTTCAATTACGACGGCAAGTCGCTGCCTACCGATCACGGCGGCCCGGTGCGCATGTTGGTGCCGAAGTTATATCTGTGGAAAAGCGCCAAATGGCTGAACGGGCTCGAATTCATGCCGAAAGACAAACGTGGCTTCTGGGAAAATTACGGCTATCACAACCACGGCGACCCATGGACCGAAGAACGTTTCGGATAATCGGAGTGCAAAACCTCCGGTCGCAGACTTCAGTTTGCACTTTTGCCTAAAAAACATTTCACTTCCTCCTCAATAAATAGAAAACGCGTCGCTGGATTCAAACCCAGCGGCGCGTTTGTATTTTGTTCTTGTTTTTCGTTGAAAAAATAGTAACATAATGAAAATCACTTTTATTGCCACAATTTTTGGGAAGGAACTTAAAATGATCACCAACGACGCCTTGAAACAAATCATGCCCAAGCTCTCGGACGCCAAACGGGCGGCTTATTTGCCGTTCTTGCAGCGCGCCATGACGGAATTTGCCGTGAACGCGCCGCGCCGCGAAGCGGCATTTTTAGCGCAAGTCGCGCACGAGTCCGGCGAATTTCGCTGGATGGAGGAAATTTGGGGGCCGACGGCGGCGCAAAAAAGATATGAGCCGCCGAGCGAGACGGCGACAAAGCTTGGCAACACCCAGCCCGGTGACGGTAAACGTTTCAAAGGTCGCGGACCGATTCAAATTACCGGACGCTTCAACTACGCGAAATATGGCAGCGGGCTTGGTGTCGATCTCATCAACAACCCCGACCGCGCCGCGACGCCGGAAGTGGGATTTCGCGTTGCCGGATTGTTTTGGCAGCGCAACGGGTTGAACGAGTTGGCTGATCGCGAGATGTTTGAGACCATTACAAAAAAAATAAATGGCGGACTGAACGGCTACCAGGATCGCCTGAAATATTACACGCGCGCCAAGCAAGTGCTCGGCGTCGGTACGACTCGCGTGCTGTCGCCATCCGTTTCCGAAGGTGATCTGCCGGACTTGCCGGAATTCACGCGCGGGCGTGAAGAAATTGCTGCTGGCGCACCTGCTAAAAAAACACGTAAGAAAAGCACGACAAAAGCAAAACGCGCGCCCACAAAAGCGATAAGCAAAAAAGCGGCATCGAAAACACGTAAAGCATCTAAAAAAAGAAAACGTTGAGCCGCGCGCGGTACGACTATTTTCCGAAAAAACTCATCATTGCAAGTGACCACTCCCCAACAGGCACAAGCACTTCAACGCGTTTTACTCGTGGCCTACTATTTCCCGCCGCTCGGCATGGGCGGCACGCAGCGCGTCGCCAAGTGGGGCAAATATTTTTTACGGCTCGGATGGGAGGTCACCATCATCACCGTCAAGCCCGTTGCTTATTACGCCTTCGACGATTCGTTGCTAGACGAATTGAAAGGCGCGCGCATCATTCGTACTGGTTCGCTCGATCCGGCGCGGTTGCTGTATTTATTCCGCCGGCAAAAAGAGCGCGCTGCCGGTGGGAAGGAGGGAAGCACGAGTTGGTTGTATTGGTTTCTCATTCCCGACGCGCGCATTCTCTGGCTGCCGTTTGCGCTTTGGCACGCGTGGCGAGAAATTCGCCGGCACAAAATTCCATTCATCGTCACCTCCGGGCCGCCGCATTCTGCTCATTTTATTGGCTGGATATTAGCGAAACTCACCGGCATCAAATGGGTGAGTGATTTCCGCGATAGTTGGCTGCAGGGCAATCTATTGCCGACGCCGACGCGGTTGCATCGCTGGTTGCATCACGTGATGGAAAAACGTATTCTCACCGATGCGCATGCCGTGACGGCAACTTCACAAATATTAACCGACACGCTCGCTAGCACGGGTCAACGGAAAACCGGCACGACGTATTTTCTTCCGAACGGTTACGACGCGGATGATTTTGCCACGCCAATTTCCAAAACCGATGACTGTTTCGATGTCGCGTATGTTGGCGCGATTTCCAGTTTCGCTGATCCGCAGACCTTGCTTGAAGGCTTTCGCCTGTTCGTTGAAACCGCGCAGCTTACACCGGCAGAAACACGGCTGCATTTTATCGGCGCGGATATGACTGGAAAGCTCGTTGATGAAGTGCGCGCAAACAACCTCGACGCGTATGTCAACCGCAGCGGTTATCTGCCGCATCATGAAGCGATTCACGCGCTGCGCCAATCCGATTTGTTGATTTATCTTGTTCGCCCCGGTAGCTTTTCGGCGTTGATTCCCGGCAAAACTTTTGAATACCTCGCGGCCGGCAAACCGGTGCTCGCCATCGGGGACCGGATTGAAGGCATGCAACTGCTCATGCAACACGCCGTGGTGCGGCACTGCGCTTTTGACGCCATCGACGCCATTCAGCGCGCGCTGTTGGCGTTTTATCAGGAGTTTCAGCGCAACGCCGAGACGGAAAAAAAATCGCCGCCGGAAAAATTTTCGCGCGCTGCGCAGGCCAACAAGCTGGCGGAAATTTTTTCGTCGCTCTTGCATTCTTGAGCGGCTTTGTTTAAATTTTATAGTACGGCCAATAAATAAAAGAGCGTTTTTCTCATTCACGCTCGCAGCAGGGCGCAGGAGGCGTTCTATTTCAAACCCAAGCCCTCGACCCGATGCGCCTGTCCAGAATCTTAAATTCTCTCATCCTGCTCTTCGGCATTTGGGTGGCAAATTTTTTTCTGGTTCGATCAAGTTTGGGCGATGCCGCTTATTTGTATTTCAGTCCGGAAACGGATCGCGAGCGCGTCGAAACTTTGCGCCGGCAAAGAGGACTGGAGCAGCCGCTGCCGAAACAGTTTAAAGAATGGACGCTGCGGTTTTGGCGCGGCGACCTGGGTTATTCCTGGACCAAGCATCGCCCGGTCAGCGACATTTTGGCTGAAGCCCTTCCCGCGACGCTTCAACTCACAATTTGCGCGCTGCTTTTGAATTTTCTGCTCGGCGGTTTGTTGGGCGCGGCGACCGGCGCCTATTCCCGGCATTGGATCGGGCGCGCGCTTAATTCCTTCGGTTTGATCGTTTATTCGGTGCCGGCCTTCTGGTTGGCGATGATTTTTATTTTGTTGTTCAGCGTCAAGCTGCAGTGGCTGCCGTCTTCGCAAATGCATTCTTTGTGGCTTGGCGAAGCGGGGTTTTGGCGCCAGCTTTTCGACCGGCTGCAACATTTGATTTTGCCGGTGGCGGTGCTCGGCTTGACCGGCGCCGCGGCCACGGCGCGTTACGTTCGCGGGCTGATGATCGAAGCGCTGCAGCAGGATTACATTCGGCTGGCGCAGACGAAAGGCTTGCCCAGACGGCGTGTGCTTTGGCGGCATGCGTTGAAAAACGCGTTGCTGCCGGTGGTGACTTTGCTGGGGTTGTATTTTCCCTTTTTGTTGAGTGGCGCGTTCGTGATCGAAGTGATTTTTGCCTGGCCCGGCATGGGCCGGATTGCGTACGAAGCGTTTTTTGCCCGCGACTATCCGGTGATTTTTGCGGTGAATTTCATTATCGCAGCGCTGGTGATTTTCGGCAATCTGCTCGCCGACTGGCTTTATCAACTCGTTGATCCGCGCGTTCGCGCGTCAAGCAATTGAGGGCAGAATGATTTATCGACAGCATAATTGTTTTTGGGGACTGGCGATTTTTGGATTGATTCTGACGTTGTCAATCGCGGCGCCGTGGATCACGCGCTACGATCCGGACGCGCTGACGGCGCCGGCGGAAACGCGTTATCTGCCGCCGTCGTGGCAGCATTTCTTTGGAACCGATCAATTCGGCCGCGACGTCTGCGCGAGGGTATTGCACGGCGGCCGGCTGTCTTTGGGCGTCGCGCTTGCCGTCGTGTTCGGCGCCGTTTTTTTCGGAAGCTTGTATGGCGCGATTGCCGGCTATTGCGGCGGCATGTGGGATCAGCTTCTCATGCGCTTGGTCGATATGATGCTCGCCTTTCCCATCGTGTTTTTGGCAACGACGCTGATGGCGATATTCGGAACGGGCTTGAAGTGGCTCGTGCTGATTCTCATGCTGACGAGTTGGATGGACGTGGCGCGGGTGGTGCGCGCGGAAATCCTCGCGTTAAAAACGCGCCCGTTTATTATAAAAGCCCGCGCCGCGGGATTGAACGCGTGGCGCCTTTTGTTCCGCCATTTACTGCCCAACACATTCGCGGCGATTGCAGCAATCGCGGTGTTGCGCGTGGCGGATGTCATTTTAATCGAGTCGGCGTTGAGCTTTCTCGGCCTCGGCGTGCAACCGCCCACCGCAAGTTGGGGTACGATCATCAATGACGGCAAAGCCCTTCTCGCCACCGCGTGGTGGATCGCGGCCTTTCCCGGCCTGGCCATTGTTGTGACGGTTTTGAGTGTTCATCAGATTGGCGAAGGCTTGCAACATCGATGAGTGGTTGGTTCAATAGGAATTGTGCAACAAAAAGTGAGCCGCAACGAAAAAAGCTTTTTAGATTGCAGGTTTCAATCATTGTATTTAAAAAATCAGGAAATCACTTTCGGTGCGGTTCCCTTTCCGTTGCAAGTTATTTTTAGGACAAAATTTAGGTTCAATCAAAAGATGAAGCCGTTGCTGCAAATACGCGGGTTAAAAACCCACTTCGTTAAGGATAAAAAAATTCTTCGCGTTGTTGACGAGGTGGATTTGCTGATTCATACCGGTGAAACCGTGGCGTTGGTTGGCGAATCCGGATGCGGCAAAACCACGCTGGCGTTTTCAATTTTTCGGTTGGTGGCGCCGCCCGGCCAGATCGTTGGCGGTGCAATCGAATTGCGCGGTGAAAATCTTTTGGCCTTGCCGGAAAAGCAGATGAACGCGGTGCGCGGCCGGGAAATGGGCTTGATCTTTCAAGACCCTGCCTCGGCGCTCAATCCGGTCATCCGCGCCGGCGAGCAAATCGCCGAAGTTATTCGCCATCATTTTCGGGAAACTCGCAAAGCCGCCAAAAGGCAAGCGCTGGCGCTGATGGAGAAAGTGCAATTGCCAAACGTCGAAATGATCTACGACAGCTATCCGCATCAACTCAGCGGCGGTTTGCGGCAGCGGGTTTTGATTGCGATTGCGCTGGCGGGCCGTCCGGCTTTAATTGTGGCGGACGAGCCGACTTCGGCGCTGGATGTTTCCATTCAAAGCCAGATTCTGGCGTTATTGAAACAGCTCAAAGCTGAATTGCAGCTTTCCCTGCTTTTGATCACGCACGACTTCGGCGTCGTCGCGCAAATGGCCGACCGCGTGGCGGTGATGTACGCCGGCAAAATCGTCGAAGAGGCGCCGGCGCCGGCGCTGTTTACTTCGCCGCTGCATCCATACACCGGCGCGTTATTGCAAGCCATTCCGCAAATCTCGTTTTCCAATGACGGCGCGCAGCAAGCGTTCAAGCCGCTCGGCGGTGTCGTACCGGATTTGGCGAACTTACCGTCCGGTTGCGTATTTCATCCGCGCTGCCCGGTGCGCCTGGAAGAGTGCAGCCAAAAGCTTCCCGCCAATTTTTTGCCGGAGGCGAATCGAATTGTGCGGTGCTTCAAATATAACACGGAGCAAAAATGAACCATAGCCAGCGATTGTATCCTTGGTGCAAAATCGCAACCCGCACATCGTTTTCTCTTCTTTTTCTTTTTATCATTTTTTTTATTACCAGTTGTTCTCAAAATATCAAATCTCAGAATGGCGGCACGGTCGTCATCGGCGCCACCGGCGATTTTGATTCGTTCAACGAGCTGAACGCCGCGGACTCGGACGCGCTGCAAGCGATTCAATACCTGCTGTTCATGAGCCTGACGACGCTCGATGCGAATTTGCAATTTGCGCCGCAACTGGCGGAATCCTGGCAGTTCGCGCCCGGCGACACGCTACTCACGTTTCATTTGCGCCAAGATGTTTCGTGGACCGATGGCGTTCCCACCACCGCGCACGACGTGCTTTTCACTTATCAGCTCGCCATCGACACCACCATTGCCTATCCCGCCGGCAACCGTTTCGATCAAACCCGTCATGTCGAAGTCGTCGACGCGCATACGATTCGCTTTCATTTTAAACAGCCCTATCCTGATGCTTTGTTTGACACGCAGATGCCGATTTTGCCCAAGCACCTCTTGGAAAAAATTCCGCGGGAAAAAATCGCCGAATGTGAATTCAACCGCCAACCGGTTGGCAACGGACCGTTCAAGCTAACTGAATGGCAGGCCAATCAGCGGCTTGTGTTCGAGGCGAATCCGCAATATGCGTTGGGCCGGCCCAAGCTGGATCGCATCGTTTTTCAAATCATTCCGGATGAGACCGTGCTGCTGGCGAATCTCATGACCGGCGCGGTGGATGTGGTTGCTTCGCTGTCGCCGCTGGCGTTTAAACAGGTGGAGCAAGAGGCAAAAGGCAAAGGGCAAAAGGCAAAAGGCAATGCGGCATCTTTGCAAACGATCCGTTATCCCGGCCGCAATTATAGCTTCATCGCGTGGAACAATGCGCGGCCGTTGTTTACGCGGCGCGTGCGCCAGGCGTTGACCCAGGCGATTGACAAGCGGGAAATTATCGACACGTTGTTGGAAGGGTTTGCCGAGCCGGCGGTCGGGCCGCTGTTGCCGTTTAATTGGGCCTATGATAAAAATTTACGCGATCTGCCGTTCGATCCCGAAACGGCGAAAAATCTTTTGCAAGAGGAAGGTTGGCGCGATACGAACGGCGACGGCATTTTGGACAACCAAGGGAAAAAACTCGAATTCACGTTGAAAATCAATGCCGATAGTCAACTGCGCCGGGATATTGCCGTGATGGTGCAGGCGCAATTGCGCAAGATCGGCGTGCAGGTGAAGGTGGAAGCGGTGGAATGGAATCTTCTGCTGGAACAAGTTTTTGCGCAGCGGGATTTTGACGCGATGATTTCCGCGTGGGATGCGGACTTTACGGTGAATCCCGCGCCGTTGTGGCATTCCGCGGCGATTGCCAGTGGCTACAACATCGTTTCTTATCGCAATGCCGCCGTGGATTCACTGCTTGAACAAGCCCGCACGCTGACGGATCGCCGCGCTGCCGCGCCGCTGTGGCATGCGTTTCAAAAAATCATCGTTGCCGATTGTCCCTACACGTTTCTTTTTACGCAGGAAAAATTGGCGGCGGTGAATCGGCGCGTCCAAAATGTCAAAATGGACGCGCGGAGCTTTTTGGCGAATATCCACGCGTGGCAGGCCGCGCCGGGGGTTCAGTTAAATAAAACGTTTGATTGATCCAGCCAAGACTTTACTTGCTCTGCCATTATGCAAATTGAATTTTGTAATTGCAATTTGCCTCGCGATTGTATATATATTTACTTTTACTGCGATTCGAACGATCGTCATTCCATTCAGTTGGAATGAATTCAAGGCCAGAAGAGTTTTCAACCCAACGAAAGGAATCGCCCTTTTGCCGTTCAAAGTTTTGTTTATCGGCAAAACCGAGGATCACAGCCAACGTGAAGCCATTCGCAGCGTGAGCGAAGAGATCACGCTTTTCGCTGCCACGCATGAGGCGGAAGCGCTCAATCTCTGCGGCCGTGAAATGCCGCAAGTGGTGGTGATAGATTTTGACCGGCCGGATTTGCTGCCGCTTGATTTCATCCGGGATCTTGCGGAGAAAAGCTCCGGCGCGGTATGCCTCGGCCTGACGCGAAAAAATGATTGGCGGCTGGCGCTCACGGCTGTGCAAGCCGGCTTTCACGATGTCATCAATTTGATTGCAGAGCCGGGCAAGCTCCAAAGCGAGATGGCGAAGCTGATCGAGGCCTGGCGCGGGCGCCAAAAAGCTGAGGGGTTTCACGCGCTGCAAAAGGAAAAGTATGACTTCAGCAAAATCGTCGGCAGCAGTCCGGCGCTGGCCGAGGTTCTCGAAACGCTCACGAAAATCATGCAGCACAAATGGGTCACTATTCTCTTGCACGGTGAAACCGGCACCGGCAAAGAATTGATCGCGCGCACGATTCATTACCACAGCTCCGCGCCGGCGCTGCCGGAGCGACAAGCGACTCAACCGCGGCCGCATCTCGAGCCGTTTATCGAAATCAATTGCAGCGCAATTCCGGAGAATCTGTTGGAAGCGGAGTTGTTCGGTTACGAAAAGGGCGCGTTCACCGATGCGAAAATGCGCAAGCGCGGGCTGTTCGAGCTGGCGGAAAACGGCACGCTATTTTTGGATGAAATCGGGGACATCAGCTTGTCCGCGCAGATCAAACTGCTCAAAGCCGTGGAAGAGAAAAAAATCCGCCGCCTCGGGGGAACGGAAGACATTCAAATCAATACGCGGATTATCGCCGCGACCAATCGCGATTTGCAAGCGGCGATTCGCGACGGCCGGTTTCGGCAGGATTTGTATTATCGTTTGAATGTCATCGCGATTTATTTGCCGCCGTTGCGAAATCGCGGCGATGACGTGCTGATGTTGTCCCGCCATTTTTTGGCGCATTTTGCCAAAGAATACGCCAGCACCTTATCGGCCTTCACGTCTGAAGCGGAAGCGTTGCTGAAAGAATATTCGTGGCCTGGCAACATTCGCGAGCTGCAACACACCATCGAGCGTATCGTGCTCCTGGGCAAAGGGCAAGCGGTCACGCGTGCGGCCCTTGAACGGGCCATCGAGTCCGAAACGCCGGCGATCACCTCCAGGAAAGCCGAGGCGACGACGATCAATATTGAGATCCCGCCCGAAGGGATGAGCTTCGAGGAGATTGAAAAGCAAGCGCTGCAAGCGGTGCTGGAAAAAATGGGCTGGAACAAACGCCGCACCTGCCGCTTGTTCAAAATTTCCCGTCCGCGTTTGGCGCGCAAAATTGAAAAGTATCAGCTCAAACCTTTGAGTGAGAAGGGGGGCAACGAATCGTGACCGCGCTTCAGTGCTGAACTTTATCCCTGCCCCAAAAAAATCTGCGAAAAAAGTTTTCACCAGCGTGCAGAAATTTAACACGACACTGGCAGTTGATGCCATTGCCCGGGTGTTGCTGATTTGAACAACCGCATTTCCGAGCCTTCATTATTTACCCAAAATCTTCCAGAAGACAAACGGATTCCGGCACGATAAACCGAACCGGCGGCAACGAAACGTTCCACTGCGACGTGAAAAGGGGTAACGTTTTGTGGCCAGACTCACCCCTGCTTTTGCCTATTTTAAAATCTACAGCAATAAATAACCTTTTGTTATTTCTGAAGGCAATTGACAGAAGCACTCAGGCTTCGGCGCTGGCATATCCTTTGCTAAAGATGTGGGCTAATGGAGATGAGAGGACATTTATTTATCAACTGTCCTATCACCTGTGAACTAAGGAGAATGTTGTTATGAAATGCACCACATGTGTCAAACCAACGGCGATTTTTCTGTTGGCGATGTTTCAAATGTTTATGTTGTTGGGATGTAGCGGAAATGATGGAAGTATGCCCTTTAGTCCATCTGCCAACGGCGCGAGTCCGGCTTTGTCTAAGGATAGCGCCACGGAATTGAGCAAGAAAAAAGGGCAGAGCGGCACTTTGGATTTTTTAATGGTGGCGGTTCGTGATCCTCACGAAAACGGCGTGACGCAAAAATGGGTGGGGCCGGCTGGCGGCGTAATCAAGCACGGCGATCATAGCGTGGTTATTCCGTCCGGCGCGCTGAGTAACTGGGTCAAGATCAGATTTTCCATGCCGAAGTCTGATACGCTGCTGTTTGATTTGCAGCCGTCCGACACGGAATTCAATTTGCCCATCCAACTCGTGTTCGAATATGATAACGCCGTGCTCACGGGCGTTAATGAAAATAAGCTGCAATTGGTTGTCTTGGATACCGCTAAAAAGGAATGGGATTCGGTGCAGACCACGGTGTTGCCCGCTGTCGATGTCGTCGATGGTCTGAGCGATCACTTTTCCAGATATGCGATCATCAGAAACTAACTGGATGCCGGCTCCTTTTCGTTAAAGAGCACGGCAACAGTCCGGTTCGCCGTCCGGAGGTTGCTTGAGCTGTAATGAATAAAATCATCATCACGCCAAAGCCTCTGGACGGTGTATTGTTACGAAGAAACAAGGATTATGCCGGTCAGGAAAAAATCACAGCCAGCGCGCACAAACACTGAAGCTCCTTATTGGGAGTTGATTGTGAATTGGCTGGAAAAGGCATATCCCCCGCCGAATGGGTGGGCCGCGCTTTTTCGTGAGTTGCAGACGCTGATTGCTTCCCTGCCGCTGGAAAGCGAAGTCGAGTGGCGCGGGCAATATTTTACCAGCGCCGTCGACGAATTGCGGCAGCGCGCCGCAGCACTGGCCGGCACGCCGGAAGAAATCGATTTTCAGTTTCACGCCGGCCAGGCCGGTGAAAATTTTGGGGCCTTGGATTTGGCGCTGACGGCTTACCAGCGCGCGGTTGAGTTATGTGACACGCATCGTTTCCATTCGCAAAAAGCCCAGGCGCTGCGCTGGGTAGGAAACGTGTATGCGCGGCAAAACCAATGGCAACCGGCACAGCAGGCGTATGACCAAAGCTTGCAGCTTTGCGTGCAAATCGGCGATGACACCGGTCAGGCGCAAGCGGAAAACGGTTTAGGCAGCCTGGGCTTTGAACAAGGTGATTTCAACCAGGCCTCTGCTCATTGGGAACGAGCGCTGGAGTTGGCGGAAAAAATCAAGGCGGCCTATCTTGCCGCGGTGGTTTATAACAACCTCGGCGCGCTGGCCAATGTCCAGGGGCAATCGGAAAAAGCGCTGGCGTATTACGGCGCAAGCTTGCCGCGTTTTGAAGCTGCCGGCGAAGCAAGAAGCTTGGCCAGTACCTATCACAACATGGCGATGAGCCATGCGGATCATGAAAATTGGGCGGAAGCCAGCATCAATTACGAAAAAAGTTTTCGTTTGGCCCAGCAAATCGGCGACGTGCATTTGCAAGCGCTGGTGAAGCTAAATCGGGTGGAGTTGTACCTGGCGTTGGGCGATGCGGCGGTGGCGGCGGCGCTCTGCCAGCAAGCTTTGCAAACGTATGAACACGTGCAGGATCGTTTGGGCGAGGCGGATGCCTACAAATTTTTGGGCATGATCAGCGCCCAAAAACGCGGGTGGACGAAAGCCAAAACGTATTTTGAAAAAAGCATCGCTTTGACGATGGAATTTCAGCACCCGCTTGGCGAGGCCGAAGCGCGCCTGGAATATGGCCGCATGCTAAAACAAAAAGGCGCCGCCCGGCTGGCGGCTGAACAATTCGAGCAGGCGCTGACGTTATTCCAAAAAGTCAACGCCAGCGTGGACGTTGAAAAAGTAAAGCAGGAAATGGGCACAATTTGATCGGGATGTGCTCACGCTTGTCGGTTCGATTTCAAGTTTGGCATGAAAAACCTTGTTACGCATCAGGCCGGGAAAGACGCTTGAAGATCGAAAAGAAGGGCTAATGGAACCCTAGGGAGTGTGAGCGCATCTCTGATCAAATAGAGTAACATCCAGTCGGATTTATGCTTTTGGCTGCGCGCCGACCGCGCCAGGGTTCAATCCGCACGCCAGTGATTCAAGGAGGAACCAATGATGGATGCATTCCGTATTTGCATTCTCGTTGAGCAACCTTATTGGGCGCAGACCCAGCCCTCGGGGCTGGGCGAAGCCTTGCGCGCGCGCGGCCATCACGTGGCGCTGATTGATCCGCA
This sequence comes from uncultured Cytophagia bacterium, assembly GCA_964631505.1. Lineage (GTDB taxonomy): Bacteria > Zhuqueibacterota > Zhuqueibacteria > Zhuqueibacterales > Zhuqueibacteraceae > Zhuqueibacter. The sequence continues at coordinate 40,573 of CAZVZZ010000004.1, forward strand.
AACCAAGAGCAGCGAAACCGCAGGTGATGATTGGCTCGCAGATTTTGACGGCGTCATCGCACGCGGCCAAAGCTGGCCGTTGGTTCGCCTGCTTAACTCGGCCGAACGGCGTGGCTTGGCGGTTATCAATCGTGGCATGGCCGTGAGCGCCCTTCACAATAAAATGAACATGGCGGTTGCACTTGCCAGTGCAGAAGTGCCGACGCTTCGCTCTTTTGAGGGCGCGCGAGCCGGTTTGATGCATCAAATTCTGCCCGCCACTTATTTGAAATTATACGGCATTGGCGATGAAGTTTGGGCCGTACGCCAAACTTCGCCGCTGCCAGGGCGGAACGGCAAAGCGCCGAAGATCGAAGTCCAGTTGCTCACGCTGGAGTTGCGCACCTTGAGTCTGCGGTGCGGCAATCTCTTTGGGTTGGAATTGTATGGCGTGGATTGCCTTGAAACCGACGACGGTCCGGTCGTCATCGACATCAACGACTTCCCCGATTATGACGGCGTTCCGAATGCCGACGAGCGTTTGGCGGAGTATTGTCAGCGCCGCATCCATTATCATCGCCGGCAAATGCACCAAAAAGACTGGCGCGCCTCGGATAAGCCATTCGCCAATGGGCTGGCGTATTCGCCTGACTTGACCGGCGCCCGCACACCGACTTTTAGAACGGAGCAAGAGGGTCGTTCTTACCTGCATTGAGAACGAATTGCTGGCCGTTGCGGGACACGCGCGACTTGCCGAAAACTGGCCGTATTCTTGAAATGCCGGTGCTCGCAGCAAGCCGCGCGTTGTTTTTTTAACCTAACCGATCATCCTGCCGTTATTCTTCCTTTTGGCAAAGCCGCACCTCAAAAAATTCCGCGTGAAGCGCCGGCGAAAATTTTTTTGCCATGCTTGCATTCTTGCGTGGCAATGCTTAACTTTTATTATGGAGAAATTTTTTAACGGCAGGACGTTAAATTTTGCGCATCGCGGCGCTTCGGAGATGGCGCCGGAAAATACCCTGGCCGCGTTTGAGCTGGCCGCGCAGCAAGGCGCCGACGGCATCGAGCTTGATATTCGCCTGTGCCGCACCGGCGAATGGGTGGTGATTCACGACAGCCGGCTCAACCGGACGACGGACGGGCGCGGCTTTGTGCGCGCCAAAACCCTCGAGGATTTACGGGGTTTTGATGCAGGGTCATCATTCCATCCGCGCTTTGCAGCGGAGCGTATTCCCACGCTTGCCGAAGTTTTGGATTGGGCGCGCGGCCGCGTTTTGTTGAACATCGAAATCAAATCGCTGGCGCGCGTCGAAACCCGCGCCGAATGGCGGCTGCTCAATTTACTGCGCCGCCACCGCGTGCAGCGGCAGTGCCTCCTCTCCTCGTTCAATCCCATCGTGTTGCGGCGGCTGGCCCGTTTGGATTCCGGCATTCCCACCGGCTTGTTGCTCAACGTAAAATGGTTCCGCCGCCGCGCTGAAAAAGCGCTCTTTCATTCCATGAACCTGCAGGCGATTCACCTCAGTCGCCGCCTGGCGCGCCCGCGATTGCTCGAACGATTGCGCGAAACCGGACTGGGCATTTTGGTCTGGAATGTAAACGATCCCCCGGGCTTTCATAAATTGCTGGATTATGGCGTTGACGGCATCATTACTGATGTGCCGCATCTGCTGACGGATATTTTGCAAAGGACAACCTAGTGCTTAAGAAAATTTTGTTGATTTGCGGTTTGATTTTTCCCTTGACGATTTATGCGCAGGAATATCTTTGGCCGACGGATGCCAGCCCCTACATGACCTCGGCGTTTGGCGAAGCGCGGCCGCGGCGTTTTCACGCGGCGATTGATGTGAAAACGTGGAATCAAGTGGGCTATAAAACCTTTGCCGTGCGTTCGGGTTATATCGAGCGCATGGCCGTTTCGCCGTTTGGATATGGCCGCGTGCTTTATTTGCGCCTTGATACCGGCGAGACCGCGGTGTATGCGCATCTGGAAAGATTTAATGAAAAATTGCAAGCGCTCGCCGAGCAGGAGCAGGAGGGCGCGGGGCGCTATCGTTTTGACAAAACATTCGCACCGGGGCTGTTGCCGGTACAAAAAGGCGAGGTCATCGGCTACACCGGCCAGTCCGGCATCGGCGTGCCGCATTTGCATTTTGAATTGCGTGACGCCCGCAGCCGGCCGATCAATCCATTCTTGCGCGGTTTTAAAATTGCCGACACGACGCCGCCCACGATGACGGCTCTCGCCATTTCACCGCTAACTCCGGGCGCCACCGTGAACCACGATTTTGCGCCCGCGATTTTTCGGCCATTTCGCCAGAATGGCAAATGGCGCATTCCTGCGACCATTCAGGTTTCCGGAAAAATCGGCATCGCGATTGATGCGGATGATCTTGCCGACGGCGTGGAAAATCGTTTTGCGGTTTACCGCTTGCAGCTTTTTGTCGATGACAGCCTGCAATTTCAAGCGCAATACGATCGCTTCGATTATGCGCAAAATAAATTGATCGAATTGGATCGCGATCTGTTGCTGAAGCAGCGCGGTTTCGGCGATTTCCAGCGGCTGTATCGCGTCGCCGGCAACACGTTGGGATTTTATTCCGCACTGAATCAAACCGATGGCGCGCTGCTCTGTGCGCCGGAAGAAAGCGCCGCCCCCTCGGCTTTTCCCGGATTCGGTTTCATCGAGCGCCTGGTCGCGGCGCGGCAATACCAACCGTTGCAAACCTTGAGTTGGGGCGAACACCGTTTGCGCGTCGTCATTGCAGATTTCTGGGGCAATCAATCGACGCTTGAAGCCATGTTGATGGTCGGCCCGGCATTTACCATAACGCCGCAAATTGCAGAGCGCCAACCAACGTTGATTCGAATCACGGCGCTGCAAGCACCGCCGGCGCGCAAAATACAACGGCTCGAAGCGGCCGTGGCGACGATGAGCGGGCGGACGATCGTTTCGCCGTGGCGTCCCATTGCCGCAAAATGGAAAAAAGCGCGTCCACTCTCCAATCCCGCCCGGCCGTTGAATGCGGCTTCGCGTTTAAAAGACTCCACCAACAATGCGTTTGGAAAAACCGGGACAGACACCAGCGCCGGCATGGTGGCGCCGATGGATTCTGTGTTGGAGCTGGCAACTGCTGGCGCCCCGCTCATTCGTCTCGTTGCCGTTGATCAATTCGGTTTGCGTTCGCAGCCGGCGTACATTTTAAATTCGCCCGACCGCCGCTTGGCCTCGCCGTTGCTCATCAATGTCGAAAAAGATTTTTATCCCAATTATCTGCGGTTGCTAATCCGTGCGAATCAACCGCTGGCCGGTGCGCCTGCGATAAAATTTTCCACCCGGCAAAAAACTTTGCACGTGCAAAGCGTTCCGGAGCAACCGCATCGTTATTTGGCGATGGTGCCGCTGGCGGATATTGCCGGTGATTCCGTTCAACTGGAAGTCGCGGCGGAGAACATGTTTGGTCAGCTTGATGTTTGGCAGGAAGCGTTTATGAACGTGTTGGTGACGCCGGGGCAGGGGAGAAGCTGGTTCGCCGCCGATGCGCGCATGCGCGTGGCGTTTGGCGACGGTTCGGTTTATTGGCCGCTTTATGGTCGCGTGCAAATGGACACGGTCTCGCGACTTAAAGATGCGCGCGTCATCGGCCCGATCTACCGCGTCGAGCCGCAGGACGTGGCATTGAGCGAAGGCGTGACGGTCACGTTGAGTTATCCCGATACCGTTTCGTCGCCGCGGCAAATCGGCGTGGGCTATCGCCATCGTAACAACTGGGTGTTTATCGACAACAACGTGAATGCAGCGAATCGCACGGTCTCCGCGCGCGTCTTTAGTCTGGAAGATTTTGTGATCATGCGCGATAGTGAGCCGCCGCGTCTGCATATTCGTTCGCCGCAACCGGGCGCGGTGCTGCGCGACCGTCGTCCGAATTTTGTCGTTGAAGTCAATGATAGCACCTCGGGCTTTGAATCGGAGCAAGCCATCGAACTGCGGTTGAATGGGCAATTGTTGATTGCGGAATACGACCCCGAACGCGAAATCGTTCAATATCAACCGAAGCACGGGCTTTCGCCGGGTGTGCACAAATTAACCGCGCGCGCCGAAGATCGCTGCGGCAACGTCACGCGGCAGGAAAGGGAGTTTGCGGTGAGATAAAATGCCGTTTGCACAAATTGAATCATGAAACTCTTGCTACTTTACGCGCCCGATTACTGGCTGCGCCCCTATGAGAAAAATTTGCCTGAAGCCCCCGACGCTGCAGGTGAAATCCAAACTCAAAACGCGGTGGTTGCGCTGATTCACGCCGAAGCCAAAGACCAAACAGAATCCGGCAGCGTGGTGACGAAGGCCGTTAAAAATATTAAATGGCTGGCGCGAAAATTCGAGGTCACGCAAGTGGTGCTGCATTCTTTTGCTCATCTTTCCAGCAGCAAAGCCGAGCCGCTGGCCGCCGAACAACTTTTGCAGCAAATGGCGGAACGTTTGCGCAGCGTGGGCTTCACCGTGTCCACCACGCCGTTCGGTTATTTCAATGAGTTTCGCGTTCACGTGGCCGGACCAAGTTTGGCGAAAGTGTATGTGGAGATTTAGTCCCGCAGAAGATATGAAGAAAGTGGCAGAAATTTGGGCAGAATAATTTATGGGCAAAATGATTAAATTGTTCTGCCCATAAATTATTCTGCCAAGTTCTTGTGCTGTCGGATTTCAGTTTCAATTTAACTGAAATGTTGGCGCGCCGATCACTCCGCCATCAACCCCACCACGCGATAATTGAATTCATACGACAAGCTGCTGCTCCAATCGGTATCGAGAATTGTCTTGTAGCGCGTGCCGTCGCTGGGGCCGACGGGTTTGCCGTAGGAATAAAACCAAT
>CAZVZZ010000005.1:0-38098 GCA_964631505.1 uncultured Cytophagia bacterium
TAATTATCCAGGCGGTGAAAACTCACGCCGGCAAAACGCCGCCGCGCGAGGATGACATTACGGTGGTGGTGGTGAAAAGGGTTTAGCATAAAGACTTGCTTTTCGGTTTAGCACACAGGGTTCAACCGCTTTCATCTACAAAAATAGTTGACAATCGTGCTAATAGTTTGTATGCTAAAACGTAGACATTAATGATAACAAAATTATGACCAATACCACCATTAGAATTAGCGATGCCAGCCACAATATCCTTCGGCAACTGGCAGCGCAGGAGGGTTCCTCCATGCAGACGCTGCTTGATAAAGCCGTTGAGGCTTATCGTCGCCGGCTTTTCCTCACCGAGCTTCATAACGCCTATGTCGCACTTCGCGATGACCCCGAGGCCTGGGCACAAGTCGAAAACGATCGTTCGGCATGGGATGCCACATTGAATGACGGGCTTGAAATTAACAAGGCCGAGGCAAAAAAGGGAAGCGTGATATCCGGCAAAAGGAAGAAACACCACTCAAACCGCCGGAAGGTGGAACAAAAAACCCCTGTGTCATCTTATGTGAAGCGGTTCGCTCAATTGCAAAGGAACGCCTGGTGCGTCGCTGGGGCAAAGTTTCTTCATCCACTTTGAACGCCGTTGAAGATCGGCTTCGTATCCTTATGGGTTTATGAATGTCCATTGTTTAGTTTGAGCGCCCCGAAACCCCGCTTGACTTTCCTCAAAAACTTTTGTAGCTTATTTCCCACTAAAAAATCCCAATAACCGCTTCATCATTTGCTGATGAACCGGCGAACGGGCAAACTGACCAACTGGCGAACAAATCTATATGACCAAACACAGAGGCGCCTTGAGTTGGGCGATGTACGACTGGGCCAATTCCGCTTTCTCCACCGTGGTGCAGGCGGGGTTCTTTCCGATTTTTTTTAAAAATTTTTGGAGCAAGGGTGCAGAAGTCACTGAAAGTACGCTGCGGCTCGGCATCGCCGTCTCCACCGGCAGCTTGATCGTGGCGATGATTGCGCCCATCATCGGCGCGTTTGCCGATCGCGGCGCGGCCAAGAAAAAATTTTTATTTGCCTTCGCGACGCTGGGCATTCTCGCCACCGGCGGGTTGTATTTTATCGGCGAAGGCAACTGGCAGCTTGCCGCCCTTTTTTATGTGATTGGCACCGTCGGCTTTTTAGGCTCGTTTGTTTTTTATGATTCCCTGCTCGTCAGCGTCAGCGACGAGAGCACGGTCGATATCATTTCCGGTCGCGGTTATGCGCTGGGCTATCTCGGCGGCGGCGTCTTATTTTTGTTCAATGTTATCATGGTGCAGAAACCGGAAATGTTCGGCCTCTCCGGCGCCGCGCAGGCGGTGCAAATTTCATTTCTCGCCACCGCGATCTGGTGGGCGGTTTTCTCCATTCCGCTTTTTCGCAACGTTGCCGAACCGGCGGGCGGTAAGAAAATTTCCTTGCGTCAGGCCGCGGTTGAGGGCTTCGCGCAGCTTAAAAAAACGTTTCAGGAAATCCGTCAATTAAAAGTCGTGTTTACGTTCCTTGCGGCCTACTGGCTTTATATCGACGGCGTCGACACCATCATTACGATGGCGGTGGATTACGGTAAATCCATCGGCGTTCCGGACGACAATTTGATCGTGGCGTTGCTGCTGGTGCAGTTCGTCGGTTTCCCGTTCGCTTATTTGCTCGGCCATCTCGGCCAAAAACTCGGCGCGAAAAAACTCATTCTCTTCGGCATTGCCGTTTATCTGGTGGTCACGGTTTTGGGTTCCAATTTAAGCCTGAAACCATACAATATTTTCGGCGTACAAATCAGTCAGTTTTACCTGCTTGCCTTTTTGATTGCCATGGTGCAAGGCTGCATTCAAGCGATGAGCCGTTCTTTTTATTCGCGCCTCATTCCCAAAGACAAAGCCGCGGAGTTTTACGGCTTTTACAACATGCTCGGCAAATTCGCCGCGATCTTTGGGCCGGTGCTGATGGGCGGCATCGGCCGCCTCACCGGCAATCCGCGTTACGGCATTCAATCGATCGCGATTCTTTTTATTGCCGGGGCGATTTTGTTGTGGCGCGTGAATGAAAGTGAAGGCAGGAAGATGGCGGAAGCTATGAATAAAACGTAAAACGTGAAACGTGACAATCTCGAAAAATATCACCGGTCGCTTGTTTTTCTGCGCAACTGCGGCGGAAGTTTGCCCGTATAAATCAACTTGTGTCAACAGCCCCAAAAAACGCAACCGTGGTTTTATCATGTTCACGCCATATCGGCCTTGAACAAGGGACGCCACGCCACTGTCTTTATCAAGGAAATTTTACCTTGATTTTGCCCCCGTAATTTGACAACTTGAAACGCATTGACTGATGCAGAATTTTTAATTCATCACCATATTAAGGAATTTCTTTATGAAAAACAAAAAAAACGCAGCCATTGTTTTTTTCATGTTTATTTTGCCGGCCCTCGTTTTCGGCCAAATGAGTTCGAACGCGCTGAAACCGCCAGCCGCCAAAATCAACCCGCACACGACGACGTTGCACGGTGAAACGCTGGTGGACAATTATTTTTGGCTGCGCGAGAAAACCAATCCGGAGGTGATCTCGTATCTCGAAGCCGAGAATAAATACACCGAGGCGCTGTCCAAGTCGTTCGTTGGGTTGCAAGATAAAATTTACAACGAGATTTTAAGCCGCATTAAACAAACCGACTTGAGCGTCCCGTATAAGCTCGGGGAATATTGGTACTACACCCGCACCGAGGAAGGCAAGCAATACGCGATTTATTGCCGCAAACCCGGCAGCATGGAAGCCGCCGAGCAAATCGTGCTGGATTTAAACGAATTGGCCCAGGGCCATAAATTTCTCGGACTCGGGCTGTATCAAGTCAGTGATGACGGGAATCTGCTCGCGTATTCACTGGACACCACGGGGTTCCGGCAGTACAAGTTGCAGTTCAAAGATTTGCGCAGTGGACAAACGCTGTCCGACAGCATCGGGCAGGTGAATTCGGCGGTGTGGGCAGCGGATAACCAAACGCTGTTTTATATCAAGGAAGATCACGCGAAGCGGGCGTATCGTTTTTATCGCCACGTGTTGGGCAATAAGCAGGATCAATTGTTGTATGAAGAAACCGATGAGCTGTACAATATTTTCACGTACCGCTCCAGCGACCGGCAGTTCATTTTTCTCGGCGCCTCCAGCTCGGAAACCAGTGAGATTCAATATTTGCGCAGCGATCAGCCGAGTGGCGCGTTTAAAATTCTCGCGCCGCGCGAATTTGATCATGAATATTACGTCGATCACCGCGACAAGCTGTTTTACATTCGTACGAATAAAAACGCGAAAAACTATCGTCTCGTCACTGCGCCGGAGGCGAATCCGGAAGCGGCGAATTGGAAAGAATTGCGGCCGCATCGCACCAATGTGACGCTCGAAGGCACGACGCTGTTCAAGGATCACATCGTTTTCAACGAGCGCGAAAACGGCTTGTTGAAATTGCGCGTGCATGATTTTCGCAGCGGCAAAACACAGGACATTGCGTTTCCGGAGCCGGTGTATTCGGCGTTTTCCAATGTCAATCCGGAATTCAATTCGAAGGTTTATCGCTACAGCTATCAATCTTTTGTGACGCCCAGCTCGATTTTCGACTACGACATGGAAACCGGCAAGAGCAAGCTGTTGAAGCAAACCGAAGTGCTCGGCGGCTACGATGCGAAGCAATATCAATCTGAGCGCATTTATGCGAAGGCCACGGATGGGACCATGATTCCCATTTCATTGGTTTACAAGAAGGGAATGAAACGTAACGGCGCGAACCCGTTGCTGTTGTACGGTTACGGTTCGTACGGCGCTGCGAGCGCAGTGACGTTTTCGATTCCGCGTTTGAGCTTGCTGGAGCGCGGCGTGGTGTATGCGATCGGCCACATTCGCGGCGGCGGCGATCTCGGCGAGATGTGGCACGACGACGGCAAGATGATGAAGAAGAAAAACACGTTCACGGATTTCATCGCCTGCGCCGAGCATCTCATTCGCGAAAAATACACTTCCAAAGAACATCTGGCGATTCAGGGCGGCAGCGCCGGCGGCCTGTTGATCGGCGCGACGGTGAATATGCGGCCGGACCTTTTCAAAGCCGCGCATCTGGCCGTGCCGTTTGTGGACGTGATCAACACGATGCTCGACGAATCGCTGCCGCTGACGGTCGGCGAATTTTTGGAGTGGGGCAATCCCAAAAAGAAAGCCGAGTACGATTATCTCAAAACGTATTGCCCTTATACGAATATCGCGAACAAAACCTATCCGAACATGTTGGTGACGACTTCGCTGAACGACAGCCAGGTGATGTACTGGGAACCGGCGAAATACGTCGCGAAGATGCGCGCGACCCGGACGGATAACAACATGCTGTTGCTCAAAACCAACATGGGCGCCGGCCACGGCGGCGCCTCGGGACGCTACGATGCCTACAAGGAACAGGCGTTTATTTTTGCGTTTATACTGAATCAACTCGGGGTGGAAAAAGGCGCACCGCCAACGCCGTAAACGATACGAGAAGCCCGACTTGCGTTCGACGCATGTTCTAATTTAGTAAGGTCGTGATGCGCAAGTCGGACTTCCTCGTTTCCCGTACTTTCCCTCTTGACATTCCTTCCGTTAATTTGTATAATGTCTTGCATCAGTTTTATCTATTTCGCTGTTTTAGCTTTTTCTCATTTTTATTTTCATTTATGGCCCCAAGACAAAACTTTCTCTCCGGGCGCGCGATTGCGCCGAAAGGCATTCATGCCAAAACGAGCGTCGTCGAGTTGATCGAAGGCGCATTTCTCGCTTACAACGCCGGACGCATGCGCGAGGCATGTCAGGTGTTCACGCAGAAAATGCTGCAGCCGAACGTCACCATCGGCATGAGTCTCACCGGCGCGCTCAGCCCGGCGGGGCTTGGCATGGCGGCGATCATTCCGCTCATGGAAAACGGTTTTGTGGATTGGATCGTTTCCACCGGCGCGAACCTTTATCACGACACGCATTTCGGTCTCGGCTTGTCGATGCATGAAGGCACCCATCAGGCCAACGACGTGATTCTGCGCGAGCAGGGCGTCGTGCGCATTTATGATATTTTCTTCGATTATCACGTGTTGCTCGATACCGATGCGTTTTACCGGCAGATCATCGCCGCGCCGGAATTTCAGCGGACGATGAGCACCGCGGAATTTCATTATCTCACCGGCAAATACATCGCTGCGCGCGAGAAAAAATTGGGCCTCAAGAAAAAATCGCTGCTGGCCACGGCGTATCGTTGCGGCGTGCCGATTTATACTTCCTCGCCGGGCGATTCATCAATCGGGATGAACGTGGCGGCGAAGGCGTTGGACGGCAATCAATTGCAATACGACGTGAACGCCGACGTGAATGAAACCGCGGCGATCGTGCTCGAGGCCAAACGCAGCAAAGGCAAAAGCGCGGTGTTGATCTTCGGCGGCGGCTCGCCGAAAAATTTTCTTTTGCAAACCGAGCCGCAAATTCAAGAAGTGCTGGGCATCGCCGAAAAGGGCCATGATTACTTTTTGCAATTCACCGATGCGCGGCCCGACACCGGCGGGCTTTCCGGCGCCACGCCGGGCGAGGCGGTGAGTTGGGGCAAGATCGATCCCGAGCAATTGCCCGATACGATTGTTTGCTATTGCGACTCCACTATTTCGATGCCGCTCGTCACTGCTTATGCGCTCGCGAAACATCGGCCGCGAAAATTAAGGCGTTTGTATGATCGCCGCGAGCACATGCTGGCGCGATTGAAAAGCGAATACGCAAAAGTGAAACGTAAGGCGTAAACTTTAAAATGTAAAACGTAAGGCGTGCATGACTAAAGATGAAGCGGTTAAATTTTTAGAAACAAAACACGCGGCGTTTCTTGCTGCCGTGGCCGGCGTGGATCAGGCGACCTCGGAAAAGCAGCCGTCGCCGGGAGAATGGTCGGTGGGAGAAATCGTGCACCATCTCACGTTGATTGAACGGACCGTGCGGCGTTTGGTTTGGGCGTTGCGTTGGCGGCTGGTGGGCAGTCCGGCGCGTCCGGGGATTCAAAAAACCGCCGCCATGGAAAAAGTCGGCACGCGGGAGGGACGGGTCAAGACCATGCAGCGGTTTTTGCCGTCACATGGGCAATCGCTGCCGCGTTTGCTTGCAAGCTACAAACGGGAACGCCAAAAAACGTTGAAGCTCGCGCGCCGCGCGAATTTCGACACATTACGGCAACGTGCGTTTCGGCATTACATTTTGGGTTATTTGAACGGCGAAGAGTGGCTGTTGTTCAACGGCTATCATGAAGAGCGGCATCGGTGCCAGGTTGAGGAAGTGATAGCGCGGCTGAAAAGTGACACAGTGAATAAAAAGTAACGATAAAAAGTAACGATAAAGCGTAACAGAATATTTATGGAAAAACAACGCGAAAAAATTTTACGGCGTCTGGATGAAAGTCTCGCGGTTTTGGAAAAAAGCCTTGCCGGATTATCAGACAAAGATTGGCACACTCAACCTGCGCCCGAGCGTTGGTCGATCGGCGAGATCGTGCATCATCTGGTGTTGGTTGAAGTGCAGCGCCTGCAGATGATCAAAGAAATGCTGGCTGGCCGCCGCGAGAGCGCGCCGCCGCGCCCCGAGGCGATTGGCGACATTGCTTCTTATCGCCGCAAGGAACAACGCATACCAACCATTGAAATGATGCAGCCGACGCCGAATTTACCGGCGAAAACGCTGCTCCTCGGTTTTCGGCGCGGCCGGACGGAGACGCGCGCGTTTGCAAGTGCGACTGATTTGGACAAATTGCAAAATATCTGGCTGGTGACCAAATCCTTCGGCCCGCTCAACGGCGTGGAATACCTCGAATTTCTTGCGGCGCACACCGAGCGCCACGCGGATCAGATTCATGCCGTTCGTGAACAGATTCGTAAACAGTAGGAAAATGGCGGCTTGGCCCATGGATAAAAAGCGGCCAACGGATTTTCGGACGATTTATTTAACAAATGTGTTCAATCCGTGTGCCGCTGTTAATCCGTGTGACAATTAATTTTCGGAACTCGAATTTTACGATTTACGCCTTACGTTTTATGTTTTTCCTCCAGTTCATCACCAAGTTCATCAAAGTCATGCGCGCGGGCGCGAGTCCGGCGCAAATTGCCGGCGGTTTCGCGTTGGGATCGCTGATCGGCTTGATGCCGTTTTTGACGTTACAGAGCGCGGTTATTTTTTGCGTCATTTTTTTGCTCAACGTCAATCTCTCCGCGGCCACGTTGGCTATTTTTATTTTTAGCTTTGGCGCTTTTCTACTCGATCCGCTGCTGCATCATTTGGGATTCTATGTGCTGACTGGTATCGCCTCTTTGCAGGCGACATGGACCAAGCTTTACAACCTGCCGCTCGGGCCGTTGACGCGCTTCAACAATACCGTGGTTATGGGAAGTTTTCTTGGCGGCCTGGTGCTGTTCGCGCCGGTTTATTTCGGCATGAAAAAACTGGTGGTGGCCTATCGCGAAGGTTTGGAAGCAAAGATCAAGCAATGGCGCATTGTGCAGATCGTCACCGGCAGCAAAGTGTGGCAGTGGTACGAGCGGCTGCGGGACTGGCAGTGGTAAAAGGGTAAAAAAGATAAAAAGAGAAACTGATAAACCGAGAAGCTGATTTTTCGGTTTGTATTCAATAGGAAGTGAGTCGTTATGCGCAAGGGCGCCATTTATTTTCTTCTCGTTTTCGCCGTCATCGTCGCCGTCGGGCTATATTTTTTTCGTGATCGTTATTTTGAGCGTTGGATCGAAAACAGTTGCACGGAAACGAATCGCGCCAAAGTCGAGATCGATAATTTTCATTTCAGCCTTTTAAATTTGACTTGCAAGTTCGACCGTTTGCAGTGGACCGATCCCCAGAACACCTGGACCAATCTTTTTGAGACCGGGCCGGTGGAGTTTGGCGTCGAGTTGCGCCCGCTGTTTTGGAAAAATTTGATCGTGCGCGAAGCGAAAATCGCCGGCATTTTGCTCGGCACCAAGCGTGAAACCGACGGTTATGTCGATCTCCCGCCGGCGGCGCCGGGAATATTCGACGAAATTGCGGCCAGCGTGGCAAAAGAAATCAAAGCACTGCCGATTTTGAATCTCGCGGCGTTGAAGCAGAAATTCAATCTCGACAGCCTGGTGAATGTCGAGCAGCTTGCCGTGGTGCGGGGCGCGCAGGCGATTCGTTTGGAAGCCGACAGCACCGGCGTGAAGTGGCAGCAGTTCATCAAAACGTATGATGCGCCGGCGAAAATTGCGGCGCTGCAAACGCGCGCGCAGAGCCTCAATCTGCAAAATCTTAAAACTCTCGATGACTTCACCACGAATTTGCAAAACGTGACGAAGCTGCGGGACGACGTCAATGCGTTGCGAAATGAAATTACGACCAGCCGGAAAAATGCCGAGGCGGATTTCAACCGCATTGTGGGTAACATCAAAAATCTCGACAATCTGGTGGCGCAGGATTTTGAGGCGGCGAAGCAGAAGCTCGGCATCGCCGATTTTGACGTGAAAGACATCGGCAAAATGCTGTTCGGCAATCCGCTCGGCGGACGTTTGGCGGAGGTGATGCGCTACGTCGATCTCGGCCGCGAGTATCTGCCCACGGCGCAAAAGCTGATGGCGATCAACAAAGTGGAAAATCCGCCGCGTCTAAAAGGGCAGGACATCGCCTTTCCGCGCACGTTTGCGTACCCGAAATTTTTGCTGCAGCACGCGCTCGTTTCCGGCGCGACGAAAGCGAACGTTGCCGAGGCGTTGCAGCTCAAAGGCGAGCTGTGGGGAATTACAAGCGATCCGCCGATTTACGGGAAGCCGACGGTTTTTAACGTGCAGGTTTTCAAGGAAGAATCGAATGCGTATCAGATCCGTGCCGCGTTCGATCATACCGCCGAGGTTCCACGCGACACTTTGCACCTGCGCGCGTCGAATTTTCGTCTCGGCGACGTGGATTTGAAAAACGACAAAGCGTATTTGCCGGCGCGGCTGTTGGCGAATCGCGGCGAGATCAATGCCACCTTCGCGCTGTCCGGCAAAAATTTATTCGGACGCCTCGGGGTGGAGATCAATAAAGTTGATTTTCAATTTGAGGCGGCCGCGACCGACGCGATCACCGAGACGATACGCAGCAGCGTGTTTCGGCCGCTGGAGCAATTGCAAATTAACGCCGAGGTGCAAGGGGCGACGAACGATTTGAAATTGCACATCGGCTCCAATCTGGACAATATTTTTGCGGCGCGCGCCAATGAACTGGTACAAGCGAGCTTCGCCCGCGCCCAGCAGGAAATCCGCCTGCGCCTCACGCAAGAGGCCGCAAAGCGCCGGCAGCAGGTCGAAGCATTTTATGCGGAAAAACAGAAACTGGTGATGGCCGAGTTGAATAAGTATCAAACGCTGATCGATGAGCAACTGGCGGTGGTGGAAAACAAAAAGAAAGAAATTGAAAAACGGATCGAAGAAGAGAAAAAGCGCGCGACCGGCGAAGCGAAGAAAAAATTGGGTGAAAAGTTGAAGGGCTTGGTTAAACCGTAATTTTGAACCTCATGCCGACCTCCATTTCGAATTTTAACCCGAACGTTGCTGTCCCCGATGATGATTTTTTGCGCCAGTGCATTCATTGCGGCTTTTGTTTAGCGGCGTGCCCAACCTACAATTTAACCGCGCGCGAAATTTCCTCGCCGCGCGGCCGTATCCGGATGATAAAAAACGTCGCCGCCGGCATCGCGCCGCTCGATGAAACGTTTATGCACGAGATGTTTTTCTGTCTCGACTGCCGCGCGTGCGAAACCGCGTGTCCGCCGGGCGTGCAATACGGCGCGCTGGTGGAAGCGGCGCGGGCGCAAGTGGAGCATTTTCGCGCGACGGAATTACAAGAGAAGACGCGGCTTAAAAATTTTATTCTGCGCCAGATTTTTGCGCAACCGGCAAGGCTGCGGCGGCTGGCAAAACTGCTGCGGTTTTATCAAAAATCCGGCTTGGAAAAATTAGCGCTGCGTTTGCGCCTGCCGCGCTTGTTCGGCAGAAAAATGCTGGCGCTGGCGCCCTTGGCGCCGCGCATTGAAAATAAATTTACGTTCGAGCGGCTCGCGGAAAAAATCCCCTCCCGCACGGGAAAAACCCAACATCGCGTCGCGCTGCTGGCGGGGTGCGTGCAAGACGTCGCTTTCGCTTCAATCAATGAGGACACCGCTTTCGTGCTGGGGGAAAATGATTGTGAAGTGCTGGTGCCGCGCCTGCAGGCGTGCTGTGGTTCTCTGCACGGCCATACCGGCGCGCTGGCCGAGGCCAAAACCCTGGCGCGAAAAAACCTCGAGATTTTTGAACGGCTGGAGGTTGAAGCGATCATCGTGAATGCCGCGGGTTGCGGCGCGTTTATGAAAACCTACGGCCATCTGTTTGCGGATGATGCAACGATGCGCCATCGCGCCGAAAAATTTTCGGCCAAAGTGAAAGACTTCAGCGAATATCTGGTGATGATCGATTTCAAAAAGCCGCCGCAGATTTTAGCGCAACGTGTTACTTATCACGACGCGTGCCATCTCGTTCACGGCCAGAAGGTGGCAAAACCGCCGCGCGAGATCGTCCGCGCGGCAGTCGGCGACAATTACGTTGAGCTAAACGAGGCGAACTGGTGCTGCGGCTCGGCAGGCATTTACAATCTCACGCACTTCGAGACCGCGATGCAATTGCTGGATCGCAAGATGAAAAATGTTGTAGCGACGGGAGCGAAGGTGGTGGTGACGGGCAATCCCGGTTGCGCGATTCAGTTGCAACACGGTTGCCGCCGGGCCGGCGTGGCGATCGAAGTCGTACATCCGGCCACGCTGTTGCGGCGGGCGTATGAGCGGTGAACAGTATTCAGTTATTTCATAAAGATTTTGTATTTTGCAAATAGCGCTTCGCTTACCTTGTCGGCGGGTTCCGCCCCCATTTTTTGAACCGAAATGATGCGGTCTTCCTGCAGATTGATGTGAATCTTGAAACGCCGGCCCTCGATTTTTTCCACTAATATTGCCAGCCCGGCAGGGCTAAACGCTTCGACTTCCAAATCGTTGAGATTGAGATTGTATTTTTCGGCGACGGCGGCGATCTCGGTTTCGTACCGGCCAAACGCGTAATCCATGGGTGTCATATCGTACTCGCGCTAAGTCCAGAGGAAATTTTAAGGCGAGAGTCAATGTATTCATTTTTTCGCGAAGGCGCAAGTATTTTATCGAGGTGTAACTTAAAAAGTGAAAACCGTCCGGACGATGACTTTTTACGAGAATCTCATCGATCCCGCCGCAAAAAAATTATTCCTGCCGCAGCGCGACGATCGGATCGAGCTTCGCCGCTTTGCGCGCGGGAAAGATTCCGAAGAACAGGCCGACGCTGACGGAAGTGAGGACGGCGACCATGACCCAGCCGATTGGCATCGTATAAGGAAAGCCAATGAGCGCCGACGGAATCAACGCGAGGCCAAGCCCGATAAAAACGCCGATCAGGCCGCCGATTCCTGAAAGCGTTGCGGCCTCGATTAAAAACTGCCAGGTGATTTGCCCGCGCGTCGCGCCGATGGCTTTGCGAATGCCGATTTCTGCGGTGCGCTCCGTCACCGAAACCAACATGATCACCATGACGCCGATACCGCCGACCATCAGCGCAATCGAGGCGAGCACGACCAGCGCCAGCGCGACTTTGTCGGTGATTTTTTTCGTGAATTCGAGTTGGGCTTCCGCGGTCACGATGGCGAAATCGTCGGGCTGGTTGAGCGGTACTTTGCGGCGCATGCGCATCATCGCGCGCACGTTTTCGCGCGTTTCGTCCAGGTTGCGTTCACTGTCCACGATAATATTGAGTTCCGGCCCCTGTTTCCACCAGAGAAAATCGCGCTCAAAAGAAGTATAAGGCACCGTCACAAAATTATCGGCGAAGGCGCCGAAAATGGTTTTACGCTTGCCGAGCACGCCGACAACTTCATATTCTTTGCCGTTGATGCGAATGGCTTTGCCGATTGGATCTTCATTTGGGAAAAGCGATTTGGCGGCTTGATCGCCGAGCGCCACCACATTGCGGCGATGCTCCTCCTCAAACTCCGTGAAAAATCTGCCCTCCGCGATATTCATGCTTTGAATATGCAAAAATGGCTGATTGGTGCCGAACACCTGAATGAGCTGGGCTTTGCGGTCTTTGTATTTCACCACCGTGCCGCGGCCGTAGCCGATCATCACGCCGCGAACATGCGGCAGGGTTTGCAGCGCAAAAGCGTCATCCGTCGTAAAATTTTTGCGTTTTTCCCATTCGGCATGGCCTTCGCCGGCGAGGAAGTCTGCTTTTTCGAGCGAAATATAAGGTGTGCCTTCGCCGCTGATGGTGTTGGCGATGAATTTTTCCAGCCCCGACAGCGTGGCGACCATTCCCATGAGGCTCGCGACGCCGATCATCACGCCGAGAATAACGAGAAACGAGCGCAGCTTGTTGCCGCGTATGGTCATGAACGCTTCGCGCACGGCTTCCAAAATCTGGCCGCGAATTTTTTCCCAGGATTCGGTTTGTACTTTTTTCATTTTAGCCTTTTGCTTTTTACATTTTTGCTCTCACTCGTGCCGGAGCGCCACCACCGGGTCCAGCTTTGCGGCTTTGCGCGCCGGATAAACGCCGAAGGTCAGGCCGACCAGAAAAGAGATGAACAGCGCCACGATAATCGACCACGGCGCGATGCGATATGGCAACGGCGAAAAGGCGGCGACCAAATAGGCAAAGAAAAAACCTAACGCAATGCCGATGATGCCGCCGACCAGCGTTAACGCGATCGATTCAATCACGAACTGCATGGTGATGTTGCGGCGTTTGGCGCCCAGCGCTTTGCGGACGCCGATCTCGCGGGTGCGCTCGGTGACGGCAACAAGCATGACGTTCATAATGATGATGCCGCCGACCACCAGCGTGATGCTCACCACGCCGATGAGCGAACCGAAGATGCCTTTGCTGATCGCTTCCCAAATCGACAGTAACTGTTCGGAAGCGGTGATGTAAAAATCATCTTCTTCCGAGGGCTTGAGCTTGTGGCGAATGCGCAAAATCTGCCGCGCTTCCTCTTGCGCCGCTTGAAACGTTTCCATGCTGGCGGTACGAATCGGTAATTCCAGCGACCGCCAGCGCGAGCCGAAATGCTTCAAATGCGTGGTAATCGGAATAAACGCAAAAATATTTTGATTCGAGCCGAGAACCGACGGCTTCTTTTCGCAGACGCCGACAACCGTGTAATGGCGGCCGGCAATCTTCACGGTTTGCTGGAGCGGATCGGAATCAGGAAACAGACTGTTGGCGATTTCCCAGCCCACCACGCAAACTTCGCGGCGCTGCTGGATGTCAATTTTGCTCAAGTGCCGTCCTTCCGCAAGCGAATAATCTCCCATCGCCGCATACTCTTCGGTGCGACCGCGAATATTGACCTGTTCGACGAATCGCCGGCCATTGTTGAGCCGTTCGCTGCGATCCATTGCGGCGTCGGAAAATTCCGCCAGCGTCATCTCGCGGCGCAGCGCCTCGAGGTCTTCCAATGTGAGATTCGGGTTTTTCAGCGATTTGAGAAATTTATCGAAATCCGTGAGGATTTCCCACTGATTGACGCGGCTGATCGTGAAAACATTGCTGCCTTGTTCGGCAATTTCCGTTTTGACGTAATAATCCATGCCGTCCACAATGGAAACCACCGCGATGATCGAGGTAATCGAAATCACAACACAAAGAATGGTCAGCGCCGAGCGCAATTTATTGGCCCATAAAGCGCGCAGCGCAATCGCGAAACTTTCCCAGATTTGTTGCATGGTTGGGTGCTGGTTTTTGTTGCTGGTTACATTTGAGGTAAAACGTACGGTGTAAAACGTAACATTAAATTGCGTTTCACGCCTTACGTTTTACGAACTACTTCTCTTCTTTTTTCGCTTTGGTTTCGACTTTCACCGCATCCTCATTGCGCAGGCGCCGCAACGCGCTGAAAGGGCCGATAACGACTTCGTCTTTCGGCTGCAAGCCGGAAACGACTTCGAAGTAACGGTCGCCGGCAATGCCGATCTTGACTTCGTGATATTGCACTTTGCCGTCTTTGATGACGAACGCGCCCTGCACATCTTTTTCTTTTAAAGTATCGCTTGCAGCCGTCCCGTTGGTGAATTTGCTCTTGCGCGCTTTGGGATCGAGCGGTTTCAATTCGGATGGTTTGCGCAGCGTCAACGCTTGAATCGGCACGGCAATGGCTTTTTCGCGATAGCCGGTGGTGATTTCCGCTTTGCAGGAAAGTCCGGGGCGGACGTTTGGAATCACGTCGATGAGTTGTACGATCACTTCAAAGCTGGTGGCCTGTTGCTGTCCGCCCGTTGCCGCGCTCAAAATCGGACTGTGGCCGACTTTAGTAACCTGCCCTTTGAATGAAGTATCCGGATAAGCGTCAACTTTGACAAAAGCCTCTTGCCCGGTTTTTACCCCCACGATGTCGGTTTCATCGACTTCGACTTCGGCTTCAATAATGGAAAGATCGGCAACCGTCAGCAATACCGTCGCCGGATTATTGAACGCGCCGACGAAAACGTTTTCGCCTTCTTCAATATTACGCGCGGTGACGACGCCGGAAATATCAGAATGCACGTTCACTTTCTGCAACTCATGACGCGCATTGGTGAGCGACGCTTGCCAGCGCTGCACGTCCTGCTCGGCAGCCTGCACCTGCATCTTCTGCACGTCATAGCTGGTGCGCGCTTTCTGCAAAAATTCTTCAGAGGTCAGTTTTTTTTCAAACAGGGCTTGTTGACGCTCAAGCTCTTTTTGCGCCTGCGCCAGATTCGCTTTGGCCAGATCGAGGTTTGCCTTCGAGGCGGCGACGCTGGCTTCGCTTTGCCGGACGCTGGCTTCGGCCGGGGTCGGATCGATCTGCATTAGAAACTGGCCCTTTTCGACTTTGTCGCCTTCATCCACAGCCAGCCGAACCACTTTGCCGAGCGTACTCGCGCTGATATCCACCGAGGTTTTGGCGCGGATTTTTCCCGATGCCGAAACGAGGGCGCGGAGTTCCCGTTCTTCAACTTTTTGCGATTCCACCGTCGTGGCGGTTTTGCGATTCATCTTCAAGCTGGCAATGACGAAAATCGCAATGACGGCCACCAGGCCGATACCGATCCACAATTTCTTCTTGTTCATAATCCTCACACTCTCGCGGTTAGTAAAACAACAAGACCTTATTCAACTTGTAAATATCGGATTTTTTATACGAAATGGCAAGGAGAAAGATTCGTAAGGCAAATATTAAGTTGTGCCATAAGTTGCTTGTAAGTCGGGTTACTTGGAAGAATTTCGGCATCAGCTCTCGCCCCGAAAAATGGCGAGGCCGCGGATAAAGAAAAAGCCGGCATCAATTTTAGTCAATGCCGGCTTGTGCTACTTGTCGATTACAAAACCTTTCAACTTATTTTTGAAAATCATTAAACACCACGAAAACCATCAGCAACAACAACAGCGCCATGCCGACTTGCTGCAGAACAACGCGCACGCGCACAGAGAGCGGCCGGCGCAAAATGCCTTCGATGCCGAGGAACAACAAGTGCCCGCCGTCCAGCGCCGGAATCGGCAGCAGATTGACCAGCGCGAGCTGCAGGCTGATCAAGGCGACGAAGTTCATCAACCGGTCGAAGCCCATTTTCGCAAACTCAAAGGCCATGTCCATCATTTTTACCGGACCGGCCAGGTTTTCTCGCACGGACTCCTGCCGGGTAAAAAGCCGGCCGATAAATTTGCCGATCTCGCGCGTCATAAACCACGTGCTGTAGCAGGCGAGCGTTACGGATTCGCCCAGCCCGACGGCGCGCATTTCAAATTTGGGGCCGATGCCGATTTTTCCCTTTTGATCCTGCACATCCAGTTTCGGAACGACTTCACGCTGCATCATTTCACCATTGCGTTCCCAAACGAGGAGAATGGGTTTCTGCGGGTTCGCATGAATCCGTTGCGTCAATTCATCCCACGTGGCGACACTTTCACCGTTCACGGAAATGATGCGATCATCTTCTTTCAATCCCAAACTATCGGCGCGCGAGTTGGCGACGACCTGCCCAATGGTCGTTCCTGCCGTCGGCGTTGGAACGCCATAATAAAAATTCATCGCGGCGAAGAAGGCGATGGCCAACACGATATTCATAAACGGCCCGGCTGCGATGACGATGAAACGTTTCCAAACCGGCTTCGACATAAATTCCCACGGCTGGCCTTCGATCTGCGTGTCCATGCTCTCGTCGATCATGCCGGCCATTTTCACGTAGCCGCCCAGCGGAATCCACGAAATGCAGTAATCGGTATCGCCGATTTTCTTGCCGAACATGCGCGGCGGAAAGCCGAGCGAAAAGCGTTCGACGCGAATGCCGGCCCATTTGGCCGCGAGAAAATGGCCCAGCTCGTGCACAAAAATGAGCACGCCCAGCACCGGAATAAAGACGAGAATTTTATACAGTAACTCCATGATAACCTCATTAATTTTGCATGCGAAAAAAATCGCTTTGGGGTTGCGCGAACCTCAACCCCCGATTTGTTGCTTAACGAAATCGCGTGCCCAAAGATCGGCGGCCAACACGCCGTCAAAATCGGCGCGGCGATGGTTTTGGTGTTTTTGCAAGGCGCGATCAACCAGATGCGAAATTTGATCGAACCGAATCGTCTCGCGCAAAAATGCATGCACGGCTTCTTCGTTGGCGGCATTGAGAACCGCGGGAGCGGTGCCGCCTTCGCGCAACGCGGCATAGGCCAGTTTCAAACACACAAACTTTTCGAAGTCAGGCTCGTGAAAATCAAGCTGGCGCCACAACGAAAAATCCAGGCGCGGAAAACGATTCGGCAGACGATCCGGATATGTTAACGCGTATTGGATCGGCAACCGCATGTCCGGCACGCCGAGTTGGGCTTTGATCGAACCGTCGACAAATTCCACCATCGAGTGAATGATCGATTGCGGATGTACGAGCACGTGAATGCGCTCGAGCGGTACGTCGAAGAGCCAATGCGCTTCGATCACCTCAAGCCCCTTGTTCATCAACGTTGCGGAGTCGATGGTGATTTTTTGTCCCATGCTCCAGTTGGGATGGTTGAGCGCTTCCGCCAGCGTGATGCGGGCAAATTCGTCTTTCGCGCGCTGGCGGAACGGTCCGCCTGAGGCCGTGAGAATGAGCCGCTCAATGCGCTGCGGCGGTTCACCGACTAAACATTGCCACAACGCGCTGTGCTCGCTGTCGATCGGGATGAGCTGGCCGCCGCTTTTTCGCGCTTCCGCCGTCACCAATTCACCTGCAACCACCAAGGTTTCCTTATTGGCAAGCGCAACGGTGCGGCCCTGTTGCAAAGCCCGCAAGGTTGCCGGCAAACCCGCGGCGCCGACAATGGCGTTGACCACGACCTCGACTTCCGTTGCCGCGGCTACTTCCACCAGCGCGGCAGTGCCAACGAGAAAATCAACGCCCAATTTTTTGAAACGCTCACGCCACTCGCTGGACACGGGCGGCTGCACCGCCACCACAACGCGAGGACGAAACCGTTGTGCCTGCTGATAAAGCAATTCAATGTTGCGATGCGCCGCGAGGCAATGCACTTCGAAGGCAGCGGGATGGGCTTCCACCACATTGAGGCAATTTACGCCAATCGAGCCGGTGGAGCCCAGTATGGTCAAACGTTTCATGAAAAATTAACGAATGCTGATCGCCGCGCCAACGCTGATATTTTTTAATTCGCCATGATTGTAATCGGCATTGACGCGCAACAACGGAAAAGGCGTGATAGCGGCGCCGACGGTAAAACTCGGATACGTGACTTCATATTCTTTATTGAGATCGGGGAATCCGGGAATCTCCAATTTGAGACGGGTACGATCAATCCCGCCGCCGCCATAAAGCGTCGCAATGACAAAGCTTTTGCTGATATAGCCCTTGAGGCTGAAGGTGG
The DNA here is from genome assembly GCA_964631505.1 of uncultured Cytophagia bacterium. Taxonomy (GTDB): domain Bacteria; phylum Zhuqueibacterota; class Zhuqueibacteria; order Zhuqueibacterales; family Zhuqueibacteraceae; genus Zhuqueibacter. The sequence goes on from CAZVZZ010000005.1 coordinate 17,991, forward strand.
AGACATTGCCAAACGCATAGTCATCCGGAACGATCACCGTTTGATAGCCGCCCAACAACGTGATGGCGGGAAGGGCCGCATTGCCACGCAGCAAACCGTATTTCAACGCGCCGCCGAGCAACGTGACGTTGCTGTTTGGTTTATCTGCAACCGAGACGGTAAAAAATTTTCCGGTAACTTCCAAATTACCGGGCAGGCCGAGGCTGGCGTGCAAAAATGGAAAGGGAACCGTGTCGGTGCCGCTCAACGGATCCTTCACATTCGGCACATTGTCCGGAACGATATCTTTAAACTCATCCGGAATCGCGGTGATGACGGCCCGCAATCCAACATCGAGGCCACCGACGTTGTGCAGCGACGCCGTGCTGACAAAACCGCTGCCCACCAACGAGCTGAACAATTTGACAATCGATTCGATTTGTTTGTCAAAATCATCTTGCTGAATTCTCTTTTGCACCACGGCCTGATAATTGTTTTGAATCGTCGGCTTGGAAAAATCCTGCGCGTCTAATTCGGTGAATGAAAAACTTCCAACCAGCAGCATCATGATGACGATACTCAGCTTGCGCATGTTTCATCTCCTTTATTTGGTTTTGAGAATTTGAAATCGCTCGCGCCACGCTTCAGCCAGCTCGGCCTCAGCCGCGGTGATCGGTTCGTCGATAAAATCAATTTGCCAGGTTTCCGCGAAGCCGCGGCGCAATGCCGACATGGTTTCCGTAAAACTGATCTCCCGCGCGCAAATTTGCCGCAACGTCGCCGTATGGCCTTCCAACCGTTGCCGTTCGCTGGCGCGGCCGGCTTCTGCGCCGGTTAAAAATTCCGGCAGGTGCTCATGCGCGTTATCGAGCAGAATCGAGCCATGCTGTAAAATACCTTGCCGAAAGCGCCTTTGCGCACTGCCGACAATTTTCTTGCCGCCGGCTAACAATTCGTTGCGCGCGGCGCTGGCAAAACACGCCATTCGCAGCGGCTTGCCCTCGACGTGCAGTTTTTCGCCGGGCGCAAAATTGACGGCGGCGCCGAGATGGCGCAAGCCGGCGGCAATCGCTTCGCTGAGGCGGCGGTAAATATCCAGCGGCAAAATTTCAAACCACGCGTGCGTCGCCGGGATGACCACGCTGTAGGTCAATTCCTGCGCATGTAAAATCGCGCGACCGCCGGTTGGCCGCCGCACCACGTCGATGCCTGCGCGCTGGCATTTTTCCAGATCGATTTCATCGGCTTTTTGATGATAGCCGAGTGAAATACAATCCGGCTGCCATCTGAACACGCGCAGCGTCGGCTCATTGAACGCGCCGGCTTGGGTCAACGCCGCGTCCAGCGCCATGTTGTAATCACCGGCTTGCGGCCCGGTGTTGAGAAAGCGCCAGCGCATGGGTTTAATTCGTGGTGGCGTTGATCAACCAGGTGCGCAAATCATTCATCGTTGTCAGCTCTAATGACGCCGTCGCCAGTGAATCAAGGGCTTCACTGTCAAGCTCCAGCAAACGCGCTTTTAAATCCGCCGCAAGCGGGCCAAATCTTTTTTCGAGCTGTATTTGCAAGAGTCTCTGTTCGCCTTTGATTTCGCCTTTGCGCTCACCATCGACCAAACCTTCGTTGTAACGTTGGTCGAAAATTTCTTTAAAAATTGAAGTTTCACGGATCATGGGAAAATCCAGTTTTAAATATTGTTTGATTAATTCTTCGCTGAAATAACGCTCGGCGATAACGGCGCCGACGCTTTTTAATTCCAACACCTGCTGTGGGTCTTCGACACCGTCAATCAGTTCATTGATTATGGCTAGAATGCCGGGATCGGGATCATCATCAAACAGGGGCAGAAAAGGCGCCAACTCCCGAAGCTCACCGGTGCGAATGCGCTCGGCGTGCTCCCAGAGCAGGATGCGACTAAAACGATGCGAGTTAACCAAGCCGCCGAGCTCGTCGTCGTAGCCGTCCGGAAAAGTGGTATAGTCGCCGCGCTTCAAGTAAACGAGCACGGTGATCACCGGCAATTTGAGAAAAACCTGGAGTTCGGCATTCTTTAGATTTATTCTGCGCCAGTCACGGCGGTCTGGCACAGCGATCGCTTCCAGCGTCACGCAGCCCTCGCGCACGCCATCATGAACCCGCCACACTTTGTCGGCGCGGTGTTCGGGGATTTGAATCTGCGGATCTTCGACGCCCTTCAAAACGACCTGGCGGTCGCGGCCGTAAAACAGATCCAAAAAACAATTCGGATGCCGGCCGCAGACGATTTTCACGGCATGATCGAACTCGTGCATGTTACCCCTTGAATTTAACGAAAAAAGTTTAAATTTACTACAACAAAAAATTCGCTTTCATGCCGGTTCGACGAAAACCGCGGTGCCGTAACACAAAACTTCGGTGACGCCATCCATCACTTCATTGGCGTCGTAACGGATGCCGATCAGCGCATTGGCGCCGAGTTGCACGGCGTGCGCGACCATCATGTCAAAAGCTTCGGCGCGGGTTTTCTCGCAAAGCTCGGTGAACATCGTGATGTTGCCACCGACCAGCGTTTGCAGGGCGCCGCCAATCGTGCCGAAAATCGAGCGCGACCGCACGGTGATGCCGCGCACGACGCCGAACGTTTTGGTGATGCGAAACCCGTCGAGTGTGAAGGCGGTGGTGGTCATGGCGTGTTGCATAGTTTTTTTATTTGTTAAAGGTTCTTATAAAACTTTCTCGATCGTTAGTTCATCGCTTTGAAGAGCAGCTAAATTATGTATAGGCGTGCTTTCCAAATACAAAGTGTCGGGGCAAAAATCCTGACCATTTTGCCATTGAATACTTCCCAAAAAAGGTTTGACGGAATTGAACAAGCGCAAGTCTTTTAACTCTTGAAATATGCCTCTGTTTAAATAAGGCTTCACATCAAAAGTTTTAATTTCTCCATTCGTAAAAGTAAGGACTAACGTATAATCCAAATTCGGTTTGACATATTTAACTCTTGGATTCATATTAGTCATTCCTATTTTAAAGGGTCAATTTTGAAAACAATTTGGCCTTGGCTGGCAAGCTCCCAATCTGCCATTAATTCATCCTGATGTATTTCGATCCATGCCTGAACCAGTTTCAATTTATTAGCTTTCAAATTGCCTTCTAATATTTGACCATCCGGGATTGAAAGAACTATTTCTTGATCAGAATATTTGACATGAACATGCGGCACGTGGTGCTGTCGATTATCAAAATAGTACATCGACACAATGATTCCGTAGAACATCGCTATGACTGCCATAGCATTACTCTTGCCTCCGCGTAAAATTACAGCCGGCTTCGATCACGTTTAACAGGCATACGTCGGCATTTGTAATCTGAAACCTGCTTATCCAATAATTCCTCGTTCACTTTTCTCAATAAACGCCAGCACGTTTTGCACTTCCGGCGTCAGCTCGCATTCTTCGCGAATGCGTTTGACGGCCTGGCTGACGTTCAGTTTGGATTTAAATAGCAGCTTATAAACACGCTTGAGCAGCAGCAGCGTGGCTTCGGAAAAACCGCGGCGACTCAACCCCACCGAATTCAAACCGCCAAAGGTCATCGGCTCGCCGACGGCGAGAATATACGGCGGCACGTCTTTCACCACGCGATAAGCGCCACCGATGAAACAGTGCTGGCCGATGCGCACAAATTGATGCACCGGCACCATGCCGCCGAGGCTCGCCCAATCTTCGATCACGACGTGCCCGGCCAGATTCACGGCATTGGCGAGAATGCAATGATTGCCGACGATGCAATCATGCGCGACGTGCGAATATGCCATCAGCAGGCAATCGCTGCCGACAACGGTTTTCCAATGTTCTTTGGTGCCGCGATTGAGCGTCACAAACTCGCGAATCGTGGTGCGCTCGCCGATCTCCAGCGTGGTTTCCTCACCGCCGAATTTTAGATCTTGCGGCGGATTCGCCAGCGCGGCGCCGGTTAAAATGCGGCAATCCGCGCCAACGCGCGCCCCGGAGGCAATATGCACCTGCGGCCCAATCCAGCAATTCTTGCCGATCCGGACGTTCGCTTCCACCACACTATAGGGGCCAATCGTAACTCCGCTCTCCAACTCCGCTTTTGCGTCGACAATTGCAGTAGGATGAATCTTAATTGCGTTTGCGTCCATGTTGCCAATTCCAAGTTGAGATGAGCTTCAAGTCCGCTCGACGACTGCCGCCGACAACTCCGCTTCACACACGAGATCATTGGCGACAAACGCTTTGCCGGCCATTTTGCACAGCGTTTGCCGGAATTTCACCATCTCCACCTCGAAGCGGATTTGATCGCCGGGCCGCACCGGCTTGCGGAATTTGACCCGGTCGAGTCCCGTAAAATAAACCAACTTATTTTCGGGGTCGGATTGCGTGTTCAACAGCAGGACGCCGCCGACTTGCGCCATCGCTTCCAGAATCAAAACGCCGGGCATGATCGGATGGCCGGGAAAATGCCCTTGAAAAAACGGCTCGTTAATGGTGACATTTTTCAAACCGACAACGCGCTCTTGCGGGACGAGATCGAGAATGCGATCCACCAGCACAAACGGATAACGATGCGGGAGGATTTTCAGGATCGACTGCGTATCCAGCACAAAATCGCCTTTGCGATTGCCCTGATATTTCGAGGTGAGCTGAATTTTCTTGTACTCTTTGCGAATGCGCTTGACCAACTCGACATTGGCGGCGTGGCCGGAGCGCGCGGCTTGCACGTGCGCCTTCAACGGCATGCCCAGCAATGCGAGATCGCCGAGCAGATCCAGCGCCTTGTGGCGCACCGGTTCGTTTTTAAAACGCAGCTCTTTGCCGTTCAAAATGCCGTTCCGGCCGAGCTGAACATGATCGTCACTGGCTTTGAAAAGCTGTTTCAGGCGGTCGATTTCATTTTCTTCGATTTTGCGGTCGATAAAAACAATGGCATTATCCAGATTGCCGCCTTTGATCAAACCCTGTTGCAGCAGCGGCTCGACTTCCGAAAGAAAACAAAACGTGCGCGCCGGCGCAAACTCGGTTTCAAATTCGCCCTGCAACGAGTAAATCGCCGTGTATTGCGTGGCCAGCGCCGGATTGTGATAATCGATCAGAAAGGTGATGCGGAATTCATCCGAGGGAAACACGACGATGTCGACGCCGCGTTTTTCTTCGGAATAAACAATGGTTTTGTCGATGACGAGATAATCGCGCGGCGAATCCTGTTCGGTAATGCCGGCTTCTTTCAACGCGTGCACAAAAGGCAGGGCGCTGCCATCCATCACCGGAGGTTCATTGGCGTCCAGATCGATAATAATGTTGTCAATCATCAAGCCGGCGATAGCGGCCAAAACATGCTCAACGGTGTGTACCACCGCTTCGCCTTTTGCAATCGTGGTGCCGCGCGAAATATCGATGACGTTGTCGATGTCGGCTTTCACTTGCGGGCTATCCGGCAAATCCGTGCGCCGAAACACCATGCCGGTGTTGGGCGGCGCCGGATGAAACGTTAAATTGGTTGGATTGCCGGTGTGCAAGCCGACGCCGGCTATTGAAACGGCTTTGGTGATGGTGTGTTGTTTTTCCAGCATTCCTCCTCCGATAAAAGCAAACAACAAAAAGATAAAAAAACGATATTATTACAAATCGGAATTGTCAATCTTCTCCAGCGCTTCCGGCGCGATTTTCGCGAGCGCTTTTTCCAGCGCCTTCACGCGTTTGAGCAATTCCGGCAAACGGCGGCGGGCGGCCTCCTCGCGGCGGGCCAGCGTGTGTTCGCGGGCCGGATAGCCGGAGACCGTCATGCCGGCGGGAATTGATTTCGTCACACCCGCCTGCGCGCCAAAGGTCGTATCGTCGCCAATTTCAACATGGCCGACGAAGCCGACTTGCCCGGCAATCGTCACACGGTTGCCGATCTTCGTGCTGCCGGAAACGCCGGTCTGGGCGGCGATCACCGTGTGTTCGCCGATTTCGACGTTGTGGGCGAGATGAACAAGATTGTCAAGTTTCGTGCCGCGGCGAATGCGCGTTTCGCCAAACGTGCCGCGATCAATCGTGCAATTGGCGCCGATTTCCACGCCGTCTTCGAGAACGACCGTGCCGATGTGCGGAATTTTGTGATACGCGCCTTCATGTTTGACGTAACCAAAACCGTCGGAGCCAATGACGGCGCCGGCTTGAATGATGACGTCGTTGCCGATCTGCACGCCATGCGCCACTTGCACCTGTGGAAAAAGCGTCACGCGATGGCCGAGTTGGGCGCCGCGGCCGAGATAACAGAGGCCGCCGATGTGAACGTCGTCGCCGATCTCGCACGCCGGCTCAATCACCGTGTGCGGCCCAATTGTCACATTTTTGCCCAGCCGGACGTTATCGCCGATGATCGCCGTCGGATGAACACCGGTGAAGGTAGCGGGCGGTTGGAAAAAATTTTTGGCGATTTGCAGAAAGGCAAAATATGGGTTGGCCACGCGCACAAGCACGGTACCCGGGGCCGAAGGCGCGGAGAAGTTGGCCTCCACGAGCACGGCCGCAGCGGGAGTGGTTAGCACATGAGAAAAATAACGCGGCTGCGCGACAAACGTCAAATCGCCCGGCCGCGCCTGGTCAATCGGCGCAAGGCCGGTAATGAGAACGGCGGCATCACCTTCGACGCGCCCTTGAATGGCGCGCGCAATTTCAGCCGCCGTGAATCGCAAAGAAATCATGGGCGGGGGAAAGGCAAAAGGCAAAGAGCAAAAAGCAAGTGCTTTTCGCTCTTCGCTTTTTAATTTTTCGGTTTGGGTGTTGCCGGACGGGAGGTCGCGCTCGCCGGTTTGGTGGCCACGCTCTTATTCAGCTCTTCCAAAACCTTGTCCGTCAAATCCGGTTGCGTCGCGCTGACATGCAAAATGTTGCCGTTGACCACGTCAAAAATATAATCGAACTTCTCGTCCGTGCCGATCTTCTTGATGGTCGCGTTGATCTTGTCGATAATCGGTTGCATCAGCTCGGCGCGTTTGGAAAACACCTCGCCCTGATTGCCCCATTTCTCCTGCTGAAATTGCTGCAAGCGAATGTTGAGGTTTTGCAATTCGGTTTCTTTTTCTTTCTTGCGCTCATCGCTCAACAGCAACGCCTGCGATTCCAGCTCTTCCAGCTTGTTTTGCAATTCTTGTTGCATGCTTTTGGCTTCATCTTCCCAGCGTTTATTGAGATCTTGAAGCTGTTTCTGCGCATCCTGTGCTTCTTTATATTTCTCGAGAATTTTTTGCGAGTCAATATAGCCCATTTTCAGTTGCGCTGAAGCCGAATTGGCGCCCAACAGCATGAACATTGCCACACCGACGCCCATCCAGGTTTTAAGATTTTTCACACCAGCCTCCGTGATTGATAGTTTGAACATGTTAAAATAATTTGCGGGTTAAAAATTACGTTTTACAAATTACGTTTTACGAACGCCGTTTTAAAAACTCCGGCCAAAAACAAAGTGCGGTTTCCACGCACCGAAGAGACGGCCCGTCGTGCGATTGGACGCGTCAAACTCGACGTTGTCGAAACCGTAGGCATAATCAAAACCGATGATGCCGAGCAGCGGCATAAACACGCGCGCGCCGACGCCGACCGAGCGGCGCAAGCCGTAAATGCGGCCCTGCGCCACATGCGTTTTTTCAAAAGGATTGGCCGAGGCGAGATTACGCCACGTGTTGCCGGCTTCGGCAAAAATCAAACCGAATACCGTCGGGTTGGGCGCAATCGGCACGCGCAATTCCAGGCCGAATTTCATCATCGTCAAATCCGCGCTCGACAACCGCCCGCGCAACGGATCTTCATAACCGCGCAGCGGAATCGAGTTCGACAAGCCTTCGCCGCCCATAAAAAAGTATTCAAGATACGGAATACGGCTGTCGCTGGTGAGACGATCCATATAGCCCATTTGAAAATTGGTGTTCCACACCAACCCGGCAAACGTCGGTGAAAACCAATCGGCCTGCAAAATATGTTTGTGATAACCGACATTGCCCTGCAGCGGCCCGCCGGAAAGTTCCGTCGAGAGCGAAAGCGAAGCGCCGGCCGTCGGGAACTCGGGCCGGTTCAAACTGTTGCGGCTAAAAATATGCGTGATCGAACTGGAAGTCAAATTGCCTTCATCGAAGCCTAATCGCGCGCGTTCGTTTGGATCGCTTAACGAGCCGATGAAATCACTGTACTCGACCGTCTGCAAACGGTAAATCCAGTCGGTGCGGAAATAATTGTCCGGCCAGCGCAAACGCCGCCCGGCGCGAATGGAGCCGCCGCGGCTGCGCTGCGAAAATTCGTAGCCGTAACCGGCGGCGCGTTTCGTGTCAAAAATATTCATGCCGGCCAAAGTCGGCGTATCGAACAGCCACGGCTCCGTAAAGCCGAGTTGAAACGAACGGTAATACCGTCCGAAATTCCAATCGAACGACAGCTTTTGGCCGCTGCCCCGGAAATTATTAAATGCCAGGCCGAGGGAACCGATCAGCTTGTCGCGCTCGCTCCAGCCCGCGCTCATGTTGGCGGTGTCCGTCGATTTTTCCGTGACCTCCAGCGACACATCGACTTTCTCGTCGCTGATCGGCTGCACGTCCGGCTTCACATCGGCGAAATAGTTGAGCACGAACACTTCGCGTTGGCTGCGCATCAGCGCCTCGCGGCTGAAGGTATCGCCCGGCCGCAAATACAACTCGCGGCGAATCACTTTCTCTTTCGTTTTCGTGTTGCCGGCAATGTGAATTTTGTTGATCGTCACCGGATTGCCCTCGGTGATCAGAAAATGCAAATCCACCTTGCTGCTATCAGCCGGCTTTTCCACCGGATTGACGGTCGCGAAAATATAACCGGAGTCATAATACAAGCTTCCCAACCGTTCCGACACCGCCTTCTGCAATTTTTCCGAGCTATAAACCTCGCCGGATTGAAAACCCAGCAAAGCCGTGAGCAATTTATCCGGAAACAGCTTGTTGCCTTCCCACGAAATTTTGCCGATATAATATTTGATGCCTTCGTTGACGCGAATGTCGATGAACATGTCTTTTTTATCGGCGCCATAATAAATCGAATCCCCCAAAAGCTCGGCGTCGCGATAACCGTGCGCCCGGTAAAAATCCACCACTTTGTCGAGATCTTCGCGGTATTTCTTTTCGTCAAAATCGCCGCCGCGCAGCCACGAATCTTGTTTCGTTTTTTTCAATTGCTTGCGCAGCTTGCCGTCCGTGAACGCGGCGTTGCCGTTAAAACTGATGGCTTTGATCTGAACTTTGCTGCCTTCGGAAATATTGAGCTTCAGATTGACCCGGCCCGTATCCGCCGGCTCGGTCTTCGCCTCGATTTCGGCCAGCAAATAGCCTTTTTTCTCGTACACTTTTTTCAATTTGCGGCGCGCTTTGGCGAGATCCCCCGGGCTTAGCACTTGGCCTTTAAACAAATCCAGCTCTTTTTCGAGGTCTTTTTTCTTGATTTTCTTGTTGCCGGTGTAGTCAATTTTATCGAGCCGGGGCGATTCTTCCACTTTGATGATGAGATAGACGCCGTCGCCTACTTCGCGATCCAGCAACACCTGTACATCCTGAAACATGTTCAGGCTCCACAGTTGCCGAAGCGCCGTTTGCACGTCGTCGTTCGAGATCAACTCACCGAGCGAGAGCCCGGAACTCAATTTGATAAAATTGGCGTCGGCGGTTTTGTTGCCTTCCACGGAGAGGCCGAGAACCCGGAAGGAGCGTTGGCGCTGCGCGAACCCATCTGCAACGACGCCGATCAGCAACAATGCTAACAACGACAGCACGAAACGTCCATGACGGCGATGACTTAAAAAACGCAATGTAATTCCCATTAATTTCATTTTCATTTAATCTTGCCTGACAGGCGTGGCAAAGCGCAAACCATTCTGCCGGCACTGAGTTAATCAAAAACCAACTTCGTGAATATAAGGTAATAATTTTTTGGCCGAATGTAAAGTAATTTTTCTACGACCCGGCCAATAGGTTAGACGCTACAGCGCGGGGATTGGTTCTGTAAATTTTAGGTTTTATCCGCTTGGCGGGATTTCACTAAAAATTTACCTGGTTGCTCGACTTCTCGGATAAGCTGCCTGGCCTGTCAATACAAAACGGTTCACAAGCCAATCATGGCGTTAACGGCAGCAACGTGAAATATTCGCGAAGATTTTGTAACAACGCTTGCAATCAGGACAAAATCTTCATATATTATGGCTCACTTTTCGCTCGTGAGGGGCGATTTTTATTTACGGCCGGAGTTAGGAACTTGACTTCGGCAAGGACGAGAAGCCGGCCGCACGCAATTGCCGGCGCGCAATCTGACAAGGAGGTCAGTCATGTTCAATTTTAAAACCCGCATTTTTGACGTTCTCGAAATCACCCCGCCCTCTTCTCCCGTTTTAAAAGAAAATCTCGACGATCTGTTCGAAGGCTCGGATAAGCTGAACGCCGTGGTGGAAAGTCTAGACCCGGCCACCGGCGCGTATCGCATTTTGCTGCAAGGCAAGCTGCGTCCAGCGATTTCTGCGGACCGTAAAAATTAAAATGTGTGGGTTCGTGTAACGTGTACGACGGTGGGAAGACGGAGCGGTTATTGGGGCACGTTACACGAGCATCCGATTCTTTGCTCCTCCCGCGAAGGGAGTGATCCGCCCCAATTCTCGCCTTGATTTTAGTTTTCTTTGCCGGCGGCGCCCGCCGTACGGGAATGGCGTCCAACCAATTTTGCCAATTCAAGCATTCTATCTGACCGGCTCGGCTTCAATCGTCAGCTCCGGCGCAAATTCCAACGTGATATGCAAATGCATCGCGTCGCGCGAGAGCGTGAGCTGATGAAAACCCTCTTCAATATTGGGCAAAATACGAAATAGAAAATCTTGCTTGCCAAGCCGCAGCGGAATCGGCGGCAGGGCGTTGATTTTTTTCCGCGTCTCGTCCAAAACGTGGCCGAGATCGAAGGTCAGCGACTTGCTGAGATTCGGAATAAAACTTTTGTTCATCAGATCGCGCAAAATGCCTTCGATAAATTTTGGCACGATGGGAAACTCCACTTCTTTGATCTTCGCCTGTTGCAACACCAGCCGGCTGTCGATAATCACCGGCGTGCAAACCAAAATCAATTTTGTGCCGCCGAATCTGAATTCGCCGCCGGGCGTCAGCACCAACCGGCCGGTGAGCTGCATGGCAATCTGTACTTGATTGCCGCCTTCGTATTTGAACGCCAATTTGATGGCACTCACCGGATCAGTGGCGTGTTGCGCATATTTGATGCGTCGAAAAAATCTGACCTCGCCGGCGTCCAGTTGAATGATAATGCGCGGCGGCACCGGTATGGCTCGGTAGTCGAGCTTCAGCGCGAGTTGAACCGTGGCTTTGTGCATGCGTCTTCTTCCTATGGGTTTCTCTTGAAACCTCGCCATAAGATGGGAATCCAGCCGAGAATGGGCAGGAAAAAAGCAAAGTTGAACGGACGCCGGAAAAAAGCCCGGAGTCCCGTGAAAAAACCCGATTTCCATGGCCGCTGATCTTTGGTCTCAAAGCGCCGCTCGAATTCCGCAAACAAAGAAGCCCAGAAAAACGGCATAAAATAAGGGAATTTTTTCAGGTTCCGGCCGCAGACGGCGAAAAATTCGCGGGCCTGGTAAGGCTGCGCGCCATACCGGCTCGCGGCTTCGCTCAACTCTTCCTGCATCTGCCGGTGCACGATGGCGGTGACATGGCGCACGTCGGCTTCGGTAATTTTTGCAATCGGCTTGTCGATGATTTCATACGGCTTGATCCGCCGGCCCATCACATACGTCAATTTCGCCGGAAAGCCGAAATAAAACAGCCACGGCTGAAACGGAATGAGAAACGTCATGAAGCCGACGGGCAAAAAGGGAATGCCGATTTTATTCACCAGCGCATTCAGCTTCGGCGCGCTGTAGGCGAACGGATTGATGTACTCGCCGTTGACGGTGGCGAAGGGAATGATGTCGGTTTTATATTTCAGACTAATGCGAATGAACGAGGTGGCGATGCGTTGCAATTGATAGCGCTTGTCAAAACCTTTACCGATGCCGGGCACGCCTTCGGGATAAACCAAAATTTCCGATTCTTGATAATACATCATCGTTTCGAAATTCAGCAGCGAGGCCGGAATGCTGCCGGCGCGCCGCCAGAAATTTTCCACTAAAAACGGATTCATCAACGTCGATTGCGACAGCATCGGCGCACTGAGCGGGCGGACGGCCTGCCGCAGCTCAAAGTTGCCGCGCTTGAACAAGAGCGAGCTGAACATGATGCCATCCCACGGGAACGCCATACCGGAATGATTGCTGGCAAAAATCAACGGCCGCTCCGGGTTATTGCGCTCCGGAAATGCGTCGAATCCGATGAACCGCGAGCGAAAATAATACCGATCGAGCGGTTCCAGCACGTGCTTGACCAACTCGACCGCAAAGTCGCGCTGCAAAAACTCGGTGTAGATTTTTTGATTCGCTTTGATCTCGGGCGTCAGCTCGGGTTCGGCGAAAATGATCATTGTGTAACTCGTAAAAGTTGAAACCGTCCGGACGCTGAGCCTGTTAATTTTAAACATTCCCGTATGAAAGCGTCCGGACGGTGACTTTTTACGAGAATCTCATCATTGCAGCACTTCCTTATTTTTTCGATTTCCCAGGTATACCAAAAACCATATTGGTAATTTGCCGCAACACACCAATATAAGCGGCCGGTAGCAGACGAACCAGCGCCGCGATGAACTTCGCATCGGCGCCGATGAGCAAACGCGGTTGGCCTTTTGCAGCGGCTTTCAGGATTTGGCGCGCCGCCTCGGCGGGCTGGGTTCGGGCGTTGGCGGCAAATTTTTTCGCGGTTTCGATTTGATCTTCCCGCGTGATATAATCGCCGGCCATTTTCGCATTGGCGGCAATGTTCGTTTTCACCCCGCCGGGATGCACGCTGGTGACTTTGATGTTGGTGTCGAACAGTTCCACGCGCAGCGCCTCGTTGAAGCCGTGCACGCCAAATTTGGCCGTGCAATACGCCGATTGAAAGCGGACGCCGGCCAATCCGAAAATGCTGGACATGTTGACGATATGCCCCTCGTTGCGCGCCAGCATATACGGCAGAAACGCTTTGGTCATCCGAATGACGCCATAAAGATTGATGTCGATCAACCATTCAAAATCCGGCAGCGGCGTTGCCGCAAAGGGACCGGCAGCCAGCGCCACGCCGGCATTGTTGATCAAGAACAGTTTTTTATTTTGCAAAGTGGGAATGATCGTCTCGGCAAAAGTTTGAATCGCGCCGGCATTGGCCACGTCCAAACGCCGGATTTGAATGTCGTGACCATTGGCTTTCGCCAGCCGTTGCGTTTGGGTAAGTCCGCTCTCATCTATATCCGTCGCAATGACCTGGCTGCTGTTTGCGGCCGCCTGAATGGCGATTTGCCGCCCGATACCCGAAGCCGCGCCTGTGACAATGGTGATTGAATTTTTCATTTCATCTGCATTACACGGTGCGTTAGAAGCGCTTGACTTTTATGACGCGTTGTGCTATATTAAAGGCTTAATAATAAAGAAAGTGACCACTAAGATATACTAACAGGCATAAAAAATCAAGAGAAAATTAAATAGTATCTTCTTTATTTGGGAAGCAAGTGTGCATTAAAAATTTTTACGCATTGCGTCAAAAAAGACTTGACTTTTATGACGCAACGTGTTATATTGTAGCCGAGGTTAAGAATGAGCCGGATTATCAAACGCTACGAAAATCGAAAACTCTACGACACCGAAGATCGGCAATACGTTTCGTTTGACGATATTGCCGCACTCGTGCGACGAGGGGTAGATGTGCAGGTGGTGGACAATACAAGTGGTGATGATATTACCACCCAAACATTGACCCAAGTGATTTTTGAAGAAGGCAAGAAGGGCCGCAATCCATTGTCCAAAGATATGTTGCACGATATGATTCGCTTCGGCAATACGCTGATCGACGGCGGTATTCAGCAAGTCCGGCATGGATTGAATATGTTGATGCCCAATTCGCTCAACAAGCTTTTCAGCGCGGCAAACGCCGCGGAAGCGGATAACCTGAAGCAGCTCAAAGAAAAAGTAGAGTCGCTGGAAGCGATCATCACCAGGCTGGCCAATGAAAAATTGGCGGAGCCGCCGGCGCAATCGAAACCGCATAACTGACAAACAATTTTTTATGAACGGAGTGGGCGAACTTCTGCGCACCTGATTCATGATCGCAGAACAACGTTGCGCGCTCCGGAATTTTGAAAGGAGATTGAACATGACGATGGAAAAAGAAACTCTCAATCACGCGACTGAAGAGAAAGGCACGCTGGAGGTTCTGCAAGACGGCCTTTCTAAAACTGCACGCGAGATTTGGCTGGCGGGTTTGGGCGTGCTGGCAACGGTCGATAAAGAAGGCACGAAGTTGTTCAACAACTTTGTCGCGCGCGGCCGTGAAGTTGCCGAAACCGAGAAAGCCGCAAAAACGAACGGCGAGCCGGCGCCGACTTATCTCAGCGAGAAAAAAGACCAACTCGCACACGAGGTGTATTCCAAGCTGGAGAACGCCGCCGGTTTCGTGCGCCGCAAGATCACTGAAGTTTCCGAAGCGATGCCGGAAACCCCGCAGGATGAAATTAAAACGCTGACCGCCAAAGTGGAGCAGTTGACGCAAGCGGTTGCCGCGCTCGTGCAGAAGATGGACGAGAGCGCGAAGAGCACCGCCAAGAAAACGGCCTAAACGGCCTCGTGGCCTTGAATGATAAAGGGAAAAGCTGCCGCGGTTTGGCAGCTTTTTCTATATTTCGAACTGAAGCCGCCTCAGGATGAGCGGGCCCATTCACATTCGCAATTTAGCCTTGCGCACGGATGACGGAACCAGCCCAGCCCCTTGCCCAGCCGGAGAAAAGCGGGAACGCTTCTGCTCAACGGCGGCCGAAGAATCCGCAATACGACAAAGCCCTGCACGACGCTTTGCATCCGTCGCTGTTCCGGCGCAGCGTGGTTTACCGGCTCTGGCTTTTTTACCGCCATCTCCTCGGCCTGATTGTCGGCGGTTATTTGGCTTATGTCGACCATTTAGTTTTTTATAAGAAGAGTTTTTTTCGCCTGGCGTTCGCGCGGGGAACGGCGTTTCTGCTGCGACCGTTCATCAAAAAAGAATTGCGCCGCCAGCCGTTCGAGGTGCAATTGCGCCGGCGCCTGGAAATGCTCGGGCCGACTTATGTGAAGCTCGGCCAGATCATGGCGATCCGCGAAGATATTCTGCCGAAAAAAATCACCGATGAGCTGAAACGCCTGCTGGATCGCCTGCCGCAAGTTCCGTTTACCTTCATTCAACAAATTGTCGAAAAAAGTTTAGGCGCGCCGCTCGCGACGTTGTTTTTGGATATTGACGAACAACCGCTCGGCTCGGCTTCGATTGCGCAAACCCATCTTGCCACCACGCGCGCGGGCGAAAAAGTTGTCGTCAAAGTGATCAAGCCCGGCATTCGCGACGCAATTCTCTCCGACATCAAGCTGCTGAAAATCTCCGCCGTCATTCTCGAGTGGCTCGTGCCGCGCTATCAGCCTAAAATGATCATTCATGAATTTTGCGCGTACACCGAGAAAGAAGTCGATCTCACCTATGAAGCCGACCACGCGGAATTGTTTGCCGCCAATTTCGCCGACCAACCCGACGTGGTCTTCCCGCGCATTTACCGCCAGCTCAGCTCGCAGGATGTTCTGTGCATGGAATTTTTTGACGGGCTGAAACCGAACGACGCCAGAATTTTCGAGTTCAGTCCCGCGGATTTGCAGAAAATTATCGATCTCGGCGCCGGCGCGATTATCAAAATGCTGTTTGCCGACGGTTTTTTTCACGCTGATTTGCACGCGGGCAATTTGATCGTGCTGCCCGGCCCGAAAGTGGGTTTCATCGACGTCGGCATGGTGGGGCGTTTCGACGAAAAGATTACGCTCAACATGCTGTACTATTTTTACGCGCTGGTCAACGGCGATATTACCAGCTCGGTGCAATATTTGATGGCGATGGCGCGCGTGGATAAACGCGGCGATCCGCAAGGCTTTCAACGCGCGGCCGGCGATTTGTTTCGCCGCTATGTGTTGCGCGCCGCGGACGGCAGCTTCAGCTTGGCGCAGCTCATTTTGCAATCCGTGACGCTCGGCGGCAAGCACCACGTTTTTTTTCCCGTGGAAATGACGCTGATGATCAAAGCGTTGGTGACCTTCGAGGGCGTCGGCTTGCTGCTCGATCCCAACCTGGACATTCCCGAACTGTCGCGCCAACACATCCGCCGCATTTATTCGGAGCATTACAGCGGGAAAGAATTGTTCAAACAACTGATGCGCGGCGTGCCGGAATTGGTGGATGTGATGGTGCGGATGCCTGAAATCATCGCCGAAAGCACGCGTTTTTTCCGCCAGTTCATGCAAGCGCCGGCCCCGGAAAATCCGTTGGCGGGTTTGCGCAGCGCGCTCATCGCCGGGGCGTGCATCATCGGCGGGGTGATTGCGTTCGTTTACGGCGCGCCGCCGTTTTTGTGGGGCGGGCTGTTTGCTTCGAGCGTGATGTTTTTTCTTTTTGGAAAATGATTTTTACACTTTATTTCGGGTTCCTGTTTTTTACGGCGATTTTACCGACCAGTGACATCGCGATGACACCGATCTACGTGTTTGGGTGTAAATTAATAGATATTTTGAGTGATCCGGCGTTTATTTTTTTCATAGGAGAATTATGAAAATCTTGAATTGCCTTATTGGTCTTATTCTTTCACTCGTCGGCCTGCTGGCCTGTAACTCGGGCTACGAGCGCAAAGTAACCGAACAAGACGTGCCGGCGGCGGTATTGCAAGCGTTCAAAGCCGCCTATCCTAACGCCCAAGTACACGGCTATGCCGAAGAAGCCGAAGGCGCTCAGAAACTTTATGAGATTTCTTTTACAAATGAAGGCCAGCGCATCGACATCGCTTACACGAGCGACGGCAAACGGCTCGAATTGGAGGAAACCATCGATCCCACGAATTTGCCGCAAGTCGCTCAGGATGAAATTAAAAACACTTTTAAAAACGTCGTGATCAAGCGAGCCGAGCGAGTCGTGAAAGACGCTTACACCGGCTACGAAGCGAAAGTCGAGGTACAGGAAAATGGCGCGAACAAAAGATACGAGCTGGTTTTTGATCAGGACGGTAAGCTGCTGAAGAAAAAAGTTGAGCAGGAGGAAGACGAAGACGAGTGAAGATTCGCCAAAGGGATTGAAGTCATCATGCGGTAATTCCATTCAACAGCTTGTCGGTTTTCACATTCACGCGGCACGTTGCGGCGAAGTGAGCGCAATGAAATTTTTTATAAATGTCACTCCATATCAAACGGCAATATACAGAGTTAATGAAACATGAAAAATGCGGCTATAGTTCTGCTCAGCGCTTTGCTCTCCTCCTGCGCGCACTCCCCGCACAACCGCGTGTATGTTTCCCAAGCACTCACAGAGCGCACCGGCCACGATCTTGATGCCGTTGTAAAATCAGACGCATTCAAATTACCGGGAAAAATTTCACTCGCCGATGGTCTCACCGAAGACGAAGCCGTGGCGATCGCGCTGTGGAACAACGCGCAATTCCAAGCCGACTTGACCGAACTCGGTTTCGCCCGCGCGGATTTGATCGAAGCCGGGTTATTGCGCAACCCGATGCTGTCGTTGCTCTTTCCCGTCGGACCAAAACAACTCGAAGCGACATTGAGTTTGCCGATTGACTTGTTGTGGCAGCGCCCAAAGCGCGTCGCCGCCGCGAAGCTCGATGCCGAGCGTATCGCCGAAAATTTGGTGCAACACGGCCTCGATCTCGCCCGCGACGTGATGATTGCATACGCCGACCTCGCGCTGGCCGATGAACGAAAAAGTCTTGCCGAGGAAAATGCGCGTTTGCAGCGAGAGATCGCGAGTATCGCTGCCGCACGATTACGCGCCGGTGACATCAGCGAATTGGAAGAATCCGCCTCGTGTCTCGAAGCGTTGCGCGCCCAGGAAATTTCCTTGCGCCGCACGCAAGAAGCCGATCTTGCGAAAGCGCGATTCACGACCTTACTTGGATTCGCTGCCCGCGATACAACTTTTACGCTTGCTTCCGCACCGGAAACTGAATTGTCCTCACGCACGTTTGCGGAGTTGATGAATGCCGCATTTGCCTCGCGTCCGGATTTGCGCGCGGCGGAACTGGTTATCGAAGCGGCGGGCAAACGTCTCGGTTGGGAGCGCGTAAAAATTTTTACGCTCACCGGCGTGCTCGACGCTAACGGCGCGGGCAAAGAGGGTTTTGAAATGGGCCCCGGCGCGCAGATTGAACTTCCGCTTTTTAATTGGAACAACGGCAAAACCGCGCGGGCGCAGGCGCAAATCGAGCAAGCGGCGCGGCAATATCTCGCAGCGAAACATCGCATCGCGTTGGAAGTGAAAGTCGCCCACACCGATTATCTCGCGGCGCAACAGGCGCTCGCGCTGTGTCACACGCAATGGGTGCCCGCTGCAATCGAAGCCGCCAGCCGCGCGCAAAAAGCGTATGCCGCCGGTGAAGTCTCGTATCTTTTTGTGCTCGAAATCAATCGCCAACTGCTCGACGCACGTTTGCGTGAAGTCGAAGCTGCGGCGGATTTGCATCGCGCCGAAGCCAGATTGAAACACAGCGTAGGATTTTATCAGGTGAGGCGCGAGAATTGATGAAACTGCTAACAATATGGCCTCACCGCAAAACCGTGCTGAGGCTGTGCAGAAATTTTCTCAGCGGTCTTTTTATCTGCTGTCTGGTGATTCGCTTTTTCGTTAAAGATGGGATTGGCGCCTTCGCAGTTTTATACTATTCGACGCCATTGCCGATTCTGGCGTTATTCTCTTTTGTGTTGGGCTTGATCTGGTGGTTCAGCCAACGAATCCGCTTGGCCAAGTGTTACTTTATTTTTGCGCTCGGATGTTTGTCGATATGGTCTTGCGAAAGCTTTTCTTTAAATTCACACGCCGTGACGCCGAGCCACGTGAAGCTGTTTTTTTGGAATGCCGCCCACAACAAACGGGCCAGCGAAATCACCGACTACATTCATCAATTTAATGCAGACTTGATCGGAGTTGTCGAAGCCGGAACCAAAACCAAGAAGGTCAAAAGCGCATGGAAAAACGCCTTTCCAAACAGCAACGTTGAGCTATTGGCAGGTGAGATGGCCTTGATTACCAGAGGCGAAATTCTTTCAAAAGAAACAGGGTCTCTTGGCGGGTGCGGACGTTTTAACTTGCTGGAAGTCGCTTTAAATGGGGAACGCTTTCATATCGTGCTCGTCGACATCGATGGCGATCCCATGCAATCACGCGCACCGGCATTTGCAGCATTGTCCAAGATGATTCGCGCTTATTCACCGGCGAACCTTATCGTCATGGGCGATTTCAACACGCCGCTGGATTCCGTTTTGTTCGAATCTTTTCGTCAAGAGCTGACGCATGCTTTTGAGAGTGGCGGTGTTGGCTTTGCCGAAACGTGGCCCGTTCCGCTGCCGGTATTGGCAATCGATCATATCTGGGTGAGCAAAAAGATCAACGTGGTCAATTGTAATCTGAATTGGTCGTGGTTTTCAGATCACCGGTCAATCGTAGCAAATGTCGCCCTGCAGCTCAGTCGGCCTTAATGATTTTTATGGTTTGATGAACATGAATGCAAATTTCAACAACCGCTTTTCTTCTTTAATATTAATCGCGTTTCTTGCCGGTATTTGGAACTGTGCGCGCGACAACCAACCTTCGTCCAGCGCCGCGTCGCCTGCAAAAGTCGCCAACGGCGTCAAAGAATCCGAGCTGGCAACGGTGGCCCTTTCGCCCGAAGCGGAGCAGCGTCTCGGCATCGAAATCGCACCTGTCGAGAATCGACAAGTACCGCGCATTTTGCGGCTCGGTGGTGAAATCATCGCGCTGCCCGGTCGCCGCATTTTTATCACCGCACCGATGGCGGGCGTCGTGATTGCGCCGACGGGTTCGCTGCCGCAATCCGGCACACGTGTGCGCAAAGGCCAAGCCATTTTCCGTCTGCTGCCGTTGCCCGCTGAACGTGACTTGCTCGGTTCGCCCGAAGAAGTGACGCTGAAAAAAATGCAACTTGACGTTG
>CAZVZZ010000006.1:0-4223 GCA_964631505.1 uncultured Cytophagia bacterium
TGTATTGCCGTACACTATCAACGTTCATCGCCGACCGCAGGTCTTGCAAAGCGCGCTCCAGCTCATTGATCTTGTCTTCCTGGGCGTTGTAGATGCTCAAGTACCGGAAACTAAAGCCGATCACGAGAGCACAGGCCGCTACCACGGAGACGACTTTCATGATCTTCGCCGGACGCAGCTTTGAGATTTTCTCCCCGAAAGTTTCCCCTTGGATCATCTTATCCTCCACGAATAAGTTAGACGGATAGTTAAGTTGTTCACAGTAACTGTTTTGATCTATCAGCTCCTGCTCACAACTCTATGATTCAACAAATTAATGCCGATTGGTTTATTGTGCAGCAGCCCGAAACCATGACTTATTACAACGTTGCAAAATTTGGAAAAGTTTCATGGATTTTCGGTTTTCGTCAAACTCAGCTTCTTAAACTTTTGTTTTTTTAAAAACTTAAATTATAAAACTTTGTCAGTTTTTCAGGCACAGCATATCTTTTTGCAAAAGACATGCCAGTTCATAAACAAGCCTGTATACTGTTTCAAGGGGGTCTAAAACCGAACCAAAAGCTAACAGAGTGTTCGGGAGTGAATCAGTTGGGTGGGTTAGAAGTGGCGGATTTTAGCCAGCCATCGGCTTTTCAGAAAAAAATTGAGCTATATTGGCCGATAAATACTTTATATAGACTCTGCTCAAACGAGCGTACTATTTGCAGTAGTGGCGGTTTTAAACCGCTTTTGAATGGTTAAATGGGTTTTAATTTCCGAAATGGCTTAAATTGTTGCCATATTGTCATAATTAACGCCATAATCTCCATCCAGCCAAAGTAGTATTCGTATGAATCACCACCGTATCTTCTGTATTCAGAGCATATCCCCCACCAAGCGTGATCGCGATGGGGATATGACGCTCTTTTGCCCAGTTCATAATGCTGTGATCACGCTCAGCCAAGCCGGCTATCGTGAGTTTTAACGCACCAAGCTGGTCATGCTCGTAAGGATCGGCGCCGGCCTGGTAAAGAATAAGCTCGGGCTGAAATCTATCAAGCAGCGCCGGAATGTTGGTTTGCAAATGCTGCAAATACTCCTTGTCCTCAACGCCGTTGCGCAGATGAATATCAAGGTCGCTTTTTTCTTTGACTGGATAAAGGTCGCGCTGGTGAATGGAAAAGGTGAAAACCTTCGCCTCCTCTTCAAAAATCTTGGCGGTACCGTTGCCTTGATGCAAATCGCAATCAATCACCATCGCCTGATGAATTTTATTTTGCCGCTGCATCACGCGCACGGCCACGGCCAAATCATTCAAATAACAAAAACCCTCCGCCTTTTCCGCAAAAGCATGATGGAAGCCGCCGCCGATATGCACCGCCACACCGTCACGCAGCGCCAACTCGGCGGCGAGAATCGTTCCGCCGCATGCCAGTGTAAACATGTCCACAATCGCGCGCGTCAACGGCAATTCCGAGTACAACGTGCGTGGCGTCCAGCGGCAATGATAAAGATCGTCGAGATAACGCTGCGAGTGCACCAGTAGGAGTTGTTCATCCGTTGCCGGCGCCGGCGCGATAAAAGCGTGCGCCGGAATTTGATGTTTTCGCTGCAGCGCCTCTGCCACGAGTTGATATTTCTTGATCGGAAAAACGTGGCTGCCGAGATCGGCGTAATAGAGCGGGGAGTAAATGATATGCATTAGAATGAGCGTATGTCAACATCAGCGGCAAGGCCCAAAACCATCCGGCAAAATGCTCTGGGACAGCGTTTATTTCATTACTTGTCCCAGCATTTTTGCCATGTTCAAAAGCGTCTGCTTTTCAAATCAACTGCGTTGCAAAGCGCAGTGCGCTTTCATAAGCCGGGTCGCGGCCCTCACGCGCCATTTCCTGTGCCAGCAACTCGGCAACCGTGGCTTCAGGAAAAGCGGCGGCGAATTCAGACAGCGTCTGTTCGCCTTTACGGATTCGAATCGTCACCTGCCCGGTGGCCAAATTTCGTTGCATGGCCACCACCACCGGCTCAGCGCTTGGCTGAAAAAAAATTTGGATGGAAGTCATCGCGCCTGCGGCGCCCGCTGGATTGGCATCGGCTTCCGGTTGGCGCAGAATGATCTTGCCGGCGGTTTCTTTCTCCTTATTTTGCCAGGCGGTGCGATAAACACTTGCATTCCCGGTTGCGGGTTCGGCAGGCACCGGGGTGAGCGGCTCATTCAATTTCCAGCCCAACAAACCGGCGAGCCAGCCAAACAGCAAAAACGGTTTGGCAAAATGCGCGTCGCCTTCCGCCGCCGCATTGACTTCGAGCGTCACCTCGGCAACCTGATGGCGCAACGCGGCGGCTGGCGCCGAGTCCATGAATTTGGCGATCAGCTCGCGCCACGGCGCTAACCGCAGCCAGTTCAAATCGCCGGCGCTGCCGTTTTTCCAGGACAAGCTCAAGGCCCGCGCCTGCGACAAAGTATTCCCGGCATCGCGTCCATCGCTCGAATCAAAAATCAAATGTCCACTGGCATTCAGCAGTTTCTCAAACAACGCCTCCTCCTCCGGCAGCTCTCCTTGCCACCATAAAACGACCGGCTGCTTTTCCACGAGCAAAGGGGTAACGGTTTCAGCCAGCCGGTCACCGGTGTTGCCGCGCGCCAAAAGCGTAATTTGCTCGCTGCCGGTGCGCCGGCCTTCGGCTTCGTGAAAATGCGCGGAAATATGCGCGGAAAGCGCGTTTTCATCCGCTTCCGGCGCGGCAATCATTGCAATCAAGCGGGAGGCATAACGCGGCGCCAGCGCGGCGAGCGCGGAGGCCGCATTTTCGTAAGCGCCCTCATGCGGCGAATAAACCAGTAACGTCGCCGCACCGGCGCACGCAACTTTTTTTTCCGCCGCGCTTTTCCACAGTTGCGTCAACTCCGTTTCAATGGCCTCGACTTCGACGGCGAGGGACTCGCCGTTGAGAAAAGCGGCAACACGTTCATCCATGGACATGAGGTTTCCTCCAAATTAAACGCAAAAACAAAAAATTTTAGCCGACAAAAAGTTTTTCAACCAAAAAGACACGAAAGCAAAAAGACAGCAGAAGCTTTTCTTCGTGTCTTTGTGCCTTCGTGGTGCTTTAAAAACTAATCGGATTTTAAGTCGTCCCGCCAGGACAATGACGGTTTCAGCTCGTGGTTATGCAACTGTGATCGCTTCGTTCAAATAAACACTTTGGATCGCATTCAGCAAAGCCACACCATCGTTCATCGACTTCTGAAAAGCCTTGCGGCCGGAGATCAAACCCATGCCACCGGCGCGTTTGTTAATGACGGCAGTCTTCACCGCTTCTTTCAGATCGGACTCACCTTTGCCGGTCGAAGCGCCGCCGGAGTTGATCAAGCCGGCGCGGCCCATGTAGCAATTGGCCACCTGATAGCGGGTGAGATCGATCGGATGATCCGAAGACAATTTCTCGTAAACCGCTTTGTGCGTTTTCCCGAATTTCAGTGCGTTGTAGCCGCCGTTGTTTTCCGGCAGTTTTTGTTTGATAATATCGGCTTCAATGGTAACGCCCAAATGATTGGCTTGTCCGGTTAAATCCGCGGAGACATGATAATCCTTGTCGTCTTTGACATTGAAGGCCGAATTACGCAGATAACACCAGAGGATAGTGGCGAGCCCCAACTCGTGCGCATACGCAAACGCCGCGGAGACTTCCTGAATTTGCCGCGCCGACTCATTCGAACCGAAATAAATCGTCGCGCCGATTGCCCGCGCGCCCATGTCGAATGCCTGTTTCACGTTGGCAAATAGAATCTGGTCGTATTTGTTGGGATACGACAGAAACTCGTTGTGATTGATTTTCAAAATAAACGGAATTTTGTGCGCATATTTACGTGAGACCGCACCGAGAACGCCGAGCGTGCTCGCCACGGCGTTGCAGCCGCCTTCGAGGCCGAGCTTGACGATATTTTCCGGATCAAAGTAAATCGGATTGGGGGCAAACGAGGCGCCGGCGGAATGCTCGATGCCCTGATCAACCGGCAGAATGGAAACATAACCGGTGCCGGCCAGCACGCCGGTGTTGAAAAGCTGCTGCAAATTGCCCAGCACGGTATTCGGCCGATTTGACGGCGCAAAAACGCGATCCACAAAATCGGGGCCGGGAAGATGCAGATGTTCTTTGGCAATCGTCGTGCATTTATGCTCCAACAAATATGCAGCCTCATTCCCAAGAATTTCAACAGCCATTTTCGGGTTTATACTCAT
>CAZVZZ010000006.1:4323-35580 GCA_964631505.1 uncultured Cytophagia bacterium
AATATGCAGCCTCATTCCCAAGAATTTCAACAGCCATTTTCGGGTTTATACTCATAACTCAATCTCCTCGTGGGTTTAATTTAAAAGTTCAATATTGTTCGACAGGCAGGGTATTTATTTAAAACGCGCACGTGATTTTTGCCTGAGCCATAAAATAAGAAGGAGAAACATAATTCGCAAGCGGAGATTTTATGCTTGCCCGTAGGTTCGGTGGTCAATTTGGTTTTGCGAATATTATCTTTTAAGCTGCAACAGCTTCCAAATCTTGATCTTCAAAAACTTCTTTCCCCAGCTCATATAAAACATTTGGGCAAATATCGGCGCCGTTTTCCCAAACGACGGTGTCTAAATCCGCATCTACTCGCACTCTTTTAAAGAATTCAAAGTCCCGTAGCGGCGCGTAAATCTTTCGATTGAGAAAACCGGACACGTCGATATTTTTGACCTCACCATTATCGAAGGTTACTCTCAATTTATACGGCTCGAAGGGTTCAACTGCTGTCACGTAGCGCATATAGATTACCTCAATGGTTCAATTTTAAAAAATTCTTCATCCGCTCTAAAACGTCGCCAATTTTCCGCCAGCTCATACTTATGAAGCTCGTGCCATTCTTTGACCAGCCGCAGAACTCTGGGGGATACATGACCATCTATCACTTCACAATCCGCGATGCTAATTTCAGCACGTTGTTCTTGATAACGCACATGAAAATGCGGAGGGGGATGTTCAGAGTTATACATTGTAACAACGATTCCAAAAAACCGGCTGATTTCCGGCATATTAACCTCGCACGACAGGTTCACCATAGCACCGGCAGTTTCTCATTCATACAGAAAAAAGATAATCATTGTAAATAAAAAGTGCAAGTTTGATTTTATCTGGCATAAGGTATGTCACTTTTATTCATAAAGAAAGAACTTTTCACTTTATTTTGCTATGGTTCCTTTCAACCTCGCCAGCCGCGCTTTGGCGTCGCTCAGCTCCGGCCAATCGGGATCGGCGTTCTTCCAAACGTTGAGAAAATGCTCGTAACGCGCCCTCGCCTGGACAGCCAAGTCTTTTTACTCGTGCAATGTAATTTTCCTTGAGCGCGCGACAATGGTCAAGCCGCCAATTGAGCGCAGGGAAATTAGGCTTGAGGGTTGGCATGGCCTGAAATCCTTCGCCAATCGCCTGCGCTTCAGCGCGAGCAAAATCTTCTCGCCTCAATATAACTCCCTCCGCGAGCAATCGCAATGCTTTTCTTTTCAGCACTCGCGGCTCGCCTCCGCCGGCAACGCACGTTGCTTCCGCAAAATCTTTTCAACGAATGTATCCTCAACTGTTTGCGCCATTTTTTTTGGCCTCATCGCAAATTTATCTTGCTATTGTCGTGCGTCCTTTTTATCATGGAACATTATGAATTTTTCTATCACGGCCTCGCGAGTGAAATGAAGAAGCCAACGATTCAACCGCGCTCGCGGCAAAAACGCAATCGCACGCTTGACGGCTTGATGCACGTTGCCGAAGACTTTTGCACGCGCCAGGTCATTCTGCTTTATAACATGGATTCGAGCTGGCCGGAGAAGGATCAAAATTATATCCGGCAGCTCGTCGAGCGCATGCAAGCCGGCATTGAAAGCTTCGGCTTTACCGTTCATCCGCTCGTGGTGCAACGGGATTTAAGCGTGCTCGATCGTTACGATCCGCAGCAATGGCTGGTGTTTAACTGGTGCGAAGGTTTTGAGGGCATGCCGTGGTCCGATGCACTGGTGGCGCGCAATCTCGAAGTGCGCGGCTTCACCTTTACCGGCGCCGATTCGCGCACGATGACGATCGCGCAGGACAAGTGGCGCGTGAAAAAAATTTTGCTGGCCGCCGGGGTGCCGACGCCCAACGGCCTCATGCTCGATGACGCCACGGCCGCCGCCGACTGGACGCTCTTTCCGGCGCTCGTGAAACCGGTGAATCAGCATGGCAGTTTCGGCGTCACCAAAGATTCCGTGGTCAAAACGCCGGCGGAATTACAGCACCAGGTCGATTGGGTGAAAAAAACTTTCGGCTCCGCCTCGTTGGTGGAGCCGTTCTTGAACGATCGCGAATTTCAGGTGGCGGTGTGGGGAAATCACAAATTGCAGACGCTGCCGCCAATGGAATTGGATTACTCCGAGTTTACCGAGCTGAGCGACCGGCTCTATACTTTTGATTCAAAATTCAATCCCAGCTCGCCGGGCTGGTTTGGCATCAAGTGGCATTGTCCGGCGCCAGTGACTGAAGATTTGCGCGAAGAATTATCGCGGATCGCCATTGCGGCGTTTCGCGCCGTGCGCTGCCGCGATTACGCCCGTTTCGACATCCGGCTCTTCAACGGCAAGCCGATGATTTTAGACGTGAATCCCAATCCCGATCTTGATCCCGCGTCGGTTTTTCCGGCGGCCGCCGAGACCATTGGCATCAACTACGGCAGCTTGGCGCTGCGCATTCTTTATCTGGCCTCGAGGCGGCTGCGCCGGCGGCTGGCGCTGCAAAAAAACAAAAACGCCAAAGGGCGTCGCCTCAAAGCCGCGACTTGATCCTCTTCGCAAAAGCTCACGATGGGATGCAAATAAAAAACCACACGGAGCTTTTTCAACTCGCGATGTGGTTTTTCAATTCGGGTAAAAAAAGTTTTTGCGCAAAGCTTGAATCAATTTCCCGTTTGCGCCATCAATTCTTCCGGTTTATAATACGTGTGCAACACCAGCAGCACGGCAATGTCCATCAAGACTTGTTCGCGTCGCGCCGGCAAATAACGCAGTTGCCGGCCACGCGCAAAGGCCACGAAGTTGCGCAGTTCCTGCCGAATCCGCCCCCGGTCAATGCCTGCCCACCAGTAATCAATGCGATCAACCAGATACGGCGAGTATTCCGCCAGCAAATCCGCGAGTTTTTTTCCTTTGCGCACGCGCCCAAAAACGTCGATCAGCGAATGCGACACCGGCAACAAATCGTTGGAAGCGTCTTTCAAACGGTTCAAGACTTCTGGGCTGGTGAGCGGAATCGCATTCAGCGCCATGCGCCGGGCATTTTTGGTGCGCGGAATCACCGCCATGGCGTAATAGCAACCTTCCTTCTTTTCTTTGTCAACACTCCACCAGCGCTCGGCCAGCGCCGTTCGTGAATAAGTCGAAGCCGTGGCGCCCCGGTGGCCGCCGTAAGGATCAAGCACGATAATGGTTTTGTCCGTCGAGCCGGCCGCCAATACCCAATGATCAAAATTATCCACACAGAGAATAACCGGATGGTTCAGCGCATGTTGTTCACGCAGCCATGACAAAGCCGCCCGGCGGTCGGCTTTGTGCGGCCATTGCGCCTCTACGCCTTCATATCCCAGCCGCCGCAAAGCGCGCCGCAACCCGGATTCGTCCGTGCCATTCCACCATCGCGTGCCACAGGCCTGCTTGATCTCATCAAAAGAGACTTTGCCATTACCCAGCAGATACAACGCATTCGACACGCATGTGGGGCCGCAGCTATATTCGTCTGGTTGTTTGGTGAGTCCCATATCGGTACCCGAAAACTCGGGCGTTTATAAATTATTGTTTCTATTTGAATCAAAATCTGAACGAGCAGGTATTGAATACCGCCATAATATAACACTCTTGGGTATTCGAATCAATCCCCTGGCAAAATTTTTTTTAAAGGGTGTACAGCGGAAGGCTTGCGTGTAGTTAAAATTAAACAAATAAATACTTTACATGGCCTTGCTAAAAAGGCTTAAACTATACAATCGATAAAAAAATCACGTTGCCGAAAAAAACGCTGGTGGCGAAAACGGCTTGAGGCCTTGGTCTGAAAATTTTTCGGTTTGAGAAACAGTGTGACTTTTCTGAGCAAAGCGTCAAGATTTGAAGATTTGATAAGGAAGGCATCGGCTGACCAATGGCTGGCCTGCTGCCGAGAATAAGGATAAGCAGTGTTGATAATAATAGGAAGGCGGCGGTTCTCAGAATTACGGGAAGCAGATATTTGCTTGAAAAGGTCATTGGCGCTGATGTCGGGAAGGCTCACATCCACGACCGCCAAGTCAAAATGGCGGGCTTGAAGTTTTAGCAACGCATCTCGCCCGTTATGGGCACAGGAGACGGCGTAGCCGTGGGCTTCCATTTCCATGCGATACAATAAGCAATGTCTCGCATTGGCATCAACCACCAAAACCTGCGGCGGCAATAGCTCCGCTTCCGGTAACATAGTATTTCTTTCGATTGAGATTTTTTAAGAAGAGCAGGAGTTCGCGCTTTAAAAACAGAGACTTAAATCAAACGATTTCAGTCCGAAAACAAAATAAATTTACTTACAAAAATGTAAAAAAGCAAGTGACAAAACTGTTACATATCAAAACAATTAATGATCATTGGTCAACACCGAACTGCGCATCCTACACAAAACGGAATTCCTATTGAAACATTTCTTTTCAATAGGAATTCGTTACCAGAAACGGTGAAGTGAGATAAATTTTATTTTTTCAGGCCGCGATCAGGCCAGCCAAACACGCACTACGGCCGCAGGCGCAGCAGCAGTCGATTATTTTCTGAAGCCGCCGGCGGCGGTTGCTGAATGCGTCCGTAAAGATCAAACACGACCCATGTGCTGCGGTCTTCCGGATGAAACGCCATCCTCGCCTGCTGAAAATTACCAAAATTCAGCGCGATGCTTTTCGCATCGGGAATATAAACTTTCGGAAATCTCAAGATCATTCGCGGCGGATTATCCAGAAAACTCGCAACATAATTCAATCTACCGTTACCAACCACCGCCACCGTCGAATCGCCGAGCATCTGCACGGTTTCGATTTTCGAGCCTTCCGGCACCACTGGTTGGTTGTCGCCGGTATAAAGGAGAAACTCGACGCGGCGGTTGCGCGCGCGCGACTGCACAGTGTTATTATCGGTCAACGGCTTCCATTCGCCGTAAGGCACGGGCATGAAGAAGCGCGTATTGTTGATGCCGTGACGCGTGAGGAAATCCATCACGCTGTTCATGCGCGCTTCGGAAAGTTTCATGTTGTACTCGTCGGTGCCGGTATTATCCGCATGGCCGGAGATTTGAACCTTCGCTTCCGGATAGGTCTCCAAAATCTCTTTGACCTTGAACATGGTCGGGTATTCGTTGGTGCGAATAAAGGATTTGTCGAGATCGAAGTTGATACGCAGCGTCATCAACACGTTGCCCTTTTCTTCCGGCTTGACTTCGATTTTGCCCTCGCTGGATTCCGCGATCTTTTTGGCGCGTTCGAGACGCGCGGCCATTTCCGCTTCCATCGCTTTCAAACGCCGCTCGGTTTCTTCAGCGGCGAGACGCGCTTCTTCGGCTGCCAAACGGGACTTTTCCGCGTCTTCCAGCGTCTGCTGCGCGGCCAGACGCGCCTTCTCGATGTCGGCCATCTCCTGCGTCATTTGCGAGCGAATCGCGATAAGCTGACTCGCGTCTGATTTGACTTTGCCGAAATTAAAGGAGAGTGAAAAGCGATGCGCCTGCGAATCAAAAGTGGTCAGCGGGCTGTAAGCATAATCCAATTCGGTGCTTGAGCCGCCCAGCCATTCCATCGGAATGATCACGCCGAAACCCGCGCCCCAGCGCGAAAGCTCCGTGTCGTGAAATTTATACCCGCCACGCACGGCAAAAACGTTGGCAATGCGCAATTCCGCGCCGGAATAAATGCGCACTTTTTTATCGTTGTTGTCCAGCAGCTTCGCCACGTCCGCGCCGATATTAAGCTTGAGTTGGCGGTCGCCTTCGGCATTCAGCCCGCCAAACGGCAGGCGCAACGCCGCGCCGCCGCGTATCGTCTCCGGCAACAACGACGACTGATTGACGAATTGAATTTTGCCGACGGTGAAATTTTGCAGCGTCGCGCCAAAATTCAAATGCTTCAACACAAACAACGCGCCGACATCGATGCCGGTGGCGCTGGTGGACACACCGGCGAGATCTTGCCGGATGAATTTAAAGCTCGCGCCGAACGTCAGCTTATTGTTGAAGACCGGCAACGGCCGGCCGTAGCCAAACGCCAGCAAAATATCATTGCTCTGCGGATTGGAGCCGAGCTGATCGAAATCGCTGTTCAAACCCAACACCTTGCCTTCGTCGAAATAAATCAGATTGAACCCCAACACGCCGAGATTCGAGGGCAACGGGAGCGCTCCCTCCAGCGCTCCCTGCTGGGTATCATCGATCCATTTATGAAAATGCAACGACAGCAGCGTGTTCTGCAAATTGCCGAGGCCGCCGACATTGTAGCGCATGACGTTCACATCGTTCGCCAGCGCCGTGAAGGCTTCGCCCATCGCCACCTGCCGCGCATACGGGCTAATGCCGAGAAAGGTCGCGCCGTATTTGCCGGTGCCGGATTGCGCATGAGCCGAGGCTGTGAACAACAGACAGGCGCCAAATGCAAAAGTTAAAATGTATCGTTGAAAATTTTTCATATAGAAATCTAAGGTTTATTTCAAAGTTGAAGTCCGACTTGCGCTGCAAGAGTAAGCAGGTGAAGTCCGACTTGCGCTGAAAAATTTTACTAAATTAGAAACTCATTGGGCGCAAGTCGGACTTCGCCCACACACTGTTATTGCACCACCACAAATTTGCGCAGCAACGAAGTTTCCTGCGTCGCGCCGGAAGCGGCGTCGGTGTAGCGCAGATAAACTTTTGCCCAATATGTGCCGGAGGCCACAGCATCGCCGGCGTCGTTGCGCAAATTCCACCAAAAGCTGCCGCGTTGCGTCGCCGCCACTTGCCCGCGCCCGATTGCAGTCTGAAACGGCAGATTCGCGCCTTCGAGCGCCCGCACGCGCTCGCCAGCCAGATTGTAGATTTCAATGCGCTTGATCAAAACATCGCCGTTATTGGCCACCACGCCGAGGCGCAGACCGTCGTTGGTGTTGGCGTGTTGTCGCGCATTATAAGGATTCGGCGCCACAAAAACATCGAACGCGCGATTACCCGCCAGCGCGCGCAATTGCGCCACGTCGATCGCCGGCCGCACTTGCACCAGAACTTGCAACACCGTGTCATCTAAATCGCGAAACTCCACGCGGACTTGATCGCCGCCATTGACTTGCAGCTTGCCGTCGCCGTCCAAACTGGCGCTGCGCACAATCGGAATGCCGGCGCGGCCGCGGAATTCGCCCGTATCAAAAACTCGGGTGACGGGATTGAGCACTTCATACAGGGTCAAGTTTTCGGTGTCGGTGTTTTGCGAGCTGACAAATTTCACCACCACCGAATCGCGCGCCGGTGAGAGATCGCGGTCGGTTTCGCCGGTGAGATGTACGAACAGCGAGTCGCCTACCGAAACCGTATCCACCCGCGCGCCGCTGCGCCGCTCGATTTGAATGGCGCCCTTGACGTTTTGAATCAGCAACACGCGCGCCGAGCTTTTGTCGAGCGGATCAGTGGGATCGGTGTAATTCACGGTGAGCGTATCGCGCTTCGACTTGCCTTCGATGACATTCAGACGCGTTGGGCCGGCGCTCGTCATCACCGCGGGATAACCCGGACTGAGAATGAAAAGCCCGGACGGTTGCTCCGCAAGCTGCACCGTTTGCTGATCGCCGCTGAGAATCGCGCGCACCTGCAAACTCACGGCGTCTTCGATCGGCAGCAAATTCATATCATCCAACGCCAGAAAAACCGTGCCGATATTCAGTTGGGGGTTGTTCTCGATCGGCTCGACGCGATAGAAATTCACCGCACGGCCGCTGGGGTCGGTAAATTGCAGGCTCGACGCGGTGGAACGCGTGTTTTCCCAGTCGAGCTGCCAGTCGTTTAATTTCGGTGTGATCGAAGAGTTGTTCGTTTTTAATTCCGCCTGCAATCGCACCACTTGCTTGCGCCGCAAGAGATCAACGAGGGATAAATCGAACTGGTTGAATCCGGTGGCGCTGAGCAGGGATTGGCCGAACAAAGTGTTTTGGTTGGCCTCATCACGAATGCGCAGCGTGATCTGCACTTGCGCGCGCTGCTGCGGATCAGCCGGCAAAACGGCGTTGGCGATCAGTTTTTTGAAATTGGTGATAATCAATTTTGCCGAGTCGCGAATCGCGATCGAGGTCAGCGTGCCGGTGAGGTTGGTGTCAAAATAATGCGCCGAGATTTTCACGTTGCGCAAACGCGGCGTCAACAAGGGGTCGCTTTTTCCCGGTTGATTGACGTCGTTATCGAGAAAGGCGCGATATTGCACGAACCGGTGGCCGTCGTGAACCGGATTCACCGCCGTCGTCGGGCCGGTGTAAAAATCGAGCGTGTCTTTGGGGCCGTACCATTTTGAATTATTCAACTCGGTGATAACATTGGCCGAGCGCAATTGCAAGCGTAGCCGCGTGCCCGCCGGCACGTCCCCCGCCGCGCGCGGAAAGGCGAGGCTGTCGAAATCCACCGCCGAGGAAAAATCAAAATTCTGCGGCGTCGAATCAAAAAACTCGTTGGCATACGCGAGCCGCAGCGGCAACGCATTCTGGCTGATCGGCAGGTTGCCGGCGATCACCAGCGTCTTGTTGAGATCCGGAATATTTTCGACGATGCGATTGACGGCGCGTAAATCTTCGAGCGGATGCGCGAAAGTATAAACGATTTGACGCTGGCCGTCGACTTCGATGAGACGTTTATTGCCTGTATCGCAAATCAACATGCGGTTGCCCGGCAGCGCATCCGCGTCGCTGGGGCTGCTCAACCGGTCGGCGCCTTTGCCCGCTTGTCCCGTGCCGAATTGCCAGCGATTTTCTTTGCTGGCGCGATCAACCATCAACACCCGATGGTTGTTTTTGTCGGTGATCACGAAAAAGCCGGTTGCCGGATCAACGTCGACGTCCACCGGAGAATTGAGCGCGAGATTGTCGTTCGGCGCTTTGGTAAATTCCCACACGACGCGCCGCGTGCGCAGATCGATGACGATGACGCGATTTTTCCCGGTGTCGCAGATCAAAACTTCCCGGCCATTGTTGAGCGGAATGGCGTCCAACGGCGCCGAGAGCCGATCGACGATTTGCAGGTTGGCATCGTTCAAGCGCCAATCTTCCGTTTTCAACGTCCAATCCACTTGAATAATGGCATTCGCGCTTTGATCGGTGATAATGACTTTGAATTTGGCGTTGGTGTCCGGATAAGCGATGGCAGCCACCGGCTTATCCAGCGTGCCGACGCCGCCATAAGAATTTTCCGGCCCACCGGGCACCGCGTTGTTGATGAGATAGACCCGCCGGTTCGACGGATCGGTGATCAAATAAAAATCACGCGCCGCCAGTGCTTCCGGAACCTTTTGAATATCGGTCGGTGAAATGAGCGACGGCGCCGTACTGGGATAGCGCCAATCGATGCCCGAAAGCACGAACGTTTCGGCGTCGGTGCGCGTCAGTGGAATCGGCACCAGCGTCACCACGGTGTCGGTGCGCGCCACGTTCTGCGTCATCGCCGGATCGATGCTTTGAAAACGGGGCAAACCATCGCGAAAAGTACGTTGGCCGGTCGTTTGGGCGTTGCTCAGAGTGGGCGAAAGACAGAGGGCGATCAACAGCAGCGGGGTGAAAAAACGAGCTTGCAGAAAATGCGCAGGGGTAGTAAATCCTTTACGCATACGAGACTCATCCCTTTAGTCGAATTGTTGGCCGGCAGCGGCTAAATTTGCTCTCAATCGCCGCCGGGGTGAATGATTTATACAATTATATTATATTAAATTTTTTCAAAAAGTCAATATTTATTTGTATAAAATGTTCACCCTGTATTTTGCGCCATATAATAAAAAAACCGCTACCCGCCTTTGCGGCGAATAGCGGTTTTTCCATTTTTGCGGCATGCTTCACCTCTTTTCGGTAATGCGCGCGGCTTTTCCTTTGAGATCGCGGAGATAGTACAAGCGCGCCCGGCGCACTTTGCCTTTGCGGAGATGGTCGATTTTCTCGATGTTCGGCGAGTGCAGCGGGAAAATGCGCTCGACGCCGATGCCGTCGGAAATTTTGCGGACGGTAAACGATTCGCCGATGCCATTGCCGCGCCGTTGCATCACCACGCCCTCAAAAATCTGGGTGCGCTCTTTGTCGCCTTCAATCACTTTACAATGAACGGCCACCGTATCGCCCGGGCCAAAATCGGGCAACTCGTTTTTAAGCTGGCCGGCCGTCAAAGCCTCTAGTCGGTTCATATGCTGTTCCTCCTTGTAATCGCGTTGTCTATAAAAGCGGTTTGCGTTTTTTAGCTGGAGAATAATTGAAAATCTTCACACTAAAATTTTCAATTGTAAATTAACAAAATTTGAATTTATGATTTCAACAAATCCGCCCGGCGCTCGCGCGTGCGCGCTTCGGCTTGCTCGCGCCGCCATTGGGCAATTTTTGCATGATGGCCGGAAAGCAAAATATCCGGCACCCGCCAGCCGCGAAATTCTTCCGGCCGGGTATAATGCGGATAATCCAACAACCCGGTTTGAAACGAATCACCCGTCGCCGAATCGAGATCGCCCAGCACACCGGGCAGCAAGCGCACGATCGCGTCGGTCATTACCAGCGCCGGCAGCTCGCCACAGGTCAGAACATAATCGCCAATCGACAACTCTTCCGTGGCCAAATGCTGATGCACGCGCTCGTCGAGGCCTTTGTAATGGCCGCAGAGAAAGATCAACGCCGCTTCCTGCGCCAGTTCATTTGCCTTCGCTTGCGAAAATTTTTCGCCGGTGGGTGAGGTTAAAATTACCCGCGCCGTCGCCAGTTGGTGCGTTGCGCGGATATGCTCGACGGCCGCAAAAAACGGCTCCGGTTTCATAATCATCCCGGGGCCGCCGCCGTACGGATAATCATCGACGCTGCGATGCTTATCCGTCGTAAAATCGCGCAAATCGTAGATCAAAAATTCAACGAGACCGCGCTGGCTGGCCCGCTTCATCATGCTCTCGCCCAGCGGGCCGTCAAAAAATCGCGGAAAAGCAGTGATGATATGAATCTTCATTCTTGTAGTCCCCGCTCGAGAGGAGCGGCTCTTAAAAATGAGTTTAACTTTTCAGTAGCGCCCCACAAAAGGGCGGGACTACTCTTCCAGCAATCCTGGCAGCGGTGTAATCACGATACGCCGGTTGGGCAAATCGACTTGTTGAATGACGGTGTCAATCGCCGGCACGAGTTTTTCATGCCCGCCACTGCGAATCACCCAGACATCATTGGCCGGGTAATGCAGAATATCGACCAACTCACCGACCGGCTCGTTGCTCGCGGTAAAAACCGGCAGCCCGATGAGATCAAAATGATAAAATTGATTCATCGCCGCCGGCGCACACGCCGCGCGCGTTATCATCACCTCGGCCCCGCGCAAGCCTTCGGCCTGATCGCGGTCATTCACCGCCCGCAATTTAACCAAAAAGCCGTCATTTCCGGCTTGCAGTTTCTCGATCTCATACTCGCCAAGCATTTGATCGCCCCGTTGCAGCAGCACTTGGCGCAGATGCAAAAACTGTTCAACCGCGTCGGGAATAATCCGCATCTTCACGGCGCCATGCAACGCATGGGACCGAAGCACCTGGCCGATGACGACGAAAGGCGGCTTCTGCTGGCTCATTCGGATTATTCGAGAATTTCCAAAACCGCACGCTTGCCGGCTTTGGCCGCGGCTGCAGCCAACAGCGTGCGAATCGACTTGGCGGTTTTACCGTGTTTGCCGATCACCTTGCCCATGTCACCCTGGCCGACGCGCAGCTCATAAACCACCGTGCGCTCACCATCGATTTCATTAACAATCACCTCATGCGGCTTATCGACGAGATGCTTGACCATGTACTCAAGAAACTCCTTCATAGCAATCCTCCTTAATCGGGTTCGAATCAGAAAAACTGGCAAATTGACGCTTGCGCAAGAAACCGGGGAAACATCGATTAATTAATTCCGATTTTCGTCAGCCCAAAGCGAATCACACTACCAAAATTATCTGCATTTGCCAACTTTCGCCCCGCACGACAACTCTTCTCACCTTATCAAGCGCGCTTAACGATCATGAAAAACGCCTTTGTGGCAGCAAACGTCTTCCATCGTTTGCCACCACGGCCCGTGAACCCACATCATTGGAATTGCCAGAATTTAAGCCGCGGCGGCTTCGCCTTTGGTGGCCTCGGCCGCTTGCTTGGCTTTGCGTTGCTGCTTCTTTTGTTCGCGCCTTGCTTCCTGGCGTTTTTGCTTATCCGCCTGCAGTGCTTCCCACTTTGCCATCTCCTCGCCGATTTTGGCTTCGTCCAGCCCGAGCTTCTGCATGTGCCAGCGCAGCATAATGCCCTTTTGCCGCAACAGATTGTGCACGGTGTCCGAAGGCTTCGCGCCCTTGGAAAGCCAATAAAAAGCGCGATCGTTTTTAATCATAATCGCTGCCGGCTCCGAGCGCGGGTTGTAGGTGCCGAGATTCTCAAGATATTTTCCGTCACGGGCAACACGCGAATCAATCGCCACAATGCGATAGAAGGGCTGTTTCTTTTTGCCCATTCGGCTAAGACGAAGGTGAACTGCCAAAACGACTCCTTTCGGAATTTTGAAATTTTAAAGAGGTTTTTTAACCCACGGCTTAAAAGCGGCCCACGAATTTCAATTTTTCCGTCAATCGGCTCACGATTGACCGCTTTATCCGTCGGTCGTTTTCCCATCCGTTGGGATGACTTTTTAAACTTTTATGTTCAAATCAAAAGAACTTCGGCAAACCGCGCATGCCTTTGCGCCCGACTTGTTTCATCATTTTTTTCATCATCTCGTATTGCTTGAGCAGGCGATTCAATTCCTGCACCGAAGTGCCGCTGCCCTTCGCAATGCGCAAACGCCGGCTGCCGTTGATAATATTCGGCCGGCGCCGCTCGTCCGGCGTCATCGAGAGAATCATCGCTTCGATGGCGACCAGGCCTTTTTCATCAACTTCCGCATCCTGCGGAATCTGGCCGCCCAAGCCTGGAATCATGTTGACGATTTGGCTCAACGGCCCCATTTTTTTCAAGCTCTGCAACTGATCGTAAAAATCTTCCAGCGTGAACTCGGCCTGGCGCAGCTTCTTTTCCAGCTCGCGCGCTTTTTGCGCGTCAACCGCTTGCGTGGCTTTTTCCACCAGGGTCAACACATCGCCCATGCCGAGAATACGCGAGGCCATGCGATCCGGATGAAACTTCTCCAAGGCTTCGGCTTTTTCGCCGGTGCCGATAAATTTGATCGGCTTGCCGGTAACGGCTTTAATCGAAAGCGCCGCACCGCCGCGCGCATCGCCGTCCATCTTGGTCAACACCACGCCGGAAAAATCCAGGCGTTGCGCAAAGGCTTGTGCCGTATTCACCGCATCTTGCCCGGTCATGCCGTCGGCGACAAACAGAATCTCGTTCGGTTTTGTCGCCTGCTTGATGGCTTCCAACTCCTGCATCAACTCATCGTTGACGTGCAAACGCCCGGCGGTGTCGAGAATCACCGTGTCCAGCGTGCGTTGCCGCGCCGCACCGATTGAAGCGCGACAAACGTCCAGCGGCGTCGAATTGGGCTGCGAAAAAAATTCTGCGCCGGCGGCTTGCGCCACCACGCGCAATTGCTCCACTGCGGCGGGGCGCTGCAAATCCGCGGCAACGAGCATCGCGCGACGATTACGTGTTTTCAAAAAACGCGCCAGCTTGCCACAGAACGTCGTTTTCCCCGAACCCTGCAAACCGATCACCATGATCACCGTCGGCGGCAGATGCGCTTCGCGCAGCGGCGTGTCCGTGCCGCCAAGCAACGCTACCAATTCATCATGGATAATTTTGATGACCTGCTGCCCCGGCGTGATGCTTTTGAGAACTTCCGCGCCCACAGCCTTTTGCTCGACGGCGATGATAAACTCTTTCGCCACTTTGAAATTCACGTCGGCTTCCAACAACACGCGCCGCACTTCCCGCATCGTTTCAGCAATGTTTTCTGCAGTCAGCCTGCCGTGCCCCTTCAGCTTGCGAAAGATGTTTTCAAACCGGCCAGTAAGTTCTTGAAACATGTATTCTCGGAACAGGCGGGCTGCTAACCTGCCATCATCAAAAAATTCCTCTCACTCCAAAGCACGACAGACGGGCCATCTGTGCTCCGGCGCTACGGGCAAAAAATTATCCGCGCGCGGCGGATTTCATTTCAGGCAAACCTCGTTGGTTTGCTCCCAAGGAAATAAATTTAGCAAAATTTTTGCCACTATGCAAGCTAAAATTTTACCGCAACACGACTTATTTCAATAAACCTCGAATTTCGGCATCCCGATCTTGAGCCTCATCGCAGATTCACCACCTCCCGTCGCGCGGCAGAATCCATCATCGCCCAAATAATTTGCTGATCGGTGAAACATTGTTCAGCCGTACTCGGAAACGGTTTTTGATCACGAATGGCCGCATAAAAAGCCAACCATTGATTATAGTACCCATTGTCAAAGTTCGGATAGCGGTGAATTTCCGGCGTGGCAGAAACCGCGGGATTAAAACAAAGCATTTCGCCGTGCGTGATTTCGATACTGCCCATCGTTCCGAAAATGCGTGCCCGGGTGAGATGCTGCGGCGCCTTGGCAGTGTAGGTTGCCGAGTATTGCCCGATCGCGCCGTTGGCAAACTCGAGCGTGGCGACAATATTATCTTCAGCACGAATCACCGGATGCATGTTTTTGGTCAATGACTGCACCGCGCGAATTTCGCCGCCGAGCAGGCGCAACACCGCGGTGTGATGCACGCCGGCATCACTCACAAAACCACCGCGATGCGCCGGCACTTGCCGCCACGGCGTGGCGCCGTAACTTTTGGTGTGATCGACGTTGCCGGTCGCCTCATAGGAAACCAGAAAAATTTCACCAATCCGGCCGGCGGTGATGAACTTTTTCGCGTCATTGACGTCGTCGCGGTAATAATAGTTCTCGCCGACGAGCAGCACCGGCGCGCATTGCGTTGCGAAATCCCGCAATTGCCGCGCCGCTTCCAGCGTGTGCGCCAACGGCTTTTCGCAGAGCACATGCTTGCCCGCCGCCAAGCAATCTTGCACCACGGGCGCATTTTGATCGATCGGCAGCGCCACCAAAATAGCCTCAAGCTCGCGCTGAGCGAGAAGTTTGTGATAATCGGTTTCGATTCCAACAGGCGCGATCGCCGCGCCCTCCAGCTTCATTATTTGCGCAAACTCGCGCGCCTTTTCCGGCGTGCGATTACAAACCGCGACGATCTGAAATTTATCCGGCATCTGGCGCAGCGCGGGCCAATGCAAATTTTTAGTCGCCAGGCCGCAGCCAATCACACCGAGACGAATAGGAGGCATAAAAAATAAACAGAAAAAAGTTAAATTGATGGCCGAGCAACATTTTAAAACTACCACGAAGACACCAAGACACTAAGAAAAGCTTTATGAGATGGCTTTTATTTTTGTGCCTTCGTGTCTTCGTGGTTACAAAAAATTTTTTTGAGCCAAAAAAACTTTTAAGAAATTTGAGAGCGTTAGTTTCTAAAATTTTTTCGCGTTTTTTATTCAATGAAATCGCGGCAAAATTGCAGCATCAGCCGCACGCCGAAGCCGCTGCCGCCTTTGGGCACCAGCGGTTTGTCTTCGCGCGGGTGTGCCATCGCGGCAATGTCGAGATGCGCCCACTTGCAGTTTTCCGCGAAGGTCGCGAGAAACGCCGCGGCCTTGCTCGCGCCGCCGCCGCTCCGCTTCGAAGCAATGTTGCGAATATCGGCAACGTCACTTTTCATGTATTCAAAAAATTCCGCAAATAGCGGCAACTCCCACACGCGCTCGCCCGTGCGTTCCGCCGCGTTTTTCAGGCGCGCGGCCAAATCAGCGTCATTGCTGAACAGGCCGGCGGCGGTTTCGCCGAGCACAACGTAAATCGCGCCGGTGAGCGTCGCGAGATCGATAATCGCGCGCGGCTTGAAACGTTGCGCATACCCCAACGCCTCCGCGAGAATCAAGCGGCCTTCGGCGTCAGTATCCGCCACTTCAATCGTCTTGCCGCTGCAGGTGCGCACGATGTCGCCGGGGCGTTGCGCCGAACCGCTCGGCATGTTTTCCGCCATCGGCAGCAGCCCTATCACCGGCAACGGCGATTGCAACTCCGCCAAGGCCCCGAGCGTTGCCAACACCACCGCGGCGCCGGACATGTCGTGTTTCATCAAATCCATGTCGTCCGCGGATTTGATCGAGATGCCGCCCGTGTCAAACGTGATCCCTTTACCCACGAGCACCAATGGCGCGTCATTCGCGCGCGGCGAGTGTTGCGGCTTGTATTCGAGCACGACGAATCGCGGCGGATTCACACTGCCTTGACCGACGCCCAGCAATGCGCCCATGCCCAACTCACGAATGCCCTTTTCGTCATGCACCGTGCAAGCGATCTTCAACGCTGCGGCTTGCTCGGCGGCTATCGCCGCGAGCCGCGCCGGCGGCAAATCGTTGGACGGCGTGTTCTGCAAATCCCGCGCAAAGCAACTCCACTTGCCGATAATTTCCCCGACACGCACACCGTCTTGCGCCTCGGCCATTTGCCGCTCATCATCAAGCAGCAGCGTGATTTCTTGCAGCCGCTTTTCTTTATCGGGAATCGTCGATTTGTATTTTTGAAAACGATAATTGGCCAACCACAGCGCTTCAGCCGCATATTGCGCCGCAAGCCGGTCCCCAAATTTCTCGACAATGGGCGCCGCCAGCGCAATTTGCAAATCCGTGATCGCCAGCTTCTGGGCCGCAAGCACGGCGTGGCCAATCGCGTTTTGAAAATTTTGCCGGGCCGCGTTTTCTTTCAGGCTTTTATCCCACTCGCCCAGCCCAACCAGCAATAAACGTTCGGCGCCGGCGGATGGATAAAGCCAAATCGTTTCTTCTAACTTTCCAGAAAAATCCTTTTGACCGCAGATTCGGTGAATCATCGCCGAATAAAGCGGCGGCACAGTTGGCGGCGTTTCTGTTTGCGGCAGAAATAACACCAATGCCGGAGAGCGCGCCGCTTCTATATTGCCGGCGCGAAGTTGAATTTTCATTGTTGCCTCGCACGTTGTAGGTTCAAAGTTGTCCATGCTTTTGCCAACCATAAAAACATACAAAATCTTAACTTTATTGCCAATAGAAAATTTTTGGCGCGTGCGCATACGGCACAAATGAACACTTCGCCGCGAGCGCGGCGGCAAAACACAGCTTGACTTTTAGGCTGATTTTTCATATACTTTTGATCGCGCAGGCGCATCATTTTCAAGCAAGTGATCAAAAGTTACCATATTGTCCGCGCCAGTCATTTTACGTTTTATCCTTTACGTTTAAAGTTGAATGCCCCGCGAATTCAAAAACTATATTAATGGAAACTGGCGCGACGCTGCGAGTGGCAAGCGTTTTGAAAATCGCAATCCGGCAAATTGGGAAGAAACGCTCGGCACGTTTCCGGATTCCGGCGCAAGTGATATTGACGCTGCGGTGCAATCGGCAACGGAGGCGTACGACGCGTGGCGGCTCACGCCGGCGCCCAAGCGCGGCGACATGATCAAGCGCGCCGGCGATCTGCTGGTTAAATATAAAGAAGAAATCGCTCGCGAGATGACGCGAGAGATGGGCAAGGTCCTGCTCGAAACCCGCGGCGATGTGCAGGAAGGCATTGACACCGCTTATTACGCTGCGACCGAAGGCCGGCGGTTGTTCGGCCACACCGCGCCCTCGGAGTTGCCGGACAAATTCAACATGTCCATCCGCCAGCCGCTCGGCGTGGCCGGCGTCATCTCCCCGTGGAATTTTCCGTTGGCGATTCCGACGTGGAAAATTTTTCCGGCGCTGGTTTGCGGCAACACCGTTGTTTTCAAACCCGCGGAAGACACACCCGCCACGGCGGCGCGCTTTGTTGAAATTCTGCTCGAGGCGGGTTTGCCGGAAAAAGTCATTCAGCTCGTCAACGGCTTTGGCCCGTCTGCCGGAATGCCGCTGGTCGAGCATCCGAATGTGAAACTGATTTCGTTCACCGGCTCGACCCAAGTTGGCAAAATGATTTCTGCCGCGGCAGCGCGAGATTTAAAACGCGTTTCATTGGAACTCGGCGGCAAAAACGCGCAGATCGTCATGCCCGATGCGGATTTGGAGTTGGCGCTCGAAGGCGTGTTGTGGGGCGCGTTCGGAACCGCGGGACAGCGCTGCACCGCGACGAGCCGTTTGATTTTGCACGAAGCGATTCACGATCAGTTTCTCGCGATGCTGATCAAGCGGGC
The DNA here is from genome assembly GCA_964631505.1 of uncultured Cytophagia bacterium. GTDB lineage: Bacteria > Zhuqueibacterota > Zhuqueibacteria > Zhuqueibacterales > Zhuqueibacteraceae > Zhuqueibacter. The sequence goes on from CAZVZZ010000006.1 coordinate 22,512, forward strand.
GGAAAAACTTCGTCTTGGCAACGGCCTCGAACCGACGACGGATGTCGGCCCGGTGATCAACCAAAAGCAGCTCGACAAAATTTTAGGCTACATTCAAGTGGGCAAAAGCGAAGGCGCGAGACTGGAAACCGGCGGCGAGCGCTACACCGAGGGCGCGTACAAAAACGGCTTCTTTATTCGCCCTACCATCTTCTCGCATGTCGCGCCGGAAATGCGCATCGCGCGCGAAGAAATTTTCGGCCCTGTGCTCGCGGTGATGAAAATCAAAGCGCTCGATGAAGCCATTCGCGTGCTCAACAACACGAAATACGGTTTAAGCTCTTCGCTTTATTCACGCGACGTCAATGCGGCCTTCCGCGCGATTCGCGATATCGAAGCGGGCATCACGTACATCAACGGCCCGACCATCGGCGCGGAAGCCCACATGCCATTCGGCGGTGTCAAAGAAACCGGCAACGGCCACCGTGAAGGCGGCTGGCCGGTATTTGAATTTTTTACGGAGATTAAAACGGTTTTTGTGGATTATTCGGGCAAGCTGCAACGGGCGCAGATTGATAATCAGTAGAAAGAGATTGGTGATTGGCTTTGGCCGGCAAACTCTACTTGGTTGCCACGCCGATTGGCAACTTGCAGGACATGACGTTTCGCGCGGTGGAGACGCTGCGTGGCGTCGATCTCATCGCCGCGGAGGACACGCGCCATGCGGCGATTCTGCTGCGGCATTATGAGATTCACCGGCCGGTGGTGAGTTACCACGATTTCAACGAGCGCAAAGTCGCGCCGCAGCTTGTGGTGCAAATGCTGGAGGGCAAAAATATCGCGCTGATCACCGACGCCGGTTCGCCCGGAATTTCCGATCCCGGTTTTTTTTTGGTGCGCGCGGCGGTGGCGGAGAATATCGTTGTTGAAGCGATCCCCGGCGCCTCGGCGGCAGTGGCGGCCGTGACGATTTCTGGGTTGCCGTGCGACCGTTTCGTGTTCGAAGGTTTTGCGCCGGCGAAAAAGGGGCGGCAAACTTTTTTTCAAACCCTGGCCAGCGAGCCGCGCACGATTGTCTTGTATGAAGCGCCGCAACGCGTGCCTCGAACATTGCAGGATATTTTAACCCATTGGGGAGATCGACGGGCGGCGCTGGCGCGCGAGATGACTAAAATTCACGAGGAGGTGCGTCGCGGCAAGGTTTCGGAGATCCTCGCCGGTTTGCAGGAGCAGACACTACGGGGAGAATGTGTGTTGGTCGTGGAAGGACGGCCGAAATCCAAAGCAACCGTGGCCTCAGAACTCGGCGATTGAATCTCACGAATGACGTTTTACGAATTACGAGTTACCCAATATGGAACGAACCTTGTCACTCAAAGTCAACATCCTACCGGACGGCGTAAAAAATTGGTATCTCAATTTAATCACGCCGGTCGTCAATGTTTTCATCACCCGCGCGGTCAATCCCAATCTCTTCACGACGTTGGGATTTTTAGTAAGTATCATCAGCGCCGCGCTGTTTGTGTTGGGCTATCCGCGCTGGGGCGGCGCGCTGGTGCTGCTCTCCGGCACGTTTGACATTATGGACGGCAAAGTCGCGCGCGCCACTAATCAAGTCACTAAATTCGGTGCGCTGTATGATTCGACGCTCGACCGTTATGCCGAGGTCGTGGTCTTTTTCGGCCTGGCGTATTTTTTTGACCGTGACCCCTCCACGTTTTTGAAGAACCTCGATTCTTCCTGGCGCATGTTGGGTGTGATTGCCGTGTGTATGGCGCTCGGCGGTTCGATGATGGTGAGCTACGTGCGCGCCCGCGCCGAGGGCCTGGGTCTGCAATGCAAAGTCGGCATCATGCAACGTCCGGAGCGCATTGTGCTGCTCGGCTTCGGCGCGTTGATTCATGAAATCGCGCTGATGATCGCCGTCGGCCTGATTGCGGTGCTCTCGAATTTCACCGCGTTCCAACGCTTGATGCACGTCCGTAACGAGGAAAAAAACTTGCAAGGCACGCCATAATTTAGTTTGCAAAATCGTTGCGGCAAAATGATTTATTACTGTTTGCAAAAGCAACAGGAAAAGCCATCCCGCCAAGGCGGGATCTTGTTTGTTATCAAGTCTGGTGCTTGGTTTGAACAGGATTCCTTCGAAGTGACATGCGCTTATGGGGTTTGGCCGGAATGATTTTTCCAAACAGTTTTGATAAAATAACCAAACCATTCATAACATTCTGTAGAGGGAGTTCCTGTGACCAAAACACCCGTTGCAATCAAAGCCCCGCAAGGGAAACTCGGCATTCTCATTCCCGGCATGGGCGCCGTAACCAGCACATTTATCGCCGGCGTCGAGGCCGTGAAGCGCGGCATCTCGCAGCCGATCGGCTCGCTCACGCAAATGGGCACGATCCGCCTCGGCAAGCGCACCGAAAAACGCTCGCCGTACATCAAAGATTTTGTGCCGCTCGCGACGTTGAATGATCTCGTGTTCGGCGGCTGGGATATTTTTGAAGATGACTGCTACGCCGCGGCGATGAAAGCCGGCGTGCTGGAACCGCGTTTGCTCGAGCAGGTGAAAGAGCCGATGCAGGCGATCAAGCCGTGGAAAGCCGTGTTCGACCAAAATTACGTGAAGCGCCTCAACGGGCCGAACGTGAAAAGCGGCAAAACCAAAATGGATCTCGCGCAGATGTTACGCGAGGACATGCAAAACTTCAAACAGAAAAATAATCTCTCGCGCCTCGTGATGATCTGGTGCGGCAGCACGGAAACGTTCATGCCGCCGAACGATCCCGCGTACAACACCATCGAGTCGTTTGAAAAAGCGCTGCGCGAAAACAATCCCGCGATTGCACCGAGCATGATCTACGCTTACGCCGCGCTGCAGGAAGGCATTCCGTTCGCCAACGGCGCGCCGAATCTCACCGCCGATATTCCGGCGATGCTCGAGCTCGCCAAAATCAAAGGCTCACCGCTCGCGGGCAAAGATTACAAAACCGGCCAAACGTGGATGAAAACCGTGGTCGCGCCCGGCCTCAAAGCGCGTCTGCTCGGCCTGGCGGGTTGGTACTCCACCAACATTCTCGGCAACCGCGACGGCGAAGTGTTGGACGACCCCGAATCCTTCCGCACCAAGGAAGAGAGCAAGCTCTCCGTGCTCGATTACATTTTGCAGCCGGAGCTTTATCCCGAATTGTACAAAGATTATTATCACAAAGTGCGCATCAATTATTATCCGCCGCGCGGTGATAATAAGGAAGGCTGGGACAACATCGACATTTTCGGCTGGCTCGGCTATCCGATGCAAATCAAAATCGACTTTCTCTGCCGCGACAGCATTCTCGCCGCGCCGATCGTGCTCGACGTCGTGCTGCTGCTCGATCTCGCGCAGCGCAGCGGCATGAAAGGCATTCAGGAATGGCTTTCGTTTTATTTCAAGAGCCCGATGACCGCGCCGGAGCTTTATCCCGAACACGATCTTTTTATTCAATTGATGAAATTGAAAAACACGTTGCGTTATCTGCGGGGCGAGGAGCTGATCACGCATCTCGGTCTCGAATATTACGACTGAGCGGTTTCTGGTTGCTGATTGCTGGTAGCTGGTTGCTAAGATGGAAACGAGTAACCAGCTACCAGCAACAAACAACGAGCAACCAGCAACACGCAACGAGCAACAAGGAAGGTTAATTTGTTCCAATCAAGGGCGGAAACCAATTCCGCCGTGCCGCTACCAAACGCTGAAACGCCGCCGCTCAAAAGCGCAGAAACCTCGCCGCTCAAAAGCCTGTTGCGCACGGCGCTGCCGGCGGTGATCGATCTCGCTTCGCAGACGATCATGTGGACGGTCGAGGCGATTCTCATCGGCAAGATCAGCGCCGCGGCGTTCGGCGGCGTCGGCATGGCGTTGCAAGTCGTCATTGTCTGCATCACCGTTCTGCTCACGTTTATCGTCGGCAGCACGCTGATCGTCACGCGCCATCTCGGCGCCGGCGAGAAAGAGGAGGCCAACCACATTCTCAGTCAGGCCATGATCCTCGGCGCGGGCATGGCTTGTCTGCTCGCGGTGTTTTGGTATTTCGGCGCGACCAACATTTTCAAGCTGATCAAAGGCAATGAAGGCGCCGCCGCGGAGCAGGCCGGGGTAACGTATTTGCGGACGCTGGCCGTCTTTGCGCCGTTCATTATCACGAATTTCATCGCCGTGGGCATCATTCGCGGGGCGGGCGATACGCATTATTCGATGCTGATCAATCTCAGCATCAACGGCCTGAATTTGATTCTCGCGCCGGTGTTGATTTTTGGGTTGGCGGGCATGCCGAAGTTGGGCGTGCGCGGCGCCGCACTCGCCGCCGGCATCTGCCACACACTCGGTTTTTTCGGCACGTTGTATTTGCTGCGCAGCCGCAAGTGCTCGCTTTACCTTTCGTTTCGCGAAATGGCGCAGCCGAATTTGCAAACGTTCAAACGGCTGTTTAGCACCGGCGTGCCGACGACCATTGAGCAATTGGTGTGGGCGTTCAGCCAGCTCGTGGTCACCGGCTTCGTCGCGCAACTCGGCGTGGAGATGCTCGCCTCGCATCAAGTCTTTTTGCGCATTCAGGCGATTCTGTCGATGTACTACATGGGCTTCGGCATGGGCGCGATGACATTGATGGGAAAAAATCTCGGCGCCGACAATCGCCGTCTCGCGCAACACACGGCGGAAGTTTCCAGCGCGGTGATGTTCATCAGCGTCGTGGCGATGGGATTGCTGCTCTGGATTTTTTCACACCAAATCATGGGCGTGTTTACGAGCGATACCGAGGTCATTCGCAAGGGCAGTTTTGCCATGCTGGTGTTTGCGCTGACACAAATTCCCAAAGCCGTGAACAACGTCGTGGTTGGCAATCTGCGCGGCGCCGGTGATTTGCGCTGGCTGATGTGGATGACCATTGCCAGCGCGCTGATTTTGGAAATCGGCATCAACTGGGTGATCGTGTTTGGATTTTTGCACGGCGCGCAACGCGCCTTTCTGGGCCTGCTCTGTGTTTGGGCCGTTCAGCTTTTTGACGAGACCATTCGCTTCGCGCTGTATTATTTGCGCTTCAAAGGCGGCAAGTGGAAATTTTTGCATGTGTAAACCGATAGGAGATTCAAAATGAGCTTCAGTGAAATGTTGCTCCCCGAATTTGATCACGAGATGGCGAACACCCGCAAAACCCTGGCGCGCGTTCCCGATGACAAATTCGGCTGGAAACCACACGCCAAATCCATGTCACTGGGCGATCTGGCGACGCATTTGGCTAATCTACCGACGTGGGTAGGCATCACAATCAATCAGGATCAATTCGATATGACGCCAGCGGATAAAAACACGCCGGCCCATTCGCGCCACGAACTTCTCGACCGTTTCGACCAAAATATAGCTGCCGCGCGCGCCGCCATTGCCGCCGCCAGTGACGCGCATTTGCTCAAACCGTGGACGTTTCTGGTTAGCGGCAAAGTCATTTTCACCATGCCGCGCCTCGCGGTGTTGCGCAGTTTTGTCATGAATCACACCGTGCATCACCGCGGCCAGCTTAGCGTTTATCTGCGGCTCAACGATATTCCCGTTCCGGCGCTTTATGGCCCGACTGCAGATGAAGCGTAAAAGATTGTTTTGCTGTTTTGGGGAAAATTAAGTATCTTGTATATGTTTAATAATGATTAGTTTCAAAATTGTTGATTTTAAAAAGTGGTATGTTTTCCCCAAATTTATCCGGCATCTTCATCTCCTTCGAGGGCATCGATTTCTCCGGCAAAACCGAGCAAGCGCGCCGATTATATGAAGCCATGAAACACGCCGGATATGACGCCGAGTTGCTGCGCGAGCCTGGCGGCGTCGAGATTGCCGAAGCGATTCGCAACATCGTGCTCGACGCGAAACATGGCGTGATGACGGCGCGCACGGAGATTTTGCTTTATTCCGCGGCGCGGGCGCAAATCACCAAAGAAAAAATTCAGCCGCTGCTGGCTGCCGGAAAAATCATCATTGCCGACCGCTTCGTCGATTCGACCACTGCGTTTCAAGGCTTTGGCCGGCAAATTGATTTGGATTTCGTGCGCCGCGTCAATCGTTTTGTGACGTGGGACATTTTGCCGAATATCACTTTCTTATTGAACATCTCGCTTGAGGTGGCCGCCGCACGCCAACGCCAGAGCGGCAAACCGCTGGATCGCCTCGAGCGCGAAGATCACAGCTTTCACACGCGCGTGCAGCAAGGTTATTTAAAATTGGCGCAAGCCGAACCCGCGCGTTTCGTCGTCTTAGATGGTACGTTGAGCATGGACACGGTTTCGCAGGAGATTAATGCAACTTTGCGGCAACGGTTGGGTTTTAAGATATAGCCTTGAATTTGAACAATGCGCAAGTGGACGGTTCAAGATAGATTCGGTAATACGATTTATTTGACCGAGGAACGTTGGCATCATATTCTGGAATCACGTCCTGAATTAGAACCGTTCTTTGATCAATTTCTTGAAACGCTGCGCACAGGGCGACGCAAGCAAGAGCCAATGCTACCGAACGAATATCGTTATTACAAACAGTTTGATGAGTTGTTGCCGGACAACAATCATCTTGTCGCAATCGTCGTTTTTAAAACGTAGTTGACCGAAACCGGCAGTTACGTTTCCAATAACTTCGTCGTAACAGGTTGGCCAAAGTTTATCGTTCCAAAGCGGTGAAACTATGAGTGATTTGAAATTGCATCGCAGCGAAATAATAGCCTCCAATGGGGAAAAGATCCGGCTGGTTTATGATGAGGGCGAAGATATGCTGGACATTTTTTTCGGCGAGAATGAGTCGGCAACTGGCGTCGAGCTTACGGATCACATTCTTTTGCGAGTCAATCAGCAGACCGGACGCGCCGTTAGTTTGACGATTCGCCATTTATCCATACTCACGGAACGCACCGAGTATGGGCCGCGCAGTTTTCCGCTCGATAATCTCGAGGAGTTGCCGGAAAGTTTAAGAGAATTGGCTATTCGTTTGATGACGACAGCGCCCGTCAATCAATTTTTAAAACTATCGAATTTTCAGGAGTCCGCCACCAAACGTGTTCCGCTCACTTATGTTGAGCCGTATTATTTCGCGTCCGCGGCTTAATGTGGTGATCAAATTTTATTTCTAGGATTGAAGAGCAGCAATAGAATGAAAAAATTTTCGGAGAAAACATCATGTTGAAAAAACGCACCGCCATGTTTGTCGTGTTCTGCGCCGCGGCGCTCACCATCGCCGGCTGGGCCGTTGATTGGGGCGTCAGCGTCAGCGCCGATTATGTGCATGAGATTCGCAAGAACATTGAAGTCTTCGGCCTGATCTATCAGGAAATTTCGCGCAAATACGTTGATCCGGTTGATCCCGACAAATTCATGAAGGCCGGCATCAACGGCATGCTGGAAACGCTCGATCCGTACACGGTGTTGATCGAGAAAGAAGACAACACGCAATTGCAAATCATCACGCACGGCAAATACGGCGGCCTCGGCATGGTGATCAGCACGCGCGACGGCTGGCCGACCGTGGTCGAGCAGCCTTCGGACGGCACGCCGGCGTTGAAATCCGGCATTCGTGAGGGCGACCGCATTATCGAAGTGGACGGCGCGACGACCAAGGGCATGAAAGTCGACGAAGTTGCGAGCCGGTTGCGCGGTGAAATCGGCACGCCGGTGACGCTCAAAATCGCACGCGAGGGCGAGCCGCTGCCGTTGGAGTTTCACATGGTACGCGCCGAAATCACCGTGCACGACGTGACTTATTCCGGCATCATTCGTGACGGTATCGGTTATATCAAATTGTCGCGCTTCTCGAAAAATGCCGGTTATGAAGTGAGCCAAGCCGTTCGCGATCTCAAAGGGCAGGGCATGAAGTCGGTGATTCTCGATTTACGCAACAACCCCGGCGGCCTGCTCGAAGCCGCGGTGGAAGTCTCCGAAAATTTTGTAAAGAAAGGCGAGCTAATCGTCTCGACCAAAGGCCGCTCCGACGGCAGCGACAAAGAATATCGCTCCGGCAAAGATCCGCAGGCCGGCGCGCTGCCGCTGGTGGTTTTGGTGAATGGTAACAGCGCCTCGGCTTCGGAAATCGTCGCAGGCGCGGTGCAAGATTTGGATCGCGGCGTGCTTATCGGCGAAACGACGTACGGCAAGGGCCTCGTGCAAACCGTGGTTTCGCTCAATCGTGACGCGGCGCTGAAAATCACCACGGCGAAATATTATGATCCGAGCGGCCGCTGCATTCAAAAAGACCGGCCGCGCCCGGAGAATGAGGACGCGCTTTTCGCCGACGCCGCGGAAAGTGATCTGCTCGACGGCACGGCGAAGGATGAGAAAAAAGCGCCAGCGCCGCAACCGGCCTTTCGCACGAAGAACGGGCGCGTCGTTTACGGCGGCGGCGGCATCAAGCCGGACCTCGAAATCATTGCCGATAAATTGTCGCGCTTCGAAGCGGCATTGCGCTACAAATCCGTGGCGTTCAATTATGCGGTGGCGTATGCCAGCAAGCATCCGAATTTAAAACAGCGTGATTTTGCCATTGATGAAACTATGCTCGGCGAGTTCCGCCAATTTGCGCGCGACAAAAAATTCTCCTACACCTCGCAGAGCGAAATGCAATTGGCAGAATTGAAAAAGACCGCAGAGAAAGAAGGTTATCTGCAAGACATTCAGGGCAGCGTCACCGCGCTGGAGCAGGCGTTGCAACGCGAGAAAGACGATGACTTCACCAAGAGCGCGGGCTTCATCCGCCGCGAGCTGGAGCAGGAAATTGCGGCGAAGTTGTACGGCTCGCGCGCGCAGGTCGAAGTCACTTTTGACGACGATCCGGCGATCAAAAAAGCGGTGGAAGTTTTGTCGAATACGGTTGAGTATTCGGCAATTTTAAGCGGCGAAAAAACTAAACCATAAACAACGATCGGAACTTGGCATAACTCGCAAGAAAGTAAAAAGCGTGTTCCCACGGATTGAAAAATCCCGCGGATAAAATTTTATCTTACCGTCCAATTCTACCACAAAGGCACAAAGGACACAAAGTTTTTCTTTGTGAACTTTGTGCCTTTGTGGCGTAAAATTTTCCATTTTTCTCAGATTTCACGGTTCAAAAATTATCTGCGAGATTCTTCAATCCGTGGGCAATTTTTTATCTGACGTTTTAGTGGTTCTGGCGAGTCCGAGTTTTGATGCAAAAAGATAGTTCGTCTATTTAGCATGATGACGAACAGAAATACTTTTCTGAGGAGCAACATCAGATGGCAGTTGTCAAAACCAAAATCAAGGCAGTGAAAAAACTCACCGTGAAAAAAGCCAGCGCCTCGCGCAACGGCAAGCTGGCGGTGAAATACGTGTACTCGTTCGGCGGCGGCAAAGCCGAAGGCCGCGCCGCGATGAAAAATCTGCTCGGCGGCAAAGGCGCGAATTTGCACGAAATGGCCAGTCTCGGCTTACCGGTGCCGGCGGGTTTTACCATCACCACGGAAGTGTGTACGTATTTTTATGCCAACAAACGCAGCTATCCGAAATCGCTGCGTGCGGATGTGGCCAAGGCCATTCAGCACATCGAAAAAATCATGGGCGCGAAATTCGGCGATCCGAAAAATCCGCTGCTGCTTTCCGTGCGTTCCGGCGCGCGGGTTTCGATGCCCGGGATGATGGACACCGTGCTCAATCTCGGCTTGAATGATACCACCGTGCAAGGCGTCATGGCGCGGACCGGCAATGAAAGATTTGCTTATGATTGCTATCGCCGGTTCGTGCAAATGTACGGCGACGTCGTGCTCGGCCTCAAGCCGGTTCACAAAGACGAGATCGATCCGTTCGAAGAAATTCTCGAGGCCAAGAAACATGCCGCCGGCGTCCATTACGACAATGAGCTTTCCGCCGAAGCGTTGAAAGAGCTGGTCGCGGAGTTTAAAGCCGCGATCAAAACGCGCACCGGCCATGATTTTCCCGAAGACCCGATGGAACAGCTTTGGGGCGCCATTGGCGCGGTGTTCGGCTCGTGGATGAACGAGCGCGCGATTGCGTACCGCAAACTCTACGACATTCCCGCGAATTGGGGCACGGCGGTCAACGTGCAATCGATGGTGTTCGGCAACATGGGCGATGACTGCGGCACCGGCGTCGCATTCACGCGCGATCCGGCCACCGGCGAGAATATTTTTTACGGCGAATATTTGATCAACGCGCAAGGCGAAGACGTCGTGGCCGGCACGCGCACGCCGGAGCGCATCTCGCGTTTGGAGCAGGATATGCCCGCGGTGTACAAACAACTGCTCGGCATTCGCCAAAAACTCGAGCGCCATTACAAAGACATGCAAGATGTCGAGTTCACCGTGCAAAACGGCAAGCTGTGGATGCTGCAAACGCGCAACGGCAAGCGCACCGGTTTTGCGGCGTTCAAGATCGCGCACGACATGGTGAAAGAGAAACTGATTAAAAAAGAAGAAGGCCTGCGCCGTCTCGATCCGAGCGCGCTCAATCAATTGCTGCGTCCGATTTTTGATGCGAAGGAAAAAGAGGCCGCAGTTGAGGCGGGCCACGTGTTGGCGAAAGGCTTGAACGCCGGCCCCGGCGCGGCGAGCGGCCGCATCGTGTTCAACGCGCCCGATGCCGTGGAGTGGAAGAAACGCGGCGAGAAAATTATTCTTGTGCGCATCGAAACTTCACCGGAAGATATCAAAGGCATGGATGCCGCAGAAGGCATTCTCACCGCGCGCGGCGGCATGACCTCGCACGCGGCGCTCGTGGCCCGGCAAATGGGTAAAGTTTGCGTCGCCGGCTGCAGCGTGTTGGAAATCGATTATCGCGCCCGCACGATGACGGCCAAAGGCCAAACGCTGCGTGAAGGCGATTGGATTTCCATCGACGGCACGACGGGTGAAGTCATTGCCGGTCAAATTAAAACGAAACCTTCGGAAATTCTGCAAGTGCTCATCGACAAAACCATGCACGCGGAAGATTCCGAGACCTATCGCATTTACTCCACGATCATGGGTTGGGCGGACAGCATTCGCCAAATGAACGTGCGCACGAATGCGGATCAGCCCGATCAGGCCGCGAATGCGATTGCGTTCGGCGCGCAAGGTATCGGCCTCTGCCGCACCGAGCACATGTTCTTCGGCGGCGACCGCATCGATGCCGTGCGCGAGATGATTCTCGCCGACAACAAAGAAGGCCGCGAACGCGCGCTGGCGAAATTGCTGCCGATTCAACGACAGGATTTTGCCGGCATTTTCGAGGCGATGGATGGTTATCCCGTGACGATTCGCACGCTCGATCCGCCGTTGCACGAATTCCTGCCGCACACCGCGCACGAGCAGGCCGATCTCGCGAACAAGCTTGGCGTTTCCGCTGAGAAGATCAAAGCGAAAGTCGAGGCGCTGCACGAATTCAATCCGATGCTGGGGCATCGCGGTTGCCGTCTCGGCATCGTCTATCCGGAAATCACCGCAATGCAGGCCCGCGCGATTCTCGAAGCCGCATGTGATGTGGCAAAATCCGGCAAGAAAGTGTTGCCGGAGATCATGATTCCGCTCGTCGGCCACATCAACGAGCTGAAGCTGCAAGCGCAAATCACGCGCGAAACGGCAGCGAAAGTTTTCGCGGAAAAAGGCATGAAGATTGATTATCTGGTTGGCACGATGATCGAACTGCCGCGCGCCGCGGTGGTCGCGGATCAAATCGCGAAGGAAGCCGAGTTCTTCAGTTTCGGTACGAATGATTTGACGCAGACGACGTTCGGCCTCTCGCGCGACGATGCGGGCCGCTTCCTGCCGTTTTATGTCGAAAACGAAATTCTCGAGGCCGATCCGTTCGACACGCTCGACCAGGAAGGCGTCGGCCAACTGATGAAGTGGGGCGTTGATCGCGGCCGCGCCACGCGTCCGAAGCTCAAAGTCGGCATCTGTGGCGAGCACGGCGGCGACCCGGCCACCGTCAAATTCTGCCATAAGATCGGCCTGAATTACGTGAGCTGTTCGCCGTTCCGCGTGCCGATTGCGCGGTTGGCGGCAGCGCAGGCGGTGTTGGAAGAGGCCGAAAAGGATTAATGAAATTTTAAATCGAATTTGCAAATTCAATTTAAAATCGATGAGGAAAAATCGCCCACTTGAAAACCAGTGGGCGATTTTTTTGCTTGCCGATAAAAAATTTTGTCATTATCTTTGGTAAACAAAAGCCACGGAGACGTTATGGCGACTACAGTTCGAGTAAAGTCAAATAAAGCTCCCGCGTCAAAAAAGAAAGTTACGTTTGAGTTAAAAATCAAGGGCGATCTCAATGTGACTGCTTTGATTGCTCGGCAACAGGTGAATTATTACTTGATTGTGCACGTGGGTAATCTTTTGCATGCTGGCGATCCGGAACTGGTGGTGGGTGAGAATGGCTCAGCCCAATGGAAGGTTCCCGTGATTTATGCACTGCCCAGCCGTGGAAGCCTGGGGACGGTAGGGCACATTGTGGTTGATGCACAGCACGGTGATTTAAAGCTCAACGTGTCGACGTCTAAAGATGAATTGCGAGTCAATGCCAAGCGTCTCTATCAACAAGCCTCATCACAAGCAAGAGCATGAAGCAAGCTGCTTGCCGGCTTGCGCCAAGATGCTTTTTAATTTTCTTGGCAATCCAATTAAAGAAAGCGCTTTGCGGGATTTGCTCGCAACCGATGAAATGGGCACTTCAGCGCTCAACATACTGATGCTCAATGCTTCGCTCCCCGGCACCAAAGCGGAACTACATATTTGGTTATTGAAAGATTTGATCAACTATTTGGCGGAGAAACAACAACCTTGTATTGTGACGGTGATAACAACCGCCCTACCTTATTGGGATGAAGCCGACCTTTCACATGCCGTCGTTGTTTGCGGGTTTGACGATGAACATATTTTCATCAATGATCCATATTTTGACGATGAAGAATTTGCCGTCTCGATTGACACGTTTTTGACGGCGTGGTTTGAAGCAAAAAATATTGCCATAACCATCGAGCGGCGTTGAGAATATGCTTGCCGCTTCTTTTCAGAATGCTTGGGGCTTGCCGATTAAAAAATTTGTCGCTATCTTTTAAAGAAAACGAACCACC
>CAZVZZ010000007.1:0-34464 GCA_964631505.1 uncultured Cytophagia bacterium
GCTCTTCATCCAAAAACAGGCCGTCACTCGCCAGCATTTTGATGCCGTTCCACATAACCGGATTGTGGCTGGCGGTGATGACCAAGCCGCCGGCGGCATGAAGCTGGTGGGTGGCAATTTTCGTGGTTGGAGTCGGCGCGATGCCGATATCAATCACTTCGCAGCCGACCGCCATGAGTCCGGCAGTCACGGCATGGTGCAACATCGGCCCGGAAACTCGCGAGTCGCGGCCCAACACCACGCGGCCGCCGTTGCAAAACGTCCCATACGCTTGGGCGAAATTCAACATCACTTCCGGCGTCAGTCCTTCGCCGACGACACCGCGCACGCCCGAGATGCTGATCATAAGTTGAGGCACAGTGGCTCCTTGATAGATAGTGTTTTTGCAGAATTCACAACCGCACAACAATCACCTTTGCAGACTGGCGGCTACGCCCGTAGAGTCTGCACTCCGAATTGTCTTATATGGAAAATAAGCAAAAACGGCGGGAAAAGCAATTTGAAAGTGGGGTATTTGCAGAAGTGAATTCAGTAATCTTTGGATAATTCGCCATTAAAAATGAAAGCAAGAAAAGCAACCACGCGTCGTGACAACCGGTCGCTTTTCTTGCATAAAACTGGTTCTACTTCGCCACTTCAAAATCCGCATCTGAGAATTTAACCACCGGATACTCGCGAAGTTTCTTTTTGAAAATGTCGGTGATTTGCGCGAGCAATTCGTTCGTGCGGGCTTCGAAGCGCATCACCAGCACCGGCTGCGTGTTGGAGGCGCGCACCAAACCCCAGCCGTCGCCGAAAAGCACGCGCGCGCCGTCGATGTCGATGACCTGATGCGATTTTTTGAAATGCGCCACCATGTCGCTGACGATTTGAAATTTTGTTTCATCGGTTGCTTCGACGCGGATCTCCGGCGTGGAAATGAACGCGGGGATTTCGTCGTGCAGCTCGGCCATGGTTTTGCCGGAATGCGAAAGGATTTGCATCATCCGCCCGCTGCCGAAAATTGCGTCGTCAAATCCGAAATAACCTTCGCCGAAGAAAATGTGACCACTCATTTCGCCGGCCAGCGGCGCGTGTTCTTCGTGCATTTTCGCTTTCAGCAGCGAATGGCCGGTTTTCCACATGATCGGGTGGCCGCCGTATTTTTTAATGTACTCCGGTAATGCTTGGCTGCACTTCACGTCAAATACGATTTTGCTGCCGGGCACACGCGAGAGCGTATCGCGCGCAAACATCGCCACCAGCTTATCGGCGAAAATCGGGCGCCCGAGATTGTCGACGATGCCGAGACGATCCGCATCGCCGTCATAGCCGATACCGAGATCGGCCTTCTCCGCAACGACTTTCGCGCGCAAATCTTTGATGTATTTCATCACCGTCGGATCGGGCAGGTGATTCGGAAAACGGCCGTCCGGCTCGCAATAAAGACAAACCACTTCGCAACCCATGTCTTTCCAAATTTGCGGCGCAAATAAACCGCCGCAGCCGTTGCCGGGATCGACGACGATTTTCAACGGCTTCGCCAGTTTCACGCGCTGTTTGATGGCGGCGATGTAATCCGGCGTAATATTAATGACTTCAACTTTGCCATTGCCGCTCGCAAATTTTCCGGCTTGTAAAATTTTATAGAGCTGCTGAATTTCTTCGCCGTAAATCGCGCCGACCGAAACGTGCCCATCCGCGGCTTTCAAGCCGGTGGACATTTTAAAGCCGTTGTAGTCAATCGGATTGTGGCTGCCGGTGATCATGACGCCGCCGTCGGCCTTTTGCTGCACGATGCCGAAATATTGCGTCGGCGTCGGCACGACGCCCACGTCGATCACGTCGGCGCCGCAGCCAATCATCGCCTCGACGAGCGCATTGCGCAAACGTTCGGAAGAAAGCCGCACGTCACGCCCCACGACGAGGCGTTTGCGATTTTGCGACAACATGTGCGTCGCGAACGCTTTTCCAATTAAGGTCACATTCTCATTGGTCAAATCATTTTCAGCGATGCCCCGAATGTCATATTCACGGAAGATGTTGCCACTAATCACAGGATGCTCCTTTCAGTCAAGTTGATTTTGCCGCAACGCAGAAAGTCTTAGTATCCGGATTTTACGAATCGCCCGGATAGTTTCAAAATTTAAAAAGTTATTAATTTTTAGCGATGAGATGCCGCTCAAAGCCAGCGAAATCTTGGATGATTTGTACCTCATGAAAACCCGCTTCGCGGAAGAGCTTTTCGATCGCGGTGCTGCGCGGGCTGGCCATTTCACACGCGACCCAGCCGCCGGGACGCAGATGGGTTTTGCAATAATCGAGAACGCCACGATAAAATTTCAAGCCATCGCCAACGACATACAAAGCTTCTGCCGGCTCCCAAGCGCGAACTTCTGGCTGCAAGCTTGGCCGCTCGGATTCCAAAACATACGGCGGATTGGAAACCACGAGATCAAATTGCTCGTCGCCATCGGCGGCTGTCAAATCCGCCAAGCGGAACGTGACGCGCTCCGCCACACCGAGCTTTTTTGCATTCGCCTGCGCGACTTCCAGCGCCGCCGCGGAAATATCGATGGCGGTAATTTGCGCGTTCGCCATGAGCTTCGCCAATGAAACGGCGATACATCCGGAACCCGTGCCGAGATCGATAATACGCGGCACTGCAAATGGCGCTACCAACTCGACGACTTTTTCAACGAGCAACTCCGTTTCTGGCCGCGGAATTAAAACCGCGGGGGTGACAGCAAACTCAAAACCGTAAAACTCACAACTGCCGAGAATATATTGCAGCGGCTCGCGCTTGAGACGGCGCTGTAGCAAAGTGTCGAATTGCGCGTGCTCATCGGGCTGCAATCGCTGCTCGCGCATCAAATAGAGATTGGCGCGGTCGGTTTGCAAAATCGCCGTCAGCAGCCATTCCGCCTCGCGCGGCGCGGATTCAACACCGGCGGCGCGGAGTTGTTTTTCGGTTGATTTTAAAAGATCGAGGATGCGCAAAGAATTTGGTAAAAATATTTAAAATCCCGTCGAACCGACTGAGTTACGCAGCGCTTTTCAACCTTTCCGCTTGATCGGCCAATGCGAGCTGTTCGATAAATGCTTTGATATTGCCGTCGAGCACGTCGTCAAGTTGATGCAGCGTCAGGCCGATGCGATGGTCAGTAACGCGATTCTGGGGGAAATTGTAGGTGCGAATTTTGTCGCTGCGGTCGCCGCTGCCCACCATCTGGCGGCGGGCGTCGGTGATCTTGGCGCGTTCTTCCGCTTGTTTGATTTCGTAAAGGCGGGCGCGCAAAACTTTCAGCGCCTTGTTTTTGTTTTTGAGCTGCGACTTCTCATCTTGACACTGCACCACCAATCCCGTCGGAATGTGCGTCAGGCGCACCGCGGAATCGGTGGTGTTGACGCTTTGCCCGCCCGGCCCGGAAGAACGAAAAACGTCATATTTTAAATCTTTCTCATTAATTTCAATGTCGAACTCTTCGGCTTCGGGAAGCACGGCGACGCTGGCTGCGGAAGTGTGAATGCGCCCGTTCTGTTCCGTGGCCGGCACGCGTTGTACGCGATGCACGCCGCCTTCATACTTCAATTTGCCAAACGCGTCTTTGCCGTTGACCTGAAAAATAATTTCTTTAAAGCCGCCGATACCCTGCTGATTGAGCGACATCATTTCCATCTGCCAGCCCTGCCGCTCCACAAAGCGCGTGTACATGCGAAACAAATCGCCGGCAAATAAGCCCGCTTCATCGCCGCCGGCGCCGGCGCGAATTTCCACAATCACGTTTTTAGAATCGTTAGGATCTTTGGGAACCAACAATAGTTTTAATTCTTCCTCGAGTTGCTTCAGCTTCGGCTCCAGTTCTTCCAATTCGGCCTGCGCCATTTCCCGCAATTCACGATCTTTGGCGTCTTGCAATATCTCGCGAGCGTCAATGGCACCTTGCGCAACCGCCTTGTACTCGTGATATTTCTTCACAGTCTCCTGCAGATCGCTGTGCTCGCGCGCGAGATCGCGCAACCGCTTGGGATTGCCTGCGGTTTCCGGACTCGCGAGCAGAGCATTTACTTCTTCAAAACGTTTTTCGAGGTTGTCTAATTTTGCGAACATTTTATTTTTTCTTTGGAATTTCGCGTAGAACTAAGGTTTTGGTATCAGGTTCAATGGTGATGCGGTATTTACCCATGAAATCCATGCCAAGGACACCATCGATTTGAAATCCAACCGGGAAGTCGACGATTGAAATTTCAAAACTACTTTCGTTTAAACTGCCTACCACAAACTTTTCAATGCGTAAAACTGATGTGGTGACCACTTCTTTCCCTAATGGTGCGACCGTGCGAGTTTTACCGGCCGGTATAGCAATGATTTTATCCAAAACTTTTCGATTAATCGCACTATATGCCGCACCCGAGTCAACTAAAAATTTGAAAACGGACCGATTAAGTTCGACAGGGATAAACAGTACGCCTCGATACATTAGGCCCTGGATACGATGAGCGCGCGACAAACATCACCCCCATATCGTCAGGAATCGGGTTCCCGGCATAGAAATAATACAATTTCACCATAGGGTGGGCATTGCGATATTCAGGTCCTTTGCCGTAAACTTCATCTTGGCTTTGACCATGAAATAGCACGCGTCCCCGTCGCGGATTATTGTATTTATCTGTTTTGGTGATTTCCACCACCACCCATTGCCCATCGTACTTCTCCTCGATCTCTGAAATTTTCATTTCATCTTTCATGGTATTTGCCTACAACTTAATAAGAACACTTTCACCAGTTTCCAACTTTTGCGCGAACCGTTGCGTCAACTTTAATCAAACCGGTTTAAGTTCGCCGGAAGGCGATGCGACGACCGCTTTTCCATCCTCAACCACCACATTCGGCAGCAACTCCACCCGCTCTCCCAGCGCGGCTTTCAATGAAACAATCGCAACTTCAAGTTGGCTCAAATCCGGCTCTTTGGTCGTCAAGCGTTGCAGCCACAAGCCGGGTTCGATAAAAAAGCGCCAGAAGGCGATGCGATAGCCTTTATCCGAAAGCCGGATAAATTCGTACGAAATGCCGCCAATGAGCGGGATAAAAGCCAGGCGCAACAAACGGTCGCCAACGGTTTCCGGACGACCCAAGGCCATGAACACAAAAATACTCACGAGCATGACAATGAGGAGAAAACTCGTGCCGCAGCGCGGATGAAAACGTGTAAACGTGGCAGCAGTTTCCGGGCGCAGTTCTTTTTTCTCTTCAAAATTAAAAATGCTTTTATGCTCGGCGCCGTGATACTCGAAAACACGGCGAATGTCTTTCATTTGCGTGATCAGCGCCAAATAGGCCAAAAAGAAAATGAGCCGGATAATGCCGTCAACCAGGTTGAACCAGAAACCGGTACGCGCGCCGAACCAATCCGTGAGCAGCAGCGGCACGTAAAAGAAAATTCCCAAGCCAATCGCGAAGGCAAAGGCGAGCGTCAATCCCATCCAGATCTTTTGGCCGGTGGTGCGCTGGCCGGGGCGCTGCGCCGGCGTCGCGGCGCCGTTTTGTTTAGCTTGCTCGTCGGCCATCGCCACGTCGCCGGAAAACGTCAGCGCTTGCACACCGAGCACCAGCGCCTCGATCAGCACGATGGAGCCGCGAAAAATCGGCAGCGCTAAAATTTTGTAGCGCTGCAGCAGCGACTTATAAGCTTTGCGCCAAACGATAATGCTGTTGTCGGCACGCCGGCAGGCAACGGCGACCATTTCCGGCGACCGCATCATCACGCCCTCGATTACGGCTTGGCCGCCGACCATCAGTTTTTTTTCGGAGAAATTTTCTTGCGACACGATGAGCATCCTAAAAATAAAAAAACGGAATACACCTCGAGGCCTGGCCTGACGAGCGCATTCCGTCTCATTTTTCCGATCCGCACTAAACGTTGGCGGCAGCTTTTTCTTCGCCCTTTTGATAGCGTCTTTTGAATTTTTCCACGCGACCGGCGGAGTCAATCAACTTTTGCTTGCCGGTAAAAAACGGATGGCAATTCGAGCAAATTTCCACGCGCATATCACCGACGGTATTGCGCACGTTAAACGTATTGCCGCAGGCGCACGAGATGGTTGCCAGAACGTATTGGGGATGAATCTTGGGTTTCACGATTATTCTCCGGTTAATTTTGCCTGATTACAGATTTTAAATATACGTCTTGTTTCAGGCAAAAGCAAGGTATTTTTACGAGTTCATGTGCTTCAAAAATTCCTCGTTCGACTTCGTGCCGCGCATGCGTTCAATCAGGAATTCCATCGCTTCCACCGGCGTCAAGTCGCTTAAAAATTTCCGCAAAATAAAAACACGGTTAAGCTCCATGTCGGTGAGCAGCAATTCTTCCTTGCGCGTGCCGGATTTATTGATGTCAATGGAGGGAAACAAACGGCGGTCGGAAAGGCGGCGGTCGAGCACAAGTTCCATATTGCCCGTGCCTTTGAATTCTTCAAAAATAACTTCATCCATGCGGCTGCCGGTGTCGATCAAGGCCGTCGCAATGATCGTCAAGCTGCCGCCTTCTTCGATATTGCGCGCGGCGCCGAAGAACCGTTTCGGGCGTTCGAGCGCGGTGGCATCGAGACCGCCGGAGAGAATTTTGCCGGAGTGCGGCACCACGGCATTGTGGGCGCGGGCGAGGCGGGTAATCGAATCCAACAAAATCACCACATCATGGCCATATTCCACCAAGCGCTTCGCCTTTTCCAAAACCATATCGGCAACTTGCACATGGCGCTCCGGCGGTTCATCAAACGTTGAACTCACGACTTCCGCGGCAACCGAACGCTCCATGTCCGTGACTTCTTCCGGGCGCTCGTCAATCAGCAACACGATCAATTTAATTTCCGGCGAATTCGCGGTGATGGCATTGGCGATTTTTTGCAGAATCGTCGTCTTGCCGGTTTTCGGCTGCGCCACGATGAGTCCGCGCTGGCCTCTGCCGAGCGGGGATAAGAGGTTCATAACCCGCGAGGTGTAATCTCTCGCATCGTGCTCCAAATTGATGCGCTTGATCGGATAAAGCGGCGTGAGGTTGTCAAATAAAATTTTGCTCTTCGCGACTTCCGGATTTTCAAAATTGATGGCTTCCACTTTCAATAGCGCGAAGAAACGCTCGTTCTCTTTCGGCGGGCGGATCTGGCCAGAAACCGTGTCGCCGGTGCGCAAACCGAAACGTTTGATCTGGCTCGGCGAAACATAAATATCGTCCGGGCCGGGCAAGTAATTGTAGTCCGGCGAGCGTAAAAAGCCGTAACCGTCCGGCAAAACTTCCAAAACCCCGTCGGCGAAAATCAAGCCTTCTTTTTTGGTTTGCTCTTCAAGGATTTTAAAAATCAACTCGGATTTTCTCAGGCCGGTCGCTCCTTGAACGTTTAAATCCTGAGCGACTTTATTCAGCTCGGAAATCTTTAGTGCTTTTAATTCTGCGATATCCATAAACTTCCTTTGGGTTGATAAAATTGATGCATTCGGTTAAAGGTCAGCAGGCAGCTTGGACTCAACGCTGTATTCGGAGAAAATCCCGCACGATCAGAATAAGGTGTGCCGGGGCACTTTCCAACCAAGACGCCATGAAACGGCGCCCTCGGATATTGCCCCTTATCCGCTTTTGTTCAATCGGGTAATCACCATAACCTAAGGAGTGACCTCGATCTTCCTTTTCGGAACCAAGGAAAGTCAGGCTCAAGCTGCGAGGCTTAAACTCATTTCGCTCTGCGCGTCAAAAAAATGCGCCTTGCTCATGTCCACAATTAATTGCAACTGGCTGCCAATCGGCGGCTCTGAGCGCGCATTCACGCGCGCCACCAAACTGTTGTTCCCCGTGCTCAAATACAGATAAATCTCATTCCCCATCGGCTCCACCACTTCTACCGTCGCGGTCATTGCCGCCGGCTCGGCCACGCGCTCGGCGTTATCCGCGAGATGAAAATCTTCCGGACGAATGCCGAAGACGACGTCGCGCTCCTTGTATTTTTCCAAAACGGCGGCAAATTTTTTGGGCGCTTGAAATTGAAAACGGCCCTCATGAAAAAACAGGCCGTTCGCTTGCGTCACTTTTCCCGAAATAAAATTCATCGCCGGGGAGCCGATGAACCCCGCCACAAATTTATTGCGCGGCTGATTATACAAATTAAGCGGCGTGTCGATTTGTTGAATGTTGCCGTCTTTCATCACCACGATGCGGTCGCCCATCGTCATCGCCTCCACCTGATCGTGCGTCACGTAAATCATCGTCGTTTCCAGGCGGTTGTGCAGCTTGGAAATTTCCGTGCGCATCTGCACGCGCAGCTTCGCATCGAGATTGGAGAGCGGCTCGTCGAAAAGAAACACTTGCGGCTTGCGCACAATGGCGCGCCCGACCGCCACGCGCTGGCGCTGTCCGCCCGAAAGCGCTTTCGGCTTGCGATCCAAAAACTCTTCAATGCTCAAAATTTTGGCCGCCTCCCGCACCCGTTGCTCGATTTCGGCTTTGGGGTATTTGCGCAGTTTCAAGCCGAACGCCATGTTCTCATACACCGTCATGTGCGGATAAAGCGCATAGTTTTGAAAAACCATCGCAATATCGCGATCTTTCGGCGCCACTTCATTCACCATCCGCTCCCCAATGTAAATCTCGCCGCTGCTGATCTCTTCGAGACCCGCCACCATACGCAGCGTCGTCGATTTGCCACAACCGGAAGGGCCGACGAGAACGACAAACTCTTTGTCCTGGATATTAATATTCGCTCGGTTGACCGCTACGACGTTATTGTCGTATAGCTTGGTCACTTCACGTAACTCAACACGTGCCATGAGGCTGGAAGAAAAGTTGGTTCAACAACGATAGGGTGTAAAGCAAGGGATTGGATCGCGTTGTAGGCTGTGCCCATTGGGCTTTCAACTCGCCGGAATTGAATTATGGTTAAGCGGTCGAATTGAACTACATCTAACGTGAAATTTAAACAATCCGCGTTAAATTGTCAAGAGTTTTTTCAATTTTGATAAAAATTCCCGCCGCCGGAGTGTTTTGCCAAAAATCAACACTTTCCTATATACACACAACTTGCCGCAGTGCGGAAAGCGCTCGCCTAAACGCCGTTGATCATCTCCGCTATTTTTTCTACCGCCAGCGCTGGCACATAATGCCCGCCGTCAAATTCGAGCCGCTCGACGGGAATCCCATGCGCGCGCAAAATGGTTTCGGCTTCACGCGATTTATGGATTGATACCATTTGATCTTCGCACCCATGCACGAGCAAAACCTTGGTCGGTTTTGTAAAACTGAGCCGCGCGGCCACGTCCGGCGGCAAATCACTGCTTACCGCGATTATGCCGCGCACCGGCGCGGCCTGGTGTACCCAAAAGCGATACGCCATCGACACGCCTTGTGAAAAGCCGAGCACATAAAGCCGCGCCAAATCCACGGCGTGTTCGTTTTTCAGCAACTCGACAAACTGCTGCATGTAACCAATAAAATCCGCCACCGATTGATCGCGCTCATAACGTGTGAGCCACGAAAATCCAACTTCGCGGGCGGGGAATTTCGGGTAAAAATGGTGCGGCCCCTGCGGCGCAGCGACGAGAATTCCGCGCGCCGGCAATGTCTCAAATACTTTGCCGAACTCTTCCGCTCGCTGGCCGAAACCGTGCAACACGATCAACGCCGGATGCGGGCCACTGCCCGCCGGCGTTTGGATGGTGAAATACACGGTATGGCGGATTTGCATTTTGGAGTTAATGAGAGGCATAATGATTTTAAAAAAATAAAAATTACAAATTTTTCCCCCACGGATGAAAAGCCGCCCATGGATAAAAAATCCGTGTACCGCTTTTCATCCGTGTGAATTTTATACTATTTTTACCTCACTCGCCTCCCCCACCATCTCCACCTGCAGCACCACCGGCAGGCTTTCTTTGATGCTTTCGATGTGGGTGATCAAAAAAATCTGGCGAAAATAATTGTTCAACTGTTGCAACGCGGTAAGCATCATCAGTCTGCGCTCTTCATCCTGCGAACCGAAAATTTCGTCGAGCACGATGAATTGCAGCGGCGGCTTGCCGGTGCGCTGCGCGATCACCTGGCTGATGGCGACGCGCAAACAAAGATTCGCCACATCCTGTTCGCCGCCGGAAAAGCGTGCCAAGCTGTGCCGCGAGTTTTGATCGTAAAGAAAAATATTATACGATTCATCCAGTTCCAACAGGCTGTACCGCCCGGCTGTGATCAGACGCAACAACTCGGAAGCGCGGTCGGCGATCAACGGCCGCAAACGTCCGGCGAGTTCCGTGCGGAAATTTTTCAAATGCTCTTGCAGCGAATCGAGCACGGCCGTCTCGTGCTTGGCACGCGCAAAAGCCGCTTGCAATTCACGGGCTTTCTCGAGCGCCTGCTCCAGATTGCGCGCCTCGGTTGCCGCCGCGGCCACTTGCGCTTTGGCTTCGCCGACCTCCTGCTGGCTGCGGAAATTATTCGCGTTGGCGTCGTCATGCGCTCGCCGTGCGCCGAAATAAACTTCCTCATTATATTGCAAAATCTCCGACTGGGTTTGCAACTCGGTTTCGCGCTGTTTCGTTTCCACCATTTGCTTTTGCAAGTCGGCAAGGCGACGGTTCAATTCCGGCAATTGCTGGGCGTGCGTTTCCAATTTGGTCAACTCCTGCACCCGCGCGTCAACTTGCCGCAATTCAATCTCAACCTGCGCGAGGCGGGCCGCCTCAAATGCCACCGGCCCGATACCGTGAATCTCATTTTGCACGGCTTGCAGTTTCTTCTGCAAATCATCGATTTCCTTTTGATGCCGCGACAAATTATTTTGCAGTTGGCCCAAATGCACACGTTGCTCCCCGAGCTTGGCTTTTTCCTGCCGGATAGTTTCCTCGACGTCTTCCGCCTGTTTCAAAGCGGCTTCCGCTTTTTTCCTCGCCTCGTCTTTGGCGACGTAGTCTTTGCGCAACTGCGCCAGTTCGTTATCATAAAATTTGACGACGGTGGCAAAATGCTCGGCCAGCGGCCGTTTGCAAATCGGGCACGGGCTCTGCGTTCCGAGTTTCTGCACTTCCTCCAACTTCACCCGAAAATCCGTGCCGCGTGTCTTTATGCTTTCCAACTCTTTGCCGAGCTGCTTTTCTTCGGCGCGCCATTTCAGCACCTCCGCTTGCGCTTGTTGATACCGCGCTTCAACGGTTTTCTCTTGTTCGAGCGGCTTTTGCAAATCGCCGAGCTGGCGTTGCCATTCACTGGCTTCGTTTTGCCGCGTGCTGATGCGCTCTAAAAACTCTTTTGCGGATTGTTGCATGCCTTGCAGCCGAATCGCCTGCTGCTGTTGAAATTGCAACGCCGCGCGCTCGTGGCGCAATTTCTCGGCCTCCGCACGCGCCGGCCGCAGCGCCTCGAGTTTCGGCGCTTCTGCCGCAATGCCGTCCCGATCTTGTTCAACTTGACGCTGTTGCGCAACCAAACCCTGTTGCCGAGTACGAATTGTCGCAAGGTCGGACTGTAAACCAGTATGCTGATCGCGGCGCGCGCTTTCTTCATCCAATTGCTTTCGCGCCGTTACGAGCTGGGCGGCAAATTGGCGACTGCGTTCTTCAAGTTGTTGCAGCGAATCTTGTACGGCCTGCAAACGCGCCCGTTGCTTCGTCAATTGCTGCTCCAACCCTGGAATATCAACCTGCGTCGTTTGCGCGCCTTCGAGAAATTTCCGTTTCGCGGTGGCCTCGCCCATCACGTTTTGGCGCGCGCGATCGATCGCTTCCAAATTGATCAACCGGCTCACGATTTTGCGCCGCTCTTCATTCTGCAAATCGCTCAGCGCCGCCAGCTCTTTCTGCTTCGCAAAAATCGAAACTTCAAACGCACGCTGATCGAGTCCGAGCAGTTTTTCGATTTCGTGATTGACGCCGCTGTCGCGAACCGCCGCCGGTTCCAGACTGTCACCATGATAAAGCGCCGCCTCGCCGACGGCGTTTTTTCCGGCCAGCGAACGGAAGACCCGGTATTTCTCGCTGCCGAGCATGAACGTTAATTCCACTTCGCATGCGTCGCGTTCATCCGCAAATTGCGAACGGATGAGCGCCTTATCTGTGCGGCTGGCGCGGCTGCCGTAAAGCGCCCACGCAATCGCCTCCAGCAACGTCGATTTGCCCGCGCCGTTGC
Source organism: uncultured Cytophagia bacterium (assembly GCA_964631505.1). Classification (GTDB taxonomy): domain Bacteria; phylum Zhuqueibacterota; class Zhuqueibacteria; order Zhuqueibacterales; family Zhuqueibacteraceae; genus Zhuqueibacter. The sequence continues at coordinate 12,141 of CAZVZZ010000007.1, forward strand.
GGCCCAGCAGGCCAGTGACATTTTCGGGAAATTCAATTTCCGCGCGGCGAAAACGGCGAAAATTATAGAGGCGGAGAGCGTGCAGAATCATGAGCTGGTTTATATTGAACGCTTTTTAGGTTTCATTTAAATCAAAAAACAAAACGATTTCACCCACGGATGAAAAACGGCCCACGGATTTAAAATCCGCGGGAAATTTGGGGCGTTTTGATCGGAAAATAATCTTTTTGCTTCATCCTTCCTCCTGCCCCTCCGCCTCCATCAAATACCGCAATCCCGCCGTCTCCAGCTCGTCACGTGACAAAGCGCCGTCCACGTTCGCGATAAGATAGCGCGAAAATTCATCGCGCAGCGAGCCGATATGACCGATGGCCGCGTGCGGCGCGGCGGAGCTTGCCGGTGAACTGCTGGCGATGACGTGCAGTTGCCTTTCAAAATGAAAAGCATTTGCAAAAAGCTTGTCAACCGCGGATAAATCAAGCTGTAAATACGTATCGCGGTTAAGATTTTGCAATTCGAGTGAAACGAGCGCATCGCGAATTTCGCTGTTGGCGCGCAGTTCCAGCGCACGCATGATTTCCGCCGGCGATTTGCCGCTGCAATCCAGCGCCGGCAAACGCCGCATCGGACGCGAGGAAATCGTGACATACTCCCACCTGCGGCTTTCCAGATCACCGCGAATGTAGCCGGACGTATAGCCAGCTTCATTGAAGCTCGTGCGCTCGGTGGAGCCTGAGTAAAAAGTATGATCGTTGATCGCCAAATAGCGGTGATAATGCCCGAGCGCGATATAATCGAATTTGATCCCGCGGCGCGCTTCGGGATCTTCGAGAAATTGCTCGTTAAATTCCCCCATGCGCGTGTCGAGGCCGTCGCTATTTGCGGCGCGCCAGCCGCCATGGGTCACGAGCATGTTCCACGTGGCGTTCACGTCAAGGTGCAATTCCGCATACGCTTTTTCCAGCTCGGTGGTCAACGAGCAATGCGGCAGGCAATGAATGGCGCAGGATTTTGCGGCAATGGGATGGCGCAAAATAAATTTCTCGTAACGGCCTTGATAACAGGCGTGAAGATTCGGCAGAACGGTGAGCGCTTCAAAAATATTTCCCAACGCGCGAATGCGCGGCATGGAGTGATTGCCGGCGACAACGACCAACGGAATATCCGCCTCTGCCAGCCGCGAAATGCCCGCGAGCGCGACAGCGATGGCGCGATTGTTCGGGCGCGGTGATTGAAACAAATCGCCCGCATGCACGACGAAATCGGGCTTCTCCGCCACGATCGCGTTGATCACCTGCCACCACGCGTCGTAAAAATCCTGTTCGCGCCGATTCACGCCCGTCGCGGAATCGACTTTGGAATAATCGGAATAACCCAGATGGGTGTCGGCGAAATGAATGAAGCGCATCAAAATAAAAAAAGATAAAAAGGATAAAAAAATGAACAACATTTGCAATGAAATCAATTTATAAAAACTTGGCCACGAAAGCAATTTTTAAAATACTCGTTGCAATTGCGGTTTATTTGCTTATATTGCTTTCAACACAGGTGTCCCGCCCGCGATCCAATTCGGCGGCGGGAAGAATAGGGAATGTCGTGCAAATCGACAACTGCCCCGCAACTGTAAGCAGCCTTGCTTTTGATCACGCCACTCTCGCCGCGAGGGGAAGGCGGGATCGTTGACGCCGCTGCAAGTCAGGAGACCTGCCTGTGTGTGGTGTCCACATTTCCGGCCAGCAAAAGCCGGGAAATCGCCTTCGAGGGCAAGGCACGGTGGCTGTGATATCGATCCCATTTCATACAGCCCCACTTCCTCGAAGAGGGGCTTTTTCTTTTCGCCTCGCTTCGTTGTGCTTCTCCGCCTTTCCTCGTAACGCCCTTCACGCTTTTCATTTACCAGGAAGAGAAATGTTCAACAAAAAAATCGCCATACTGTTGCCGGTTTTGCTCTTGGCGCATGGGGTCTTGGCGCAAAACGGCAAACTCATTCACGGGCAAGTCACGGATGCGCAAACCGGCAAGCCGTTAGCCGGCGCCAATGTTTTTCTGTGGCCGAGCGGTGCAGGCGTCAATAGCGACGCCAACGGACGTTTTCGTTTTTTTGCAACCACTAACGCCGCGGATTCTTTGCGCGTTAGTTTCATGGGATATCGCCCCGCGACGTTCGCGCTCGCGCCAATTTCTGGCGAGCTAAAAATAAAACTCGACGCCCTCACCCTGCTTTTCGCCGAAACGGTGATTACTGCCACACGGCAAGCCGGCGTGCGCGCCGCGTTGCCTTCCGCCACGGAGCTGGTGGAGATCGACTCGCCGCAACTTATCGCGCGGCAGAATGTCGGCGAGGCACTGGCGCAGGCGCAGTCGATCTTCGTTCGAGAGTACGGCAGCGTCAATGGCCTCAAGACGATCAGCTTGCGCGGCGTGGGCGACGGGCAAACGCTGGTGCTCACAGACGGCGTGCGGTTGAACAATCCGCAAACCGGCGGCGTTGATGCCAGTTTGCTGTCGCTCGTCGGCGTGGAAAAAATCGAAGTCGTGCGCGGCAATGCCTCGGCGCAATACGGCAGCGACGCGATCGGCGGCGTGATTCACCTGCGCACTGCGCCACTACCGGCGGGATTTTCCGGGGCTTTGCAAACGAGCGGCGGCAGTTTTGGCACGTTTAATAGCCGCGCGCAAATCGGTTACGGCAGCGCGAATTGGCGCGGCGCCGTGACGCTGGATCGTCTCGTGAGTGATGGCGATTTTCCGATTGACGCCGGCGGCAATATCAAACGCGCCAACAATGGCTCACAACGCCGCGAAATTTTAGCACGGTTCTCAGGTCATTTAAACCACGAACTCAGGCTGCAATTCTTGCATCGCACCAATCGCATAACGCAAAGCGTGCCAGGCTCGTTGCAATTTCCGAGCGCCGACGCCAAACAAAAGGATTTGAATCATCTCACCAGCGCCGCGCTGGATTGGTACGCATCGCCGTTGCTGCAGCTCGCGGCGCAATTTTCCGCAGAACGCCGTGATCAACGTTATGATGATCCCGACCCATTTTTTGCCATCGCCAGCCATCATGAAGTGGCTTCCGATCTCGCGGCCTGGCAAAATCGAACGCGCGTGCACACGACGCTCGACTTGCTCGTTGGCGGTGAAATCGGCAACTACCGCCTCACCAGCACCGAGGTCGGCGAGCCGGAGCGCACGCAACGCAGCGCTTTTGCGCAAGCGGAGTGGATGCCGCTGGCGCCACAACAAAAGCCGTGGCAACTCAAAATCATGCCGTCGTTGCGCTATGATCATTATTCGGATGCCGGACAGCGCACGAGTCCGAAGCTGGCCTTTGCACTCAATCGTCAAACCACCACACGCATTAACATGCACGGCAGCCTCGGCCAATCCTTTCGCGTGCCGAGCATGAATGATTTATTCTGGCCGTCCGGGCCTTTTCTCGCGGGCAATCCCAAGCTCCAGCCGGAACGCGGCCAAGAACTTGAGGGCGGCGTGTTGTATGAATTCTCACGCGCCGGCAACTGGCAAATTGAGTTGGCCGGTTTCAATTCCAAGATCAGCGCTTTAATTGCCTGGATCAGCGACGCCACTTTTCGTTATTCGCCAATCAATTTGGAGAACGCCAAACTGCGCGGCCTCGAGTTTAGCGTCGCATGGCGCAACCATGAGGACCGTTTCAGTTGGCGCGCCAATTACACGCGGCTGGCGGCGCAAAACGACCGTGGCCAAGATTTAGTTTATCGCCCGCGCGATAAATTCGATGTGCAGGTCAATTTAGATTTGCGTTATTTGACATTAGGCGGAAATTTTCAGCACGTCGGCAAGCGCTTCACGCGCGCCGACAACAGCCAAGCGCTGCCGGCGTATCGGGTGGCGAATTTCTCTCTTAGCCGTCAAATTCGTTTTAACGAATTGAAGACCCGGTTGCAGTTTGAAATGCGAAATATCTTTGACCGACATTTCAGCATCATCGACGGCTACCCCATGCCGGGGCGCGAACTGCGTGCAACGCTGCGGCTGGGGATTTGAACGGGATTGTATGTTGCCGGTTGCTCGTCCTGCTTGCAGCCGGCAACAAGTATTTTGAATGTCCCACATTATGCCGTCACCCGGAGCGAAGCCGAACGGCGAATGTTTAGCACTTGCACTGCGCCTCGTTTGAAAATGCCTTCCATCAAATCGATATATCCAGCGACGAACGGATTTGGCAGGAAAACCTGAATCGTCCCCGCAAAGCCGCCGCCGTGAACGCGGCAGGCGCCGGCGCCGATTTTAGTCAAATAATTTTCCGTAAACGCTAACGCGAGCGTGATGCCTTGCTCCGCCACATTTTGCGGCGAAAAACAATTTTGCAGCCAGCGCATTGACGATTGGCCGGAAGCATTCACCTCGCGGAGAAAGGCCGAAAAATCGCCGGAACGCAACGCGGCAACTTGCCGGTCGACGCGCGCGTTTTCCTCCAGAAAATGCAGCGCGCGCAAAACCGCACGATCGCCGGCGTGCGAACGGAGTTCGTGAATATTTTTTAGAATTTCATCGCGCGAAATTTCCCGGCAAAAATTTTTTCCTAGCTGCGCGGCCACGGCTTTCATTTCACGCGGCACCGCAGCGTAATCGTCGGTGAGATCGGCGTGATGTCCGCCGGTGTCAACCACGAGCAAACGATAATTGTTCTGCGCAAAATCAAATTCGATTTTCTCCACCCGCGGCTGTTCGGGGTTCTCAAAATCAATCGCGACCCCCCCCCCGGTCGCGCAAGCGATTTGATCCATCAGGCCACACGGTTTGTTGAAATAAACATTTTCTGCATATTGGCCGATCTGCGCGAGCCTCAACGGCGAAATAGAATTTTCATTATAAAAAGCGTTCAGTATCGTGCCAAATAATACTTCTATTGCCGCCGAGGAACTGAGTCCCGATCCGACTTTCACGTCGCTGGTCAGGCACGCATTGACCCCACCGAATTGATAGCCGCGTTGTTGAAAACCTGCGACCATGCCGCGAAGCAATGCGGCCGTGGTCCGATGCTCGAGAGTCCGGAGTCCGAGGTCGGATAATTCAACAATAAAAGGTGTTGGATATTCGGTGGAATATATGGTGATTCGCTGCTCCACGGCCGGCGCGGCGGCAGCGATGGCATCGAGATTGATGCTCGCCGCCAGCACTTTGCCGTGGTTGTGATCGGTGTGATTACCGCCAAGCTCCGTGCGGCCCGGCGTGCTGAAAAAATGAGGCGTGCAATTGGGAAATCTCGAATGAAATTCCTGCGCCAACGCGTTGTAGCGTGCGGTCTGTACGGCCAGAATCTTTTCATCGTCGCCGTAGAGTCCGGATAAAAACTTTGCCGCATTCAGCATATTGCGATTTGTTAACCTGTCACCCGGAGCCAAGCCGAAGGGTTACTCCACGATAATCTCATCGACGAATAACCAAGCCTCATTGCCGGCGCCGGGCTTGCCCTCGGGAATTCTTCCGGCATTCTCCACGACAATTTTAAGATAGCGCGCCGCTTGTTCGGCAAATGGCAAATCGATGATGCGGCCCATTTGTTTAATCTCCGCCGCGTTGCTTTGGCTCACGCCCGTGAAGTTAATTCCGTCTTGCGAAATCAAAACTTCAATGCGCTTCGGCAGATGAATCCAATACGCCTCGCCGTCAAAAACATCCAACGTCACGCGGGAGATTCTTTCCAGCTTCGCGAAATCAATGACGGCCTCTAAATTTTTGCCGGAGAAGCCGAGCCAATTTTTGCCGAACCGGTTCAAATCACCGCGAATGCCGTCCACCAACGTGAACGCGCCGTCGCCAAAATACTTTTCGTGCGGCAAATCTTTCAGCGTGATTTTTTTGCCGCTGGATTTGGAGAGATGAAATCTTTGCTCGACCACGTGGCCCTTTTGCTGGCCGTTCTCAAAATAAGCGATTTTAACCGCGGCGTTTTCCGTCAGCGGAATCGGTGCGCCGTATTTTACCGAAGCCAGCGTGGGCGTGGCGCCATCCAAAGTATAACGAATGCCGTTCTGATCGAAAGCCGTCGCCAATTCAAACAGGATGCCGTCGTTGGCGGGCGCAGGCTTGACCGTGGTCTTGACTTCATAAATCGACTTGGCATAATTCACGCCGAGCGCGTCGAGCAACTGAAAATGCCGGAACAGCCGCTGCTGAAATTTTTTTTCATCGCGCCGTTCTTTGGGACTCCAAACCACTTCGGCCAGCGCGGCCATGCGCGGCATCGCCATGTATTCGACATGCTGCGGCGTGGCGATATATTCCGTCCACACGTTGCCCTGCGCGCCCAAAATATATGGCTGCTCTTCAGGCGTCAGCTCGGCCGGCGTCGGCTCGTAGGAATAAACTTTTTCCACGGTGATATAGCCGCCGATCGCCAGCGGTTCAAAAGCCGGATTGCCCTGATAGTAATCGAAGTAGCAATGCGTGCCCGGCGTCATGACGACGTTATGTTTTTGCTTCGCCGCGGCAACGCCGCCTTCCGTGCCGCGCCAACTCATTACCGCTGCATTCGGCGCCAGGCCGCCTTCCAAAATTTCGTCCCAGCCGATGATTTGCTTGCCCTTGCCGTTCAAAAATTTTTCGATGCGCCGGATGAAATAACTTTGCAATTCGTGCTCGTCGTGCAAACCTTCCTTCTTAATCAGCGCTTGACAATGCGCGCAATTTTTCCACCGCGTTTTCGGCACCTCATCGCCGCCGATATGAACGTATTTTCCCGGAAATAGCGTTACAACTTCTGTGAGCACGTCTTCGAGAAATTTGAACGTCTCTTCTTTCGGACAAAACACGTCGTCATAAACGCCCCAGGTTTTGCCGACGGCAAACGGGCCGCCGGTGCAAGACAGTTCCGGATATGCCGCGAGCGCAGCAACGGAGTGGCCCGGCAATTCAATTTCCGGCACCACGGTGACGTGGCGTTTCGCCGCATACGCTACCACCTCGCGAATTTCGTTTTGCGTATAAAAACCGCCGTACCGCACGGAATCATAGCGTTGTTCATTATAATGCCCGACCATCGAGCCGCTGCGCCACGCGCCGATTTCGGTGAGTTTCGGATAGTTTTTAATTTCGATGCGCCAGCCCTGATCTTCTGTCAAATGCCAATGAAACGTATTCATTTTATACATCGCGATATAGTCGATGTACTTTTTGATAAAATCAATTGGAAAGAAATGGCGGCCCACATCGAGATGCATGCCGCGCCAGGAATAGCGCGGCTGGTCTTGAATATCCACGCCGGCAATGTTTAAACGCCGGCCCTTCTGCACCGGCAACAGTTGCGTCAGTGTTTGCAATCCGTAAAACACGCCGGCGTTGTCGCCCGTGATCTTGATCTGATTTTTCTTGACCGACAACATGTAACTTTCTCTCATGCCCTCCATTTGCGCGAGCACAATAGCTTCTTTTGCCGCGGTTTTGCCGGTTTCGATTTTCAGCGCAAAACCATGACGGCGGCGGAGAAAATCGTTGAACAACTCCGCTTCCGCACGCAGCGTTGATTCTTGGACGATAAGCCGCGTTTGCGGCGTGAGCTGAAAAACTTCCGCGTTTTTCCGCAGCACTGCGGGCTGAGGAATGAGTGGTAAAATATTTTCACTATTTTGCGCAACACCAAGGTTGGAAAATAAAAGCAACGTTGACATCACCATGCTTCTCATTGAATTTCCTTTCTGATTTTATCCGGCCAGGGCAATCACTAAAATTCCACCGAAGATGAACGCCGCGCCAATCGTGCGCGTCTTGCCAAAATCTTCGCCGAGCCAGCGCCAACCGGCAACGGCGGCGAGCACGATACTGACTTCGCGGATTGCGCCAATATAACCGACCGGCGCCATGGCATAAGCTTGCAGCACCAAAACATACGCCAACGGCATCATAAAAGCAATTGAAATAATCGGAAAAAAGTTTTTACGCCAGCTTGCTAACGCCGCGCGATAGCCGTGGCGGCTTAAAATAAACGGCGTCAACATCAAGCCGCCACAGCCGAGCACGAGCATTAAATAAGGAAACGGTGAAATAGCGCGTACGGCGGCCGCGTCGATCACGGAGTAAATTGAAATCAACAGCGAAATAAAAAGCGCGAGAAAAATGCCACGAAAATGAATCGGCGCCTGTTGGCGTTTGCCCACCAGTTGGCCGGCGCCGATCACGAACAATCCCAAAAGAATAATGCCGACGCCGATCATACCCATGAAATGAGGGCGTTCACCGATAAAAACAATTGCCCACAGTGCGATCAACGCCGGCGCCATGCCGCGCGCGATGGGGTAGGTCAAAGAAAAATCGGCATTCGCATAGGCGTGCATGAGCGCGATGTAATAAACCGCCTCGGCCAAAGCGCTGCCCAAAATATACGGCCAAAGCTGGAGAGGAATTTTCGTGTTCGGCAAAAGCAACGGCAGCGTGACCGCCGCGCCGAGGAGAATGGCCCACCAACTGACGAGGTGACGCTCGTCAACTTGCTTGATGATTAAATTCCACGCCGCATGAATCACCGCCGCGATGAGGGCGAGGGCCAGCGCTTGCCACGACATTACTTTGCTGCCAACTCATTCAGGGCCGCTTGCGCCGCGGTTTGAATGACGTTGCGCGGCGATTTCATTTTCACGGCACGCTGCACGAAAGCCGCCGCCGCACGCTCACCGCATTTTCCGAGCGCCCGTAAAGCTTCAGCTTGCGCGAGATAACTATCGTCACGTTCAAAACGCTTTTTAAGAAAGCCGGATAGGTCTTTGCGTTTCAAATCACCGAGCGCTTTTAGCGCGGCGACGCGCACGCGCGAATGCCGATCTTGGCATTTGTTTTTGAGAAACGCGATGGCCGTTGCATTTTGCCAACTCCCAATCGTTTCGACCGCGGCGCGACGTACCGCCCAGAAAGTATCCTGTGCGGCGCAAGCCATTAAAGCCGGCATGACACGCAAATCACTCGAATGATTCTTCAGTTGTTCGGCGGCCCACATTCTTCCCATTGCGTCATCGTGCCGCAGTTGATAGAGCAACTCGTCAACGGTTTTGATAAACTTCAGCTCTTTCAACAAATGATCGCCCTTATCAAAACGAACCAGCAATGGCTTTTGCTCACAATCAAATTCAAAGATTTCCTCTTTATTCCGCAGCCAAATGCGCCGAGAAAATTTTTGGGCTGCCGTTGTGATGCCGATCTCGACCGGCGTGGTGAAAATCGGAATCCATTCCGAGGTTTCCTGTGTTTGTATTATTTTGAGTTGAAGTTTTTTGGTATTTTCATTCCACAAATAACTCATGTCGAAAACCGGATGGCCGGCTTTGAAAATCCATTGCTCGAAAAACCAATCGAGATTTTGTCCGGTGGCTTCTTTGATCGCCGTCATCAGTTGATACGTATCGACAGCCTGAAACGCGTGTTTGCGGAGAAAATGGGACAGCGCGCGCTGAAACGGCTGATCGCCCATGATCCAGCGCAGCGTATGCAAAACCGCCGCGCCTTTCGGATAAGTGTGGCTGTCAAAATTTTCATTGGGGAAAACATAGCGCTCAAACCGAATGGGGCGTTGATACCGATTTTTTGCCTCGCGCAGATACGCATTTTTCTTTTCCAGCAAATTTAGCGCGCCTTCCTCTTCGCCGAGATCGTGCTTGGAAAACAGATATTCGCCGTAGGTTGCAAAGCTTTCGTTGATCCACGTTTCGCTCCACGTGCGCATGGTCACGAGATCGCCCCACCACTGATGCGCGGCCTCGTGCGCCACCAGCCAATGACTCGGAAAATCTTTGTCGGCTTTTTCATCGTGAATCGTGCTTTGTCCCAGCACCGTCGCCGTCGTGCTCTCCGCGCCGCCGCCGATGCCCGGAATCGTGATTTGATCGTATTTCACCCACGGATAATCGAAGCCGTATTCTTGATTGAAGAACGCGATAATCTCCGGCGTTTTGTGAAACGAGCGCCTCGCGTCTTTTGCCGCTTCCGGATAAACCCAGTAATTGATCGGCAGCGCGCCGAGCGAATCGTGCACCACCACATACGGCCCGGCAGCGAGCACGAAGAGATAAGTGGAGTGTGCTTGCGGCATCAACCAATGAAAAGTTTTCGTTTGTGTTGTGGTATCTTCGGTTTCACCGATGAGCCGCCCGTTTGAAATTACCTGGTAATCGCGGCGCACAGTGGCAATCAGCTCCTGTGTGGCTTTGTCATTCGGCTGATCGTTGCACGGAAACCAATGCCGCGCGCCTTCGGGAAACGAAAGCGTGTTGATCAAACGCGGATTGTCCGGCGTCGCCTCTTTGAAATCCAGCCCGAGATCGTAATCCGGCGACATGCCGTATTTTTTATGATCCGGTTGCGGATTGCTCGAATGATAGGAAACCGTGAAAGCAAGCGTGTCGCCGTAATGATACGTTCGCCCAAGCTGCACGATGACGCTGCTGTCGGTTTGTGCGAATTTCAGCGGCTGGGCATTGGCATCGACAACCGCGGTGACTTTGAGAATTTCCGCATCCAGCTCGCATTGATTGAAGGTGTCAGAAAATGGCGTGAGCGTAATCGTATTTTCGCCCCAGAACGTTTTTTGGTCTTCATCAAACTTGAGCTTGATGCGATAATGGGTTGCATCGTAATCGCGGCTGCGCTCGGCCCGGCGCGGCCGGTTGTAGACGTCGACTTTTTGAGGCAATGCCGACTCGGTGCAGCAAATAATCAGTAAAATAAAAAATAATTTTGACATAAATTGAAATTATAAAATGGCGGCAAAGAAGCTTTGAACGCGGATTACGCGAATGACACGGATTTTCACAGATTTTTATTTTGGGCTTTATCCGCGGCATCCGCGTTCAAAAACCGGATTTACCTTTTCGACGGTTTAATCAACGCTTCCGGCATCGCGGGGCGCATTTGCAGCACGCCTTTTTCCTGCATCGTTTTTTCAATATCAGCTAATTCCGCCGGAATGAAATCGGTAAAATTCTCGACGCCGGTTTCGGTGACCACGACGACGTCTTCGACGCGCACGTACAATTTTTCCTCCTGTACCCAAATCATCGGGTCGATCGAGAAAACGGTTCCCGGTTGAATCGGCGTGCGCGTGTAAACGCCGACATCATGCACGCCCATGCCGACCGGATGCGACAGATGGCCGCGAAATTTCAGCGCGTCACGGCAGGCCTTCTCGTAAATCGGTTTGGAAAATTTTGTCGCGTTCAAAACTTTTTCCATTTCCGCCGCGGTTTCATCCATAATTTGCGCGGCGGTGACGTTGGGGCGAATGTATTTGAGCAGCGCGTTGCGATAGGCGAGAATGAAGCCGCACAGCTCGCGTTGCGCCGGCGAGAACTTGCCGTTGACCGGCCACATGCGCGCAATGTCGCTGGTGTAATAACGATAATCCGGCGCGTAATCCATCAGCACGAGGTCGCCGTCTTGCAGCGCGTCACTGTTGTGAAAATAATGCCCCATCCACGCATTCTTGCCACCGGCGGTGATGGAGGGATAACCCTCACGGCGCGCGCCGTTGATTTGAAAAATATAGCGCGCCGCCGCATCGAGCTGATATTCGAACGCGCCCGGCTCCGTGCAACGCATCGCTTCCATCAAGCCCAGTCCCGCAATTTGCGAAGCGCGACGAATGAGCGCAATCTCACGCGGGCTTTTGACGATTCGCATTTCATCCAGGATCGGCGAAAGATCGCGAATTTCAAATTGCGGATAACGCATGCGCAAAAGATGAACGAAATGGCCCTCGCGCGAAGGCCGGCCATCCCACGGATCGGAGGCGATGCCGGCGTTGCCGCTCAACGACTCGTCGCGGCTGTCCGCTTCGGTTTCAGATGGGCTCATCGGCGTGTAAAGCACTGGCGCGGGCAGGCGCACGAGGCCACCCCAAATCCAATCGCGCGGCATCAACTCAAGGCCGCGAACGTTATCGACGCCGGTGAGTTTTTTGATCAGCTCCGCATCTTCCGCGGTGAGCAATTTGCCTTCGTTGCGCTCGCGCGCTTCATCGCGATGCGGCAAATAAAGCGTGGTTTTGCGGCTGCGCCCGTCGAGCAAAATGTACGCATGCGGCGTTTCCAAACCGCAGAGATAATAAAACTCATTCGATTGGCGAAAGATTTTGAAACCATCCACCGCCGGCGCGCCTTGCACGATGGCGATGGCCTGATTGCCGATTTTATCAAAAATTTTGTTGCGCCGCGCGGCAAATTCTTCCGGCGGAAAGTCGGTTTGATAGTGGACTGCTTCTTGCGCCAATGCAGTGAGTACAAATCCCAATACTACAATGAGAAAAAATTGTTTTTTCATCACTACTCCTTTTTAAAAAAACGAAGCGAATCATTTTAAATTTTACCACAAAGGACACAAAGTTTTTCTTTGTGATCTTTGTGGTGACAAAAACTCAATTTAAATCTTTCAACACTCAATCACATTCACCGCCAGCCCGCCCTGCGAAGTTTCTTTGTATTTCGTTTTCATATCCGCGCCGGTTTGGCGCATGGTCGCAATCACCTGATCGAGCGAGACTTTGTGGATGCCGTCGCTTTTCAGCGCCATGCGTGCGGCGTTGATGGCTTTTACGGCGCCCATCGCGTTGCGCTCGATGCAGGGAATTTGCACGAGGCCGCCGACCGGATCGCAGGTCAAGCCGAGGTTGTGTTCCATGCCGATTTCCGCGGCATTTTCAATTTGTTCGTTGGTGCCGCCGAGCGCCGCCGTAAGACCCGCGGCGGCCATCGAGCAGGCGACGCCGACTTCGCCCTGACAGCCGACTTCGGCGCCGGAGATGGAGGCGTTCTGTTTGTAAAGTTTTCCCATCGCGCCGGCGGTGAGAAAAAATCGAATGATGCCTTCGTCGGTTGGATTGGGCGAGAGCTTTTGATAATAGTGCAACACCGCCGGGATGATGCCGGCCGCGCCATTCGTGGGCGCGGTGACGACGCGGCCGCCGGCGGCGTTTTCTTCATTCACCGCGAGCGCGTAAAGATTCACCCAATCCATCACGCTGAGCGGATCGCGCAGCGCCCGTTCCGGATTCGAGGTCAAGTCGCGATAAAGCTCCGGCGCGCGCCGTTTCACTTTTAAAACGCCCGGCAATATTCCTTCCTGGCGCAGGCCGCGCTGCACGCAGGCTTGCATCACTTGCCAGATGTGAAACAGTTTTTCGCGAATCTCGTTTTCAGGGCGCCAGCATTTTTCATTTTCCATCACGAGTTGGTGAATCAGCAGGCCATGCGCGCGGCCGAGTTGCAAAAGATCGTCGCCGCTATTGAAGGGAAATGGGATCGAGGTTTCTTCGTGCGATGGCGCCGGCGCGGTTGCTTCTTGCTCATCAACCACGAATCCGCCGCCGACCGAGTAATAAACTTCCTTGCGCAACAGATTCGCGTCGGCATCCCACGCCATAAATCGCATGCCGTTTGGATGCAGGGGCAAAGAATTATGATAGTGAAACACCAGATATTTTTTTTCTTCAAAAGCAATTTCGTACGTGCCGAGCAACGCCAGGCGATTGGAATGTCTAATTTTGTCCAAACGCGTCTCGACAGCGTCGGGATCGACAAGCTCGGGTTTCTCGCCTTCGAGACCGAGCAAAATCGCGCGATCGGTGCCGTGCCCCTTGCCGGTAAGCGCGAGCGAGCCGAACAGTTCAACTTGCAAAAGCTGCGTTGGTTGCAGTTGCTGATGGGCTTGCAGCGTTTCGACAAAACGGAGCGCGGCTTTCATCGGCCCCACTGTGTGCGAGCTGGAAGGGCCGATGCCGATTTTAAAAAGATCGAAAACGCTGATTTGGGACATGATTGAATCACCAGGTTTTGGCGAAGCCGGAGTTGCGCTCGATGATTTTTCTTATTTAGCAAAATCTTTGAGCGCAAGTCCGACTTCACATTACCGAAAAGTTTTTTGCAAATACTCTTTGACCAGCGGAATGTCGGATTGCAGCGTCAAATCCGGCACGTGTTCGGCGCGCGGAATGGTGAAGACGGCTTGCGGGTTTTGCTCGACGAGCATTTTGACGGCGGCGGGCAATTCCTTCTCTTCGCGCGTCGGGTGCAACGGCACGTTTTCGAGGCAGGGCAGAATTTGATCATACGACAAACGAAAAACATTCATGCTCACGCCGATACGGCCGGCAACGGCGGCGTTGTGCATTTCCGCCATCGAAGGCTTTTCAATAATATCGACCAAATAACCGCGTGCATCTTTTTTGAGCACGGCAAAAGCAGAAATTCGCTCCGGCGCAAATTGCAGCGCGGCGCGATCATAGTCAATCATGGCGTTGGCATGTGGGGTTTCCAGCATCAACCGCAACGCTTGTGTCGAGTACAAATTATCGCTGTTGCAAACCGTAAACGATTGGCCGCGCCACTCCGGCGTGGATTTCAGCGCATGCCACAGCGCATCCGCGGTGCCGAGCGGTTTGGCGCGGCCCGCGGGAATCGGTTGGATCGCATAGGTAAAGTTTAAATTTTGGAAATGCGCCGCGCCGCGCCCGTTCGCATAATACGCGCGGATCGAATCGTCCTGGGCGCCGATTAAAAGGACGACGTGGCGATAACCGGCCGCGGCGGCATTAGAAAGCAAATAATCCAGAAACGGCCGATAATTCTCGCCGACGCCGATCATGGATTTTGATTTCGCGGCGGCATCATGGCGCAACACCGGATCAAGCGGCGCCGAAATCGCCTCGGCTTTTTTCATGCGCGAAGAAATACCGCCGGCAAGAATGACGAGATTGGGATACATGCAAGGTGCGATTTAGATATTTTGCGCGACGCCAATTTGCCGCCACACGGCTTGGCCAAGCGGCGTGGAGGCGTCGCCTAATTTAAAGATAACGTCAAAATGATTATAGCCGCGCATTTCAAAAACTTCATGCGCGTGCCAGGCCGCGGCAAACTCACGGCTTTGCCGTTTAAATTCCGCGGTTTCATTGTCACCCCAACAGACGATCAATGGCGCCGGAACGACCGGACGCAAAAACATCGGACTGTTGCGGCGCGCGGATTCGGCGTCGAGCTGCAAAGGATCGTTGACATACGTGAAACGAATCGGCTCCAAATCAAACAAGCCGCTCACCGCCGTGCAGCCTTTAATTAAATTATCCGGAAGGCCGAAATCGCGCTGCCAGTTGGTCGCCGTGGCCATCACGGCTAAATGCGCGCCGGCCGAGCTGCCGGAAACGAATATCCGGTTTGGGTCAAAACCGAGTTGCGCCGCATGGTGATAAAGCCATGCCACTGCGGCGCGGCATTGGCGGACGATTTCATCGAGTGTCACGTGCGGCGCCAAAGCATAATTGAGCGCGACAAACGCGCAGCCCGCGCGCACAAAATCCGGCGCGGCAAAACTCGATTCTTCTTTGCTCAATCCCTGCCAATAACCGCCGTGAATAAAAATTTGCAGCGGCGCTTTTTTTGATGCCGCCGGAAAAAAATCCAGCGTTTCTTCGGCCTGCGAGCCGTAGGCAATATCGGTCGTCACCGCGCAGCGCTGCCGCGCGGCGCGGCTGCGTTTCACATATTCGCGCAAATAGACTTTGATGTCCCGTATGCACGAGCTGGGCGAATACTCCCGCTCCAATTCGGCTTTCGTAAAACTTCGATAAATCGTCTGTGCAGCGGTGGGCGTCATGTCCTCAGCTCCGTGCGAGTGCCGGCATCGGCGTGAACGATATAAGCTTTGCCGCCGGCGTCTTCAATCGCGCGGGCGACGCGCTCCGGATTTTCCGGGGCGTACACAAACATGCAGCCGCCGCCGCCGGAGCCGTTGATTTTGCCGCCGTAAGCGCCGGCGCGCTTTGCGGCGTCGAGCATACGGTCGATTTTCGGGGTGGAAATTTTTAAATTTTCGCGCAAGACGGCTTGGCAATCATCAAGCAAGCTGCCGAGCGTGCGATCATCAAGCACCGGCTGCCGCAGTTGCGCCAATGCGGCGATGGTGATGTCCCGGTTGCGAACCGTGCCCCAAAGCAGCGCGCGTTGCTCGGCATTTAAATCGTTCATATAATTTTCCAAATCTTTCAAAGCAACCGTCTGCAGGGAAAATTCCGGATCACGCGCGCTAAGCTGCTGCGCGATTTGCAGCACACCGTTCTTGACGCGCGCCAAAATGCCTTTCGTGTCCTTCGGCTCGCCGGAGTCGCCCAACACGAAAGATTTTAGCTTGGGGTGCAGCGGCTCGAGTTTGATCACGGGGTGAAATTGCAAAAAGAAAACTCCGCCGCAGGCCGTGGCATAGTGATCCATCATGCCGCCAGGCTCCTGAAATTCGAGCACTTCGGCGGCGTGGGCGTATCGTGCGCATTGTGCCGGCGATAATTTTTTCGCCGGCGCGCTCATCTGCGCGAGAAAATTAATCCACGTCACCACCAGCGCCGTGGAACTGGAGGTGCCGGAGTTGATTGGAATATTGCCGCGCACCTCCGCGTCGAAACCGGTCGCAAACGCGAAACCCTCGCGGCGCAACACATTGATGGCGCTGCGGAAATAATCACGCTCATCTTGATAAACGAGCGGCGCCGCGAGCGAGAAGGAAATCGCCGCCTGAATGTCCGGCAAGGCGAGATGCACGAGTTGATCGTTGCGCCGGCTGCCGGCAATGGCAATCCGCCGTGAAATGGCGCAGGGAATGACCGGCAGGTGCAAGTAATCCTGATGCTCGCCGAAGAGGCACACGCGCCCGGGCGTGGAGATGCGTAGATTTTGCGGTGAAGGCGTCATGTCGAATCGAATGTGCAATATAGCGAAATCATTTTTATTGTCAAGCAAAATTAAAAGTTTTGCATTCTGGCGCAAACGATATTATATTGTCCCGTCGCTGTCATTAACTGAAAGGCCCTCAGGCAATGAAATTGATTTCATGGAACGTCAACGGCATTCGCGCCGCGATCAAAAAAGGATTGCTGGAATTTATCGAACGCGCGGCGCCGGACGTGTTGTGCCTTCAGGAAACCAAGGCGCGTCCGGAGCAGGTCGACTTTCTTTTGACGGATTATCACCAATATTGGAACGCGGCGGAGCGGCCGGGTTATGCCGGCACGGCGATTTTTACCAAAACCAAACCGCTGGGCGTCAAGAACGATATGGGCATCGCCGAGCACGATCGCGAGGGGCGCGTCATTGCCGCAGAGTTTCAGGATTTTTTTCTTGTCACGGTTTACACGCCGAACGCCAAGCGCGATCTGTCACGCCTGGATTATCGCGTGCAATGGGATGCGGACTTTCTGAAGTACCTGAAAAAAATGGAAAAGAAAAAGCCCGTGGTTTTTTGCGGCGATTTAAATGTGGCGCATCAGGAAATCGATCTCACCCATCCGAAAGCGAACGTCGGCAACCACGGCTTCACGCCGCAAGAGCGTGCAGGGTTCACGAGCTTCGTCAAAGCCGGTTTTATCGATACGTTTCGTGAGTTTCACCAAGAAGGCGGGCATTACACGTGGTGGAGCCAGATCGCCAACGCACGGCAAAGAAACGTTGGCTGGCGCATTGACTACTTTTGCATTTCCACGGCGCTGCGTCCGCGTTTGCAGGAAGCCTTCATTTTGCCGCAGGTCATGGGCTCGGATCATTGCCCGGTTGGGATCGTTTTAAAATAGTTTTTTATTTGACGATTTAAGCAATTTTTCGTACATTGCAAGATTGTGAATTTGCCCCTGTAGCTCAGTATCGGAAGAGCAGAGGTTTCCTAAACCTTTGGCCGCAGGTTCGAGTCCTGCCAGGGGTACCAGAAATTGACGCACAAGTTTTAGCGTTAAAGTCCCATCTACCGCAACGCGCAAAAGGGCCATGCGAAAAAAGGAAGCATGATCGCACCCGACCATCTCGTGCCGTTTCCGTGTGTGCCCTGGCAAATTCACGGCAATCATGTCGATCATGTGGTGCAAATTGGTTCGCTCGGCGATCCGCGTAAAATCGTTTCGGGAACCACCGAGCTGACGAAAAGCCCGGATCGGCTGCTCATTGCAGAATATGTGGCGCGTTTTGTGGAAGAGGCGGGCATTATGCAAAACGGTTTTTCCTTTCAGGCCGGCGCCGGCGGGATCAGCCTGGCATTTGTAACTTTTCTTCGCGAAAAAATGAAAGCCAATGGTGTGAAGGCCCGCTTTGTGCGCGGCGGCAGCACGAAATATTTAGTGCAACTGCTGGAGGAAGGTTTGACGGATTATATTCTCGACGGCCAAGCCTTTGATGAAGCCGGCGTGCGCTCGCTGCGCGACAATCCTCGTCACATCAGCACGAGTCCCTTCACCAGCTATAATTATCACGGCAAAGGAAATTTTGCTTCGCTGGTGGACGTTGTCGTGCTCGGCGCCACGCAAGTGGACGTGCATTTCAACGCCAATGTGGTGACGCATTCCGACGGTTATTTGCTGCACGGCATTGGCGGCTGGCAGGATTGTCTGTTTGCCCAATGCGTGATTTTAGCGATTCCCTCTTTTCGCGATCGCATTCCGATCATCGTCGACGAAGTCACGACGCTCTGCGGCCCGGGCGAATTGATCGACGTGGTCGTGACCGAGCGCGGCATGGCCGTCAACCCGCGACGAAAAGATTTGTTGAAAGCGTTGGCCAAAACCTCTTTACCGTTGCGACCGCTCGCGGAAATTCAAAAAGAAGTTTATGCGCTTTGCGGCGGCGCGCCGGCCACACCGCGCCTCAAAAAAAATCGCTCTGTCGCCGTGGTCGAATGGGTGGATGGCACGCTGCTCGATGCAATTTGCCAAATCCGAACGTAATCGCGCGGCGGAGTGATTTGAACATTTAATGCCCCCACGCGGACGCAACCAAACAGAAAAAAACTTTTGGTAACCCGATTTTGCGAATTATAATCTCATGGCTTTAATCCGGCGATTCAACCAATCCAGATGCCACTAACAATCATTCTGTTTTTGCAATCTTGACTTTTTGTGCAAAAGTCGCTTGCCGCGCAGATTGAATTCATGCAAGATCGTTTTGACAATCGCGCGCGAGCCTTGCGTGATATCGGCAACCAGCCCCTCTGCCGGCTCTTCGAGCGTGTCGAATTGGCTTTGCAGCAAATTGGGATTCATAAAATGCCGCCGGTTTTGCAAACGCTGTTGAATGAACGCAAAATCGCCCTTCAGATAAACGAAACGCACGGCGTCCGGCCGATTCTGCTGCAGGCGGTCGCGATATTTTTGTTTGAGCGCCGAGCAGGCAAGAATCGCGTCCTGTCCCGCGTCAATTTTTTGCCGGATTAAATGTTGCAGACTCGTCAGCCAGCCGTCGCGATCATGATCATCCAGCGGTATGCCCGCGCGCATTTTTTCCACATTGGCCGGCGGATGAAAATCATCGCCGTCATAAAAAGGCCAACCCAACTCTTCCGCGAGCAGGCGTCCAGCCGTGGTTTTGCCGCAGCCGGAAACGCCCATGAGGATGATGATCATGGTCGTGAACCAATCAAAAGAATAAAGACAATCCGCACATCGTCAGAAATCCAATCACTGCAATCAACGTCACCGACACCGTCCATGAACGCAGCGTGTCTTTCTCGCTCAGGCCGAAGTATTGTTTGATGAGCCAAAAGCCGGAATCGTTGACGTGCGACATGATCGAAGCGCCGGCGGCAATGGCGATCACCAGCAAGCCCAGAGCCGGGCCTTGCATTTCGAGCTTCGTCACCACCGGCGCCATAATGCCGGCGGCGGTGATCATCGCCACCGTCGCGGAGCCTTGGGCGATGCGAATGATGGCCGCCGCCAGAAAGGCGAGCAGCATGGGCGGCAATGAGGAGGCCGCCATTATCTCGCCCAAAATTTTTCCAACGCCGGAGTCGATTAAGATTTGCTTGAACACGCCGCCGGCGCCGGTGACGAGAATGATGATGCCGGCTGGCTCCAGCGCCTTGGTGGCGATCTTCTGCACGTCTTCACGCGTGTAGCCGCGTTGCGTGCCCAAGCGCCAAAAGGCCAGAAGCACCGCAATGATGAGCGCAACAAACGGATGCCCAACAAAGGCGAGGAAACTGCGCAGGGCGCCGGCTTCCAACCAGGCGCCGGATACCGTGTTCAAAATAATGAGCGCCAGCGGGATAAAAATGAGGCCGACCACCATGCCGAAACTTGGCAAGTCTTTCGTAAAAGTTTTTTCTTCGGTTTGAAAATAATCCGGCACCGCCACTTGAATCTGCTTGGCAATGTACCGCGCAAACAAAGGCCCCGCGATAATTGCTGCCGGCAAGCCGGCGATAAGACCAAACAAAATCACCCAGCCGAGATCGGCGTGTAATAATTCCGCAACGGCAATCGGCCCGGGCGTCGGCGGCACAAAAGCGTGCGTTACGGCGAGTCCCGCCACCAGTGGAATGCCGTAATAAAGCAGCGAGCGGCCGGTTTTGCGCGCGAGCCCGTGCACCAGCGGCACGATGATGATGAAACCGACGTCAAAAAAAATCGGAATCGACACGATGAATCCGGTCAACGCTAGCGCCCATTGCGCGTTGGATTCGCCGAATCTTTTCAGCAGTTCCTGCGCCAGCCGCTCCACCCCACCGGAAACTTCCAGCATTTGGCCGAGCATCGCGCCCAGCCCCACAACAACGGCGACAAAGCCGAGCGTTTCGCCCATGCCTTTTTTAATCGAATCCAAAACTTGCGCGAGCGGCATGCCCGCCGCGACGCCGACCAGCAGGCTCACCAGCAGCAGCGCCACGAAGGCGTGCAACTTGAGACGAATGACAAGAAGCAGCAGAAATAAAATTCCAGCGAGGGCGACAAAAATGGACACGAAATGCTCTTTTAAGAAGTTTTTCGTATTTTATAATACAACATCGCCGTAAAATACAACAAATACCTGAGCGCAAAGAAGTTAAATTTTCCCCATCGTCGCAACGAGTCGGACTTGGTCACCATGATTTTGCACAATTATTAACATGTCCTGGCCAAGCCCGACTGCTTAACTTTAGCGTTTTAAAACAACACCTCCGCGCCGCGGCCCTGTTGAATCAGCGGCACGTAGGTCTCGAGATCTTTTAAAATCGCCGGATCGGTGAGATCAATCGTTTTTTTGCGCTCGGCGGACATGTAACCGGCCATGCACAGCCTGGTAATTTCGAGGCCGTAGCTCAGCGGCAACAAACCATCGCGCCCCGCGAAAAAGGCCGCCGCGGCATCTTCGTTTTCGTCGGTGTAGCCGTACAAATCCGGTTCATTGTACTGCACCGCGAGCAAGCCGCGCGAAGCCGTTGCTTTCTCCAGCGCGGTTTCCGCATCCGCAACCGCTTCGGCAGCGATATCGCCGATGAAAACTTGCAGCGATGAATTGAGCGTGTTCACTTCAAACGCATAACCCGGACCCATGCCGTCCATGAACAACCGCAAACCCTGCTTCTCAAACATCCACGAGTCGGTGAACTGCGCTTTCACGTGTTGGCCGGTTTCGGGATTTTTGAACGTCACCATGCCGGTGGCAAAATCTTCCGCCGGGGTTTTGCTGTAATCCACGCCCATTTTTTGCATCAACTTTTCGCGCCACGGTTTTTGTCCCCATTTCAACAGCGAGCAATCCGCCGAAATGGAAACCGGCCGCAAAAACGTCGGCGATTTACCCAGCGGCGTGAGACAGTACCATCCCACCGCGATGCTGTGGCAGCCCATATCCAAAAGCACGCCGCCGCCTTGCCGCGTCGGATCCCAAAACCAGCCCTCGTGCGGCCCGCCGTGTTCTTCCGCTGAGCGCGTAAGCGTGAGCGGCCCCATGGTTTTTTGCTGCGGCGCGAGTTGTGCGAGCTGCGTGCGGATCGGTTTCATGAAAATTTGATTTTCAAAATAAGCCGTCTTGAGTTTGGCTTCATTCACCAGTTCGACGATGCGCCGCGCTTCTTTCATGTTGCGCGCCAAAGGCTTCTCGCAAATCAATCCCTTCAACGCCGCGCCTTTCTTGACGGCGTCAACGATTTCCTCGATGATCTCGACGCGCGTGAAGTTGGGCGTAAAAACCGCGATGGCGTCAACGTGCTTGGCCATTTCGGCGACGCTCGGATAGACAACCCCGTCGCCCAACCGATTGGCCTGCACCATTTTCGCGAGTTCTTCGGCTTTTGCTTTTGCAGAGATGCCCGCGATTTCCACGCCTCTCACTTGCATCAGCGCGCGGGCATGAAAATTGGCCACAAAGCCGGCGCCAACCATTCCGAGTTTGAGAGTTTTCTGCATGTGCGATTCCTTTCCTAATTTTCAACTTTTTACGAGTTACACCTTTATCCACCACCGAAGCGGCTTACAAACTCCAACCCTGCCGATATTCGCGCTTCACGAATTGGTTCGCTTCGAGAATGTTCGTCACTTCCATCTTCTCGCCATTCCAGAGCAGGCGTT